>CAZVWK010000027.1:0-25203 GCA_964631475.1 uncultured Elusimicrobiaceae bacterium | reverse complement strand
CGTTTTGGCAACAGGAGCTCGATTTCAGGCTCATCTTGCGTTGGATAATTCTCACTGTTGCAAGCCGTTTGCATAAAAATGTATATTTGGACGTTCCCTCAGGAGAACTATGAAAATATTACCGCTGCTCCTTCCTCTGCTGTTCCTGGTTCCGGATTCACACGCCAACGAGACCAAGCCGTCCGCTCTTCCCACTCTCGCGGGTTTCACGGCCGCGGACATGCCGGGCGACGCCGGCGGTACCGCCATGCTGCGCTGGGACTCTCCCGGCGCGGCCGCCGAAGGCGCGACCGTGGAGGTCTACGTCTCGGACCCGGCCAGGCCGGAGTGGAAGAAACTGGCCGAGTTCCCCGCTTCCGCCAGGACAGAAAAGGAGATGAATCTGCCGTTCTGGGCCTGGTCCCATTCTCCCGGCAGGCACGCCTATCGGGCCGACACCTCATCGGTTTTCGGCCGGCCCCCCGCCAAGCCGCAGGAGATGGACTTCAAACTCCGGCTGGTCAGGGGCAATGACTTTGCCGAGACTTCCCCAGCCAGGGTCGTCCTGAAAGGCAACTGGTTCAACATGGCCCGGCTCAATAACTTCGTCCTGATGCTGGTCATAATCGTGGTATTCTTCTGGACCCTCTCGCACGCCCGCCGCAAGGGCCTGTTCATCCGCCGCATCGCGGGCCTGGACGCGATAGACGAGGCCATAGGCCGCGCCACGGAGATGGGCCGCCCGATCTACTACTCCACCGGCATCGGCCCCATGTCCAGCATCCCGACCATCGCCTCCACCTCGATACTCTCCGAGGTCTCGCGCAAGGTCGCCCAGTACGACACGCAGCTCAAGGTGCCCCACTTCGACCCTATCGTCATGACGGTCTGCAAGGAAGTAGTAAAGCAGGCCTATACCGAGGCCGAGAGGCCCGACTCCTACCGCGAGGACACCAACTTCTTCGTCAGCGCGGACCAGTTCTCGTACGCGGCCGCGGTGGACGGCATGATCCACCGCGAGAAGCCCGCGGCCTGCTTCTTCATCGGCCACTTCATGGCCGAGTCGCTGCTGCTGGCCGAGGTCGGCGCCACCACCGGCGCCATCCAGATAGCCGGCACCGAGCAGGAGTCGCAACTGCCGTTCTTCTTCACCTCCTGCGACTACACGCTGATAGGCGAGGAACTCTACGCCGCCGGCGCCTACCTCTCAAAAGAGCCGATGCTGCTGAGCACGCTCAAGGTGCAGGATTTCGGCAAGGCGTTCGTGATGTTCTCGGTCGCGGCGGGCTCGGTCCTGCTGGCGCTGGGCGCGGTCTTCAAGTGGGAGCCGCTGATGAAGGTCGTCGCGCAGATATTCAAGGCCTACTGACATGATACTCATAAAAAAACACCTACCGTTGGCGATATGTTTCGGCGTCGGCGTAGCCACGCTGCTTTCCTACTACGTCCCCAACTCGCACTCCGAGGATTATCTGGAAACCGCAAACAAGTGGCAGAACATTGTAGCAGGCTTTGCGTTCCTCCTGGGACTGATGAGTCTGTTTTACTCCCATTACAACAAGATACGGCGCAAGGCCACGGGCTGGGGCTACAGCGTCTTCGTCTACATAGGCTTCCTAGCCATGGTCATGCCGGCTTTCGTCAGCTTGGGCAAGCAGATGGACGGCCCGGCGCTCACCAGTCTGGGATGGGCCTACCGCTTCGTCTTCAACGCCCTGTCCGGCACGATGTTCTCGGTGCTGGCCTTCTACATCGTCTCCACGGCTTACCGCGCTTTCCGCATCAAGTCGCTGCAGGCCGGCGTGCTTTTCGCGGCGGCCTTGATAATGATCGTCGGAAAGGTCCCGCTGGGCCAGATGATGTGGGACTCTCTGCTCGGCTGGACAGGCACCATGGTGACCGACATAGTCGAGTGGATGATGAGCGTGCCGGTCGTCGCGGGCCGCCGGGGCATCATGATGGGCCTGGCCATCGGCGCCATAGTCACGGCGCTGAAGATAATCTTCGGCATAGAACGCCAGTATATGGGAAAGGACTGACATGAAGAATTTTCTTGAAAAGTTCCTTAAGATAGACAGGCGCCTGATCTTCCTGTTCCTGGCCATCGTGCTTTTCTTCCCGATCGTCAGGCCGCTGGGCCTGCCCAACAAGAACATTGGCAGGGACGTGGTCAACACCTTCAAATACCTGGAGACGCTGCCGGAAGGCTCTTTCCTGATGCTCTCCCTCGACTACGACCCGGCCACCAGACCCGAACTGCATCCGCAGGCTGTGGCCCTGGTCAAGCACGCCTTCCGCCGCAACCTGCGCGTAGGCATCTTCACGCTGAACGCCGGCGCCACCGGCATGATAGAGGAGATAGCCGAGCGCATACCCAAGGATATCGCTCCCGGCAAGGTTTACGGCAGGGATTATGTCATCATGCCCTTTCAGCCACATCCTACGGCCGTGATGACCCAGATGGGGCTGGACCTCTACGCCATCTACGACAAGGACCGCAACGGCGAGCCCACCCGCGATATGCCGGTAATGAAAGGCATAAAAACGGTCAAGGATATGGGAATGGGCATCTGTATTACGGGCACCTCGTTGCTGGACTTTTATGTGGCTTACCTAGCCGACAAATTCCATTTCCCCATGGCCGGCGGCGTAACCGCCGTCAGCCAGCCGGGCTACGGTCCCTATCTGCAGACCGGACAGCTCAAGGGCCTCATCGGCGGCATGAAGGGCGCGGCGGACTACGAGAGTCTGATACAGGACCTGGAGAAGGGCACTTCCGGTATAGACGCGCTCAGCCTGGCGCACATCCTGGTCGTAGTCCTGATCATGACCGCCAACATCGTAATGCTGGTCTTGAAGTATCTCTAAGGCTTTAAGGAGAAACAATGGAATTACTGGCGAATTTCTGGCAATGGTTCTCGGGGTTCTTCACGGTGACCCCGGCCTGGATGACGGTCGGCGGCTGGGTCGCGGCCGGACTGACGCTATGTCTGTTCAGTTTCCTCTACAAAGACAATCCTTTCTTCAAGGTAGCCGAGCATCTCTACCTGGGGGCCGGTATGGGCTGGCTGTTTCAGGTCATCTTCTTCCAGACCTGGATTCCCAAAGTCTGGGAACCGCTCAAGGCCGGGCAGTACAGCGTGCTGATACCCACCCTGTTGGGGCTCTCGCTGGTTACCCAGTTCTTCCCCAGGGTCTCGTGGATCTCCCGCTACGGCTTCACCTTCATCATGGGTTACGGCGCCGGCCTTGCCATACCGCTGGAAATCTCGACCAACTTCCTCAGGCAGATAGGCGGCACAATATCCCCCTTCATGGTCGGCGAGATGACGGCGGCTAATTTCATTCCGCTGCTCAACGGGGCCATAGTCGCCTTAGGGTTCATCTGCGTGCTGTTCTACTTCTTCTTCTCGGTCGAGCAGAAGGGCGTGGTCAAGAAGGCTTCCAATATCGGCATCTACTTCCTGATGCTCTATTTCGGCGCGGCCTTCGGCAACACGGTGATGGGCCGCTTCTCGCTGCTCTACGGCCGTTTCGACGAGCTCTACAAGTACTCCGACGCGCGCTACTTCTACGCGACCCACGTCATACTGCTGCTTCTGGTCGGCTACTTCGTCCTAGACAAACTGGTGCTCTCCAGGCGGAACGGCGGCCGCGAGGCCGCCCACTGAAGCCGGCCTGACCGACCGGAAAATAAGAAGACCCCCGGCGGCCGGCCGGGGGTCTTCTTATGTCTGCGCTGGCCAGGAGGCTAGCGCTTTACGTCTATTTTTGCCGATTGCCTGAGGCGCGCCGTCAGGTCCCTGGTGGCCTGGGCCACGGCCTGGTTGAGGAGGAGCGCCTTGAGCTCCTCCTTTACGGTCCCGAATTCGGGCACCGCGCTGGGGCGGTAGTCCTCCGACTTGAAGATGCTGAATCCCGCGCCCGTCTGGATGACGCCTGTGTACCTGCCGGGGGTCAGCGCGAAGACCTCCTTCTCCAACTCCGGTATCAGCACTCCCCTGTTTATGTAGCCCAGTTCCCCGCCGGTCCGTTTGAGATTGTCGTCGGAGGCGCGGAGCATCACGATGGTCGCGAAATCCGCTCCCATGTTCAGAAGCCGCAGCGTCTCTTCCGCCCCGGCTCTGTCGCTTGAAAAGAACTGCCGCAGGCGGACGCTCTCCGGCCTGGCCAGGGTGTCCCTGTTGGCGTCGTAGAAGAGCCTGGCCTGCTCGTCGCCAACCGCTATTCCGGCGGCCCTTATGGCGGCGTCCCGGATCATTAACTGCCTCTCGATGAAGGCCCGCAGGTCCCTGGACGAGTAGCCTATACCCTTGAGGGCCTTTTCCATTTCCTTCTCGCCGTTGTGCGAGGCGGCTATGGCCTTGAACCGGGCGTTCACTTCCTCGGCGGAGGGCTTCACTCCCAGGCGGCGGGCCTCCTGCAGCATAAGTTCCTCGTCCACCAGTTCCTGCAGCGTGCGCTCGGCGTTGTTCCACCATAGCCGCATGGAGATGTCCTCGGCGGTTATGCGCGAGCCGTTGACGGTGACCGATACCGACTGTTTCTGGGCCGCGGCGGACCCGGCGGCCAGCGCCAGTACGCACAGCGGCAATAACCCTCTTTTCATTTGCTTGCCTCCTGTCTGTTTACGAAAACGGTCTGAGTCGGATAGGCGAATTCTACTCCCTCGTCCGCGAAAGCCTTGCCTATTCCGAGCAGGACCTGCTCGTGGTCGGCGGCGTATACGTTGTAGTCCGAAACCGTGACGTAATACACCGTTTCGAAGTCCACGGAATAAGCCCCGTAGGCGTGAAGGTTGGAGCGGTCGAAGATGGTGTCCGGGACGGCGGCCACCGCCGCTTTTATCAGTTCCGGTATGCGGCGGAGTTTCTCTAGGGGAGTCTGGTATGTCACGCCGAGCTTGAAAACCACCCGCCGCTGCTGCATGGCCTTGTAGTTGCGCAGGCCGCCGGTCAGCATACGGGAATTCGAGACTATTATCAGTTCCCCGCCGAGGCTGCGCACGCGGGTGGACTTGAGGCCGATATGCTCGACGGTGCCCATCATGTCGTCGAGCATCACGAAGTCGCCTATCCGGAAGGGCTTGTCCAGCAGGATGACGAAGAAGTTGAAAAGGTCGCCCAGTATCGCCTGGGCCGCCAGGGCCACGGCCACGCCGCCTATGCCCAGGCCGGCGAGGGCGGCCGAGACATTGACGCCCAGGTTGCTGAGGACGAAGATGGCCGCGGTCACCCAAAGGAGGGTCCTGAAGACGGCGCGCCCGCTCTTTAGGACCGTTTCCCGTACGGCCTGGTCGGAATAGCGGTCGGCCGCGAACTTCTCCAGCCAGTACTCCAGGAGTTTCTGCGCCAGCGTCACGGCCCGCACGGCCACGAGGATCAGTATCACGGCTAAAAGGGCCCGGTGGAAAGAGGGCGGGAGTTCGAGGTACCTGACGGCCGCGTAGATGGCGATGAGATGGTACTCGCGGGCCTTGATGCCGTAGATAAGGTCGATGAGGAGGTCGTCCAGATCAGTCTTGGTCTTCTTGGCCAGATCCATCAGCCTGGCGAGGACCACGGAGCGCAGCAGGTAGAGCCCGGCCAGGACGATACCGAAAACGGCCGCGGCGTAAAGATATTCCGCCGCGGTGTTACCGAAATAACGGGCTGAAAGGAAATCCATGTTCTCCCCCTTTTTTTTTATCCCGCAGTCTCCGTAAATGACCCGCCGGGAAGGCAGCCCCCACGGGACTGCCTTCCCGGCGGGCGGGGCTCACTTGTAGTGCCGTCTGAGCGCCTTGCGGGCCAGCTGGGCCAGCTCGAAGTCATCGGTGGCGATCAGAGCCTTCTTGGGGCAGACATCCACGCACTGGGCGCAGTAGACGCACCGGTCCAGGTTCATCACGCAGTCAAACTTCTTTTTGGCCGGGGCCGGAGACGGTACGGGGACACCACTCTGCATGGCGTCCCCCGCTGATGCGGCGGGCTGGTCGGCCGAGAGGATTATCTCTATGGCCTTGGCCGGGCACACGCGCACGCACATCTTGCAGCCTATGCATTTGGCCGACTCGAAGTCTATGCGGCCGCGGTAGCGCGGCTGCAGCTTCGCCTTGGAGAAGGGATAGGAACTGGTCGCGGGCTTTTTGAAAAGCTGCCGCACCGCCTCGCCCAAAGCCCTGCCTGGTATCTCTTTCTTCATGTTTTACCCCAGTTTCATTCTGAGAAAGATATCAAAGACTATCTGCGCCATCGCCAGGGGCGCCAGTATCTGCCAGCAGAAGTTGACCATCTGCTCTATGCGTATGCGGGCCATCAGCACGCGCAGCACCACGAGCAGCAGTACTATGCCGAAGGTCTTGAGCATGAACAGGGCGAAGGCTCCTATGCCGGTAAGGCCGAGCCCGCCGCCCAGGAACACCGCGTTGAGCAGCGCGGCCCCGACGACCATCTCCATGCCGACGGCCATGTTGAAGAAGGCCAGCAGGCGGCCGGTGTACTCGGTGAACTGCCCGCCGACTATCTCCGTCTTGGCGTGGGGCATGTCGAAAGGCAGGCGCTCCAGCTTGCCCTGCAGCGCCAGCAGCGCCACCAGGAAGCCCGGGATCTGGGCCGGCATATAGGCGGTGTTGCGGGCGAAATGCTCCGAGATGGCCGTTATGTTCCAGCTGCCGGCCAGTATGGCCGGTCCTATAAGCGCCAGCATCAGCGGCACTTCGTAGGCGAAGAGCTGGGTCAGAACGCGCATCGAGCCTATGGCCGCGTAGGGGCTCGTCGAGCTCCAGCCGGCCAGGAAGAAGGTCGCCGTCGGTATGGTCAGCAGGTAGATGACCGCTATCAGGTCGCCTTCGAACGAGAACAGCGCCCCGTTCCAGACCGGAATCATCATCATGGCCGCCGTCACGCCCGCCACAGCGAAGTAGGGGAGGTTGCGGAACATGAGGTTGTCGCAGGCCTTGGGGATGATGACCTCCTTGGAGACCAGCTTGAAGAAGTCGGCCACGGGCTGGAACCAGGGCGGACCGACGCGGTTCTGGAGCACCGCTCCCAGTTTGCGGTCCACCCATTCAAGCGTCATGCCGTAGGTCGCCAGGAACCACATCCCGGGGAAGACGAGCACGTAGAAGAGAGCCAGCAGTACGTTCTCTATAGCCATTTTCCTATAGGCTCCTTATCGGTTACTTCAGCGTCACTTTGGAGAAGTCCACGCCGCGGCGCTTATAGAATTCTATGCCGTTGCGGCGCATCTGTTCCCAGGACCAGACCGCGGAAGCGGCGGCCGCCCTGTCCGTTACCAGCGCCCTGTCCGAGCAGGACATGCAGGGGTCGATGGCCGCTATGACCAGCGGCACGTCGGCCAGCCAGCCGCCCTGCAGCATGTGCGGCACGGAGTGGTAGTTGGCCAGGGTGGGGGCGCGCACCTTCACGCGCTCCGGCTTGTCGGTGCCGTTGCCCTTGACGTAGTGGATGTCCTCGCCGCGGGGCGCCTCGTAGCGGTTGACGGCCTCGCCTTCGGGTATCTTCCACGGGACTTTGACGGAGACGGGGCCTTCGGGCAGGTAATTGAGCACCTGGCGGATGATCTTGCACGACTCCACGGTTTCCAGCACGCGCACCACCACGCGGCCGAAGACGTCGCAGGTGTCAGCGGTGATCAACTTGAAGTCGAGCTTGTCGTAGATGAGGTACGGTTCGTCCTTGCGCACGTCGCGCGCTATGCCCGAGGCCCTCGCGGTGGGGCCGCAGGCGCCGAGCCTTATGCCGAGGTCCTTGGGCAGGACGCCCACGTTCTGAGTGCGGGCGAGCACCGTGGTTTCCTCGGTGGCCAGCGTGGTGTAATACTTGGTGCGGGCCTCGAGGATGTCGATCCGCTTGAGCAACTCCGCCTTGATCTCTGGCGTGATGTCCCGGCGGACGCCGCCCAGCGTGTTGATGGAGTAGTGGACGCGGTTGCCACCGACCAGTTCCAGGCAGTCCAGCACGTGCTCGCGGTCGCGCCAGACGTACATGAACAGGGTGTCGAAGCCTATCTCGTAGGCCGCTATGCCCAGCCACAGGAGGTGGCTGTGTATGCGTTCCAGCTCGCCGACCAGCACGCGTATGGCCTTGGCGCGCTCGGGTATCTCTGCCTTGGCTATCTCCTCGACGCAGGTGATGTAGCAGGTGACGTGGGAGTGGGAGCAGATCCCGCAGACTCGCTCTATCAGGTGGATGTCCTGTATGTAGGTGCGCTCCTCGGCGGCCTTCTCCACGCCCCGGTGGTTGTAGCCGAGGTTGACCGTGGCCTTGTCTATCTGTTCGCCCTCGAGCACGAGGCCGAAGTTGATCGGCTCCTTAAGGCCGGGATGCTGGGGGCCCAGGGGTATGCTTATCTTGGACATTATCTGGCCTCCTTGACGGCCGGTTCCGAGTAGGCGTCGGTCAGCTTCCAGTCCTTTCGCAGCGGGTGCTGGCCTGGCGGGAAGTCGTCCGGCAGCGGGTAATGGCGGCCTGGCGGCAGGCCCTCGATTTTTATGCCGAAAAGGTCCTCGAGCTCGCGCTCGTAGGATTCGGTGCCGGGGAACACGTCGCGTACGGTGGGCAGCGACGGGTTGGACCTGGGGGTCTTCGCCCGCACGGTTATGACATTGTGCTGGTCGGTCGTATGGTAGAGAGCGCCCAGTTCGGCCCCGAAGTCGACGCCGGTTATGGTCGCCAGGTGGTTGAACCCCATCTCTTCGTAGAGGAAGCGCATCATGTCCGCGAGCTTCTCCGGCTTAACGGTGAGCCAGAGCCGCCGCCGGCGCTGCACGGCCATCTCCAGTATATCCCCCCCGAATTTATCTTCGAGGCGCTTCTTGAGTCTTTCTTCCAGTTCCAGGTCGGACATAGGAGTCTCCTTATTCCTGCAGGCTGCCGAGCAGCTTTACCACGCCGTCTATCACGGCCTCGGGCCTTACGGGGCAGCCCGGGATATAGGCGGACACCGGCACGACCTTGTCCAGGCCGCCGGGGGCGACGCAGTAGCAGCCGTCGAAAACGCCGCCCGAGCAGGCGCAGGCTCCTACGGCGACGACGAACTTGGGCTCGGCCATCTGGTCGTAGATGCGCTTGATGCGCTTTATCTGCTGGCGCGTCACCGGGCCGCTGACCACCATCACGTCGGCGTGACGGGGCGTGGGCTTGAGCACTATGCCGAAGCGCTCCAGGTCGTAGCGGGGCGTCAGGGCGTCCACCACCTCGATGTCGCAGCCGTTGCAGCCGCCCGAGTTGAAGTGGAGTATCCAGGGCGACTTCACCCGGGACCAGGTCGTGATTCTCTCTTTGAGGCTTTTGGTTTTCATCGTTCTATTCCAGGAAGAGCATCGCGAGTATTACGGCCACGGCGCCGACGTAGACCAGCACCATCTCGAAGCCTCCGGCCGTGGAGTTGAGGCCCCAGGTCGCCAGCATCAGGCCGGCCACGTGGAGCAGCGTAAAGAAGATGGCGAAAGGGAAGAAGCGCTGGTAGTCGGGCAGCACCTTCTCCGCCGGCACGTCCTCGCCGCAGGCGTAGGGGAGTTCCTTGCCGGCCGACGCCGTACCCTTTGGGGCCCAGCCGGCGAAGAATTCCGAAAAGGCCATTGCGGCCAGCAGGGCTATCACGAAGACTACGGGAGGCGAGAGGAATATTTCCATGTTTTCAGCCTTTGAGGGAAGATAGCTTCCAGACGTCGACGCCGCCGTTGACGCGGTAGGTCTTTACCAGCAGCACCAGGCCGGCTGCGACCACGACCACCTCTATCACGATCATCGTGATAATGACGGCCTGCGCCAGCGAAAGGTTTGACATTGCGCCGCTGGCTATCAGGGCCAGCAGGGCGCCTTTGGACATGACCTCGAGCCCTATCAGCTGGCGGAGCAGGTTCCGGGACACCGCCATGCAGTAGAGCCCTATGAAGAACAGGAGCGTCGCGAAATACCAGGCAGTCGCGAATGATTCGTTCATTTTTCCGCCTTTCTGGCCGCGAAAACGGAGTTTATGACCAGCACCCCGGCGGCAAGTATGGCTATCTGGCCCAGCAGGTCCATGCGCCTGGTTTCCCAGAGCATGGAGCCGAGCGACTGGCCCCTGGCGCCGAACCTGGCGTAGTCGGCCAGCGCCTCGAAGAAGGGCCAGGCGGCGATCCAGCCGCCGATGGCGACTATCAGCGTGAAGAGCGGCAGCAACCGGAAGCGCGTGCGGTCTTCGGCGAAGAAGTCCTCCTCCCTGCGCAGCAGGCTGACGGCGCTGATGAAGAGCACGGTTATCAGGCCGGCGCAGACCGACAGCTCGAAGACGGCGGCCCACGGCGCGTTGAAGTCGAAGAGCACCAGCGCTACGCCGACGCTGGCGGCGGCCAGGCTTATGGCCGCCACAATCATATCCTTGGACATCACGGCCAGCAGGGCGCAGAGCGTCACGGCGACGTATAGGAATTCCCTGTATTCAATCATAACACCATCCTCGAGGCTATGGTTTCAGCCAAGTAGCTGAAGAAATAGGGGAACAGCAGGCCGGCGGCCACTATGACCGCGCTCATAAGCACGGCCGGGGCCAGCAGGGCCGGAGAGACCTCGGCGGCGGTTTCCGCGGCGGCGCTTTTCCTGCCGAAGAAGATCCTGCGCTGCATGACCACGAAGTAGCCCAGCGTCAGCGCGCTGAAAAGCAGCGCCAGCACGGCGTAGGTCACCGCCCCGGCGTCCCAGAGCGCGATGATGATGATGATCTTGCTCCAGAAGCCAGACAGCGGCGGTACGCCGGCCGTGGAGAGCATCGCGATGACCGAGGTCCAGGATGTCCAGGGCATCGGGTGCTCCATGCCGCCCAGTTTGTTCATGTCCCTGGTCCCGGCGGCCTTTTCGAGACTGGCGCTGTTGAGGAACAGCACCGTCTTGAAGGCGGCGTGGTTGAAGAGGTGGAAGATGGCGCCGATGAAGGCCAGCGGGGTGGCCAGGCCGGCGGCCAGCACGATGTAGCCCGTCTGGCTGACGCTGGAGAAGGCGAGCATGCGCTTGAAGTCGTCCTGCCTCATGGCGGCTATCGCTCCCACGGCTATGGTGAGTATCCCGAGGAACATCAGCACTTCGGAGAGGCGGAAGGCTCCGGTCTCGAAAAGGCGCAGGAACATCGCCAGCTTGACCACGGCGTAGACGCCGGAGATCTTGGTCACGATGCCCGCCAGGAAGGCGGAGACCGGCGCGTAGGAGCCCTGGTAGGCGTCCGGGGTCCAGACGTGGAAGGGCGCCACGCCGGACTTGACCAGGAAGCCCAGCAGCATCAGCGACAGCGAGAATGCCAGCGCCGGGGCCGAGGCGCCGGAGTAGATTATGATCCGCACGCTGTCGAAGGAGAAGGTGCCGGCGCTCAGCAGCATGACCGCCAGGCCCAGCATGATCGCGATCGAAGCCGGGAAGGTCAGGAGGTAGTATTTGACCGCGCCCTCTATCCCCTCCTTGGTGTCGTCGGAGGTGATCAGCGCGAAGGAGGCGACGGCCAGGACTTCCACGAAGATGAAGAGGGTGAAGAAGTCGGCGGCGGTCACGGCCCCGCACATGGCGGCCACGGAAACCAGCAGCAACGGGTAGAAGTAGGTGGTGTTAACCCCCCGGCCGGCGCCGTAGGAAGCCGCGAAGAAGGCGACGCAAAGCCCTACCAGGTAGATCGTGAAGACCATCAGCAGGGAGAAGCCGTCCTCGCCCAGCGCCGAGAAGCCGGACGCCAGCACCGCGGGGTTGAGCAGGGTCCAGCCTATGTTGATCAGGCCGGCCAGCAGCGTCACGTTGGCGAAGATCTCCGCCAGCGTGCCGCGCCTGCGCGCCACGAAAGGTATCAGCAGCGCCGAGAACAGTGGTATTAACATGTACTGAAGGAGGCTGATGGTCATTTACTTTATCCCTCCGGAATTCGCGGTGAAGAGCACGAAAAGCGTCATCGCCAGGCCCATCAGCAGCATGTAGGCCGGATAGGAGCCGCCGTGGAAGCGGCTGGAAAGGCCGCCGAGTTTCCCGGCCGCCGCCACCGGCAGTCCGTCTGTCAGCCAGTCGAAGAAACGGTCGGCCTTGTACAGCAGGGCCGAGAATCCCGGCACGAGTTTCATGATCTGTTCGTAAGGGTCGAAGACCCGCTTCTCCGCCAGGCCGTAGAGCCAGCCCAGTACGGGCGCGTGGTGTATGTGGTCCGACGATTTGCTGGCCCTGCCCTTGGCGGCCGCATAGCCGTAAACGTGGTTCATGACCGCGCCGAGTATGACTATGACCGAGGCCAGGAACAGGTTGTCGAAGTGGAAGCCGGAGAGAGGGCTTTCTGGGAAAAGCGACAGGTTGTCCAGCGCCGGGCCTATCAGGTAGGTCGCCGGTATCGCGGCCCCGAAGCCGAAGACCACGCAGACCGCGGCCAGGACCAGCATCGGCATCAGCATGGAGAAAGGCGCTTCGGAGACGTCCTTGAGCCCGTCAGGGCGCTTGTCGAAGAAGACCGAGTGGCCGAGCTTGAGGAACGAGGCCAGCGTCAGCAGCGAGCCGACCTTGGCCGCGATGAAGAAGGCGGTCCAGCCGGTGTCGAGCGTGCCCTTGTAGATGAGCTCCTTGGAGAAGAAGCCGTTGAACGGGGCGATGCCGGAGATGGCCGCGGCCGCTATCAGGAAGCAGACGGCCGTGACCGGCATGGCGCGTAGCAGGCCGCCGAGTTTGCCGAGGTCCCCGGTGCCGGCCTGCCGCTCTACCGCGCCCGCGGTCATGAACAGGCAGGACTTGTACAAGGTGTGGTTTATCATGTGGAACAGGCCGCCGGCGATGCCTATCGGGTTGAGCGTGCCGATGCCCAGGATCATGTAGCCGGTCTGGCTGACGGCGTGGTAGGACAGCAGGCGCTTGTAGTCCTGCTGCACGAAGGCCATCATGACCGCGATGATTATCGTCAGGGCGCCGATAGTCATCAGAACCAGCTGCATGGCGCCGTTGAGCTGGAACAGGTAGAGGGAGATGCGGGCGAGGAAGTAGATGCCCAACAGCTTGTCTATGGCGGCCGGGACATAGGCCATGAAAGGAGCGCTGGAGTGCGTGGCCGCGTCGGGGATCCAGGTGTGAAAAGGTATGGCCCCCGCCTTGGAGAGCGCGCCTATGAGGAGCAGCACGTAGGCCAGGCCGCCCCAGCCGTTGAGCGTGAGCTTCTCGGCCGAAATCTCCGACATGCTGGTCGTGCCGGCCAGGTAGGCGGTGATGGCCACGCCCAGCAGCAGGCAGAGGTCGGTGACCGCGTTTATCAGGAAGGCTTTCTTCGCGGTGGCCCTGGCGCCGGCTGTGTCGCGGGAGAGGACGATGAAGGTGTAGAGGAAGACCAGGAGTCCTTCCCAGAAAAAGAGCAGGGCCAGCAGGCTGTCGGCCAGCGCGGCGCCGGCCGCGAAGGACTGGGTCAGCAGCACGTTGAAGTAGAACCACTTGGCCTTGCCCTTGTCGGAGAAGCTGAACGCGTAGAACGAGACCAGCAGCGAGAAAAACGAGACGGCCAGCAGCAGGAAGGCGCTGAGCTGGTCGGCCTTCAGCGAGAAGTCCATGCCGCCGCCCAGCCAGGGCAGCGTCAACTGGTAGTGCTGGCCCAGCAGGGCGGGCGCTAGGGCATTGAGCGCGGCCAGGAAGCAGACGGCAGTCACGCCTATCGCCAGCAGCTCGCGCAGCCAGCGGGTCTTTTCGGAGATCAGGAGGATCAGTACGCCGGCTATCAGCGGGAGAAGTACGGGTATGCTGAGGAGGTTCATTCTATCGCTCCTATCTGGGAGGTCAGTATCTCGGCGTAATTGGCGGGGTAGTGCACGAAGACCCCCATCGCCAGGCCCAGCAGCGCCAGGAAAGCCACGCTGGCCACCATCGTGAAAGAGCCCTCGCGGGGCGCGTTTACTTTCTCCTCACCGAAGAAGACCATGTAGAAGAGGCGTATCAGGTAGAGGAGGGTCATAATCGCCCCGACCAGGAAGACGGCCAGAACAAACAGGCTGCCGGTCTCGGCCGCGCCGCGGAAGACCAGGAATTTGCTGAAGAAACCTCCGAACGGCGGTATGCCCATGACCGACAGCGAACAGAGCGCGAAGGAGACGGCCGTGACCGGCATGGCCCGGAAGAGGCCGCCCATCTTGGTGATGTCCCTGGTATGGGTCTTTTGCTCCACGATGCCGGCGCAGAGAAACAGCCCGCCCTTGGCGACGCTGTGCATCATTATGTAGAGGAGGCCGCCTATGAAGGCGGTCTTGCCGCCCGCGGCCAGGCCCAGGAAGATGAAGCCTATCTGGCTGACGGTGGAGTAGGCGATTATCCTCTTTATATCCCTGTCCACCATTGCCGCGCCGGCCGCGATCAGCGCGCTGAGGCCGGCGATGACGAGGACTCCGTAGTAGAAGCCCTCGGAGACCACGACGGTAACGCCGAAGATGCGGGCGTAGGCGTAGACGCCTATCTTGACCAGCACGGCCGCGTGCAGCAGCGAGGTGACGGTGGCCGGCGCGACGCCGGCGTCGGGCAGCCAGGTGGAGAAAGGTAGCGTGGCGGACTTGGAGAGGATGCCGGTCATGATCAGGACGGCCGCCAGCGTGGAGACGGTCTCGCCGCGCAGGTGGCGCAGGTCCAGCGTGCCGTTGGCGAAGTAGATCATCAGTATGCCCGCGAGCATGCAGAGGGCGCCGAAGACCGTGACCATGATGGTCTTATTGGCCTTCTGCACGTCGGTGTCCTTGCGGAAAAACCCGACCAGACGCCAGCTGGCGAAGCCGGTCAGTTCCCAGAACACGTACATCCAGACCAGGTTCATCGAGAAGACCAGGCCCATCATCGAGCCGAGGAACAGGACGACCATCGTGTAGTATTCGGTCTGGTTCTCGTAGTGCGAGATGTAGTCGACCGAGTAGATAAGGATTATGGCGCTTACGAAAGAGGAGACCGCGGCCATGAAGACCGCCAGCATATCGGCCGAGAGCGTCAGGTCGAAGCCCAGCGGGAAGGCCAGGGTGTAGGCGTCCACCTGTCCGTCCATGGCCCGGGGCAGCAGGGCCGCCGCGGCCAGGAAGGTGGCCAGGCCGAGGGTAACGGCGAGGACGTTCCGGGCGGGGGCCGAGATCCTGGCGGCGACAGGTATTAAAAAAGCGCCCAACAGGGGCGCGAAAACCGCGGTTTTCATTGTGGTGACGAGGTCCATGGTTTATCCTTGGTCGGCGGTCCCCGGGCTGGGGCCGGGTCCGGCTGTAATCTCAAAAAATCACGACAGACGGACTATTTACGGCTGCATTTAGGACTATGATAACAAAAAGTTCGGCGGGGCTTCAAATCCCCCCGCGCCTACAGGGGGATGTTGCCGGGACCGCCGGATTCGCGCCGTTTCTTTTTGCTCAGCAGTTCGAAAGCGTCAATCAGCGTCGCCCTGGCAGAGGCCGGCTCTATGACCTCGTCTATCGAGCCGGTCGAGGCCGTCTGGTACGGCGAGGCGAACTTGTCCGAATATTCCTTGGCCAGACGCGCCTTCAGGGCGTCCCGCTCCTCCTCCTTGGCTTCCTTGATCTGCCTGGAGTAGAGTATCTCGATGGCGCCGCGGGGCCCCATGACGGCAATCTCGGCCGAGGGCAGCGAGAAGTTGAAATCCCCCCGCAGGTACTTGGAGCTCATCGCGATGTAGGCTCCGCCGTAGGCCTTGCGCAGCACCAGCGAGACCTTGGGGACGGTGGCCTCGGAATAGGCGTAGAGCAACTTGGCGCCGTGGCGGATTATGCCGCCGTGCTCCTGCGCCACGCCGGGCCAGTAGCCGGGCACGTCCACTAGGGTCAGTATCGGTATGTTGAAGCAGTTGAGGAGGCGTATAAACCTGGCGGCCTTGTCCGAGGCGTTGATGTCGAGCGCGCCGGCCATGTGGGACGGGTTGTTGGCTATCACGCCCACCACCCGTCCGCCAAGGCGGATGAACCCCACCACTATGTTCCTGGCGTAGTCGTGGTGCACTTCCATGAACTTGTGGTCGTCGGCCAGCCACCAGACTATATGGTGCACGCGGTAGGGCTTGCGGGGGTCCATCTCGCAGAGCTTCTCGAGCAGCGGGACCTTGCGGTCGTGGGAGTCCTTCGTCTCCATCGCGGGCGCTGTCTCGGAGCTGTTGCAGGGCAGGAAGCTCAGCAACTCCTTGACCTGGCGGAAGCAGTCGGGCTCGGAATTGGCCACGAAATGGCAGACGCCGGACTTGGAGGCGTGCGTGTGGCTGCCGCCGAGGGTCTCGAAGTCCACTTCCTCCCCGGTAGCCGCTTTGACCACCTCCGGGCCGGTCACGAACATGTTGCTTATGCCCTTGACCATGAAGACGAAGTCGGTGAGGGCCGGGGAATAGACGGCGCCGCCGGCGCAGGGCCCGACGATGACCGATATCTGTGGAATCTTGCCCGAGGCCTGCGTGTTGCGGTAGAAGATTTCGCCGTAGCCGTCCAGGGAATCCACTCCCTCCTGTATGCGGGCCCCGCCGGAATCGAGTATGCCTATCACCGGCACCCCCGCGTCCTTGGCCATGTCCATCATGGAGGCGATCTTGCGCGCGTGGGACAGTCCCAGGGAACCGCCCAACTGAGTGAAGTCCTGGGAGAAGACGGCCACGGGGCGGCCGTTGACCTTGCCGAAACCGGTCACCACTCCGTCGCCCTGTATGCCCTTGTCCCTGATGCCGAAATCGGTGCAGCGCGACCGTACCAGCAGGCCGACTTCCTGGAACGAGCCTTCGTCCAGGAGATAGGCTATGCGCTCGCGGGCGGTAAGCTTGCCGCGCTTCTTCTGGGCCTCTATCCTCTCGGGCGGCCCTCCGGCCTCCGCTTGGGAGCGGAGCGCCCTGTATTTAGTAATGGATTCCGAGACGGGTCTTATTTTCTTCGGGTGAGGCTTCTTGTCCGCGGAGTTCTGGGGGGTCCTGATAGCGTCTTCGTTGAGATCCGGCATAGTCCTCCGTTCTGCGGCCGCTGGCCCTTCCGTCCGGTCGCATCGCTCCCGGCGTCGACCGCGGCTAAAGCCGCCCTGTTCCAGGCCGGCCTGAACCGTTAAAATGCGTACATATTATCCCTTAATCGGGGGCTGATTGGCAAATACGATCCGGCCTTCGAGTCCTGGTCCTGGGCAGAAGGTTTCCAGGGAGAAAGGCGGGTTCCCCAGCTCTTTCCAGCGGGCCAGGGCCTTGCCCCTGAGGCGGGGCTCCGGCCCGGAAAAATCGGCGTCCAGGGTATCGCAGGAAAGGCCCAGGCCCAGGGCCTTGAAAAGAGCTTCCTTGGCGGCCCAGAGGCCGGTTATGGCGGCCTCGTCCTTTCCCTCCAGTTCGGCGGGGCGGAAATAGTCCCGGTACCAGCCCGGGTGCCTGGGAGCGACTTCCTCTATATCCAGGCCAAGGAAATCCGAGCCGGCGGCGGCTACGCAGACCCCGGCGGAGTGGCTTATGGAGACATGCCGCTTTTCCCCCCGGCAGACCAGGAAGGGGCTGCCGGTCAGTTCGCGGCGGACCTCTATCTCCCTGAGCGGCACTTCAGGGAAGAAAGTTCCGGCGCCGGCGAGTTTGGCCGCCAGCCTGCCGCCCAGCCATTCGGCCTTTCTCTTGGGCATTTTGAGCGCGTCGAAGGCCGTCCGCTCTACCGGGGACAGGAACGGCGCCGGCGCCGCGGCCGAGATTTCCCTGATCAGGACGACGAGGCAGGGGCCCGCCCGGAAAAGCGCCGCCGCATCAGCGGGGGACATCTTGCCGGATGGTGTCCCCGTACCATGTATGCCTTCGGCGGCCGCTCGCAGAGCTCGCGACACCGATTGCGGCAAAAGCCGCCCTGTTCCGGCGGCGAAGACTGCCTTACATTCCATCCCGGCTATATCTGCGTCGGGATCATCAGGTAATCCCGCACTTCGGCCACGAGGTTGTGGGCCTCGTCGAAGGCGAAGGCGTCGTAGACGCTGCGCCCTTCGCCGTCGCGGCCTTTGTACACCGTCTTGAGATAGAGTATGTCCGGCTCGTTCTCGCAAGGGTAGACGGTCACGCGGCCCACGGAGTCGGGCAGCGTCATCTTCCTTTCGAAGTGTATGTCGCGGTAGCCGCAGGCCTGGAAGGCAGCCTCGATGACCATCGGGTGGAATACTAGCTTAGGCCGCTCTCCCTTAAACAGCGGCGCCTGCGGCCGGCGGAAGACGGCCAGCGTGCCGTCCTTCTCCAGTTCCAGTATGCCCTCCAGGACCCTGAAGCTGGGGCCGTGGAAATAGGTCTTGTAGATGGTCTCGGCCGTGACCTTGTATTTTTTCACCCTAGGTATGGACGGCTTCTCCTCCCCCTCCCACGGCTTATGCGCCTCGTAGGAGGCCCTGGCGCTGAAATGGGTCCTAGCCTGGCCCAGTTTTACGCCCTTGGGTCCGGTGAACTCGGTCGAGATGGTCATGGCCGTGCGCTGGCCCTCGGGCCTGGCGTTTATCAGGCCTGTGACCGGCTTGTCGCGCAGCAGTTTTATGGGCACCTGGAAGCGCACGTCTTCCAGCGAGGGCGGTACGCGCCCGGAGAATTCCGCGGCGCATTCGGCGAAGGTCTCGATGCCCATGACGCCCGGCACGTACGGGGTGCCGTTGATGGCGTGGTCGGCAAGGTACGGGTCCTTCTCCAGCGAGTATTCCTTCTCCGCCGCGAATTCGACGCCCTTAACGTTGGCCTTCACCTTCTCGGCGAAATGCCAGGACGACGGCGACGTCCCCGGGAAGCCGGGAATGAAGGTGAGCTGCCTGTCCCAGTCCAGCTTGCCGAGGCTGCCGCTGAGCACTATCTCCGGACGCTGGCCGTAGGCCAGTTCGTCGGCTACGGCGTTCATGCCCTCTTCGGGGTAGAGGAAGTCCAGTTCCTGGGATTTCAGGAACGCTTCCACGCCGGGGCGGGCGCCCATGCCGATGAGCGCGTAGGCCGTCATGTCAACGCTGAGCGCGCGCACGCCCTTGTTGGAGAGAGAGACGCACATCTTGGCGATGTAGTCCGAGGCCGAGGCGTAGTCGCTCTGGCCCAGGTTGCCGAACTTGCCGGCTATCGACGAGATCATCACCCAGAAGCCTTTCTCTTTCACCACGCCGGACTTGAGGAAGTTCATCGCGCTGTGCGCCTTGACCTTGTAGATCAGCTGGAATTCCTCAAGCGCCTTGTCGGAGACCAGCTTGGAGCGCTCGAGCCCGGCGAAGTGGACCAGGCCGTCCACCTGGCCGTGTTCGGCCTTCAGCCCGGCGACGGCGGCGTCGAAGGCGGCCTGGTCGTTGAGGTCGCACTTGATATAGGAGACCCTGGAGCCTGCGGCCTTTATCCGTTGCATGATCCGGTAGAGTTCTGCCGCGTCCCTGAGCGCGGTGAATTCCCGCTCGAGCAGCGCCGGCGTGGGCTTGGCGTGCTTCCTCTTGACTTCGGCCCAGAGCTCGGCGTTCTTGTAGGCTTTGAGCTGGTCCTCGGTCATGGCCGCGAAGCGCTCTATCCCTTCGCCGAGCTCGATGATGTCCATAAGTATCAGCTCGGGCTTCCAGCGTTTGGCTAGGATCTTTGCGAACAACGAGCCCAGCCCGCGTCCGCCGCCCGTCACCACTATCTTCTTGCCTTTGAGCTGGGTGCGTTCGCGGGAATAGTCCAGCAGTTCCGGTTTGGCCAGCATGGTGCTGCGCCTGGCGCCGTCATATCCTATCGCGAGCCTCTTGTCGCCGTAGAGCAGTTCGTAGAAAGTCTTCTGCACCAGCGCCTCCGTGGTGGAGCCGGCCGCGAAGTCTATGAGCTTGACCGTTGTTTTCTCCAACTCCTTGCGCAGGCAGAGGGCGACGCCGTGGATGGCGCCGTATATCGGGTCGTAGACCTGGTCGGTCCTGTAGCCGAAGCCTCCGTCCAGCCGCGTCACTACGGCCAGGAAGGTGGACATGCCGGGTTCGACGGCGCTGAGCGGCTTGAAGAGATGCTTGGCGGCCAGGAACAGCGGCACCGTGAAACGGTTGAAGTCCGCGTAGGCGTCCGTGGACGAAGGCGCGAACTTCTTCTCGGCGCAGCCCAGCAGGTAGACCAGCCCCTGCGTGTCGGGATGGGCCGCGGCGAAGTCCTGCAGCGCCTTGTCTACCGCGGCGGTATCGGCCCAGTCCAGCGTCTGGGAGTCCTTGAGCCGCGTCTTCTCCGACATGAAGATGTGGGAATCGATGCGGTGCTTGGACAGTTCGGCGCGGTAGGCCTTGGCCAGCGCCAGGTCCGAGGCCATGATCAGCACGGGCCGCGAGGAGGAGTACTTCCTTATAATCTCCTGCTCCACGGGGGCCGGGGCTATTATCGGGATATGGCGGATATGGCGTTTGGGGTATTCCGGCGATGGCTCCTCGTCGAAAGGGAGCGCCTGCTGGGTAGAGGGAGCGGGTTGCACCGCTGATGCGGCGGCCGCGGGCTGCTGAACGGCGGCGGGCGCGGGCTGAACCGGCGCAGCGGAGGTCCCCTTCTCATCGAGGACGAACTTGATGCAGTGGCGGATGGTGGGGTAGTCCTTGAGCGAGAGGTTGTCCTTGCGCGGTATGTCGTAATGCTCGCGCATGGCGGCGAAGAGCTCGGCCTGCTTGACGGTGTCTATGCCGAGGTCGGCCTCCATGTCGAGGTCGAGCTCGAGCATGTCCTTGGGATAGCCGGTCTTGGAGGCTATCATGTCGAGTATGGCGGTCTTGACCGAATCCTCGTCGAGGCCGCCGGCCCGGGCGGTGGCGGCGGGGGCCGCGGCGGGCGCGGCCGCGGGCTGCTGAACGGCGGCGGGCGCGGGCTGAACCGGCGCAGCGGAGGTCCCCTTCTCATCGAGGACGAACTTGATGCAGTGGCGGATGGTGGGGTAGTCCTTGAGCGAGAGGTTGTCCTTGCGCGGTATGTCGTAATGCTCGCGCATGGCGGCGAAGAGCTCGGCCTGCTTGACGGTGTCTATGCCGAGGTCGGCCTCCATGTCGAGGTCGAGCTCGAGCATGTCCTTGGGATAGCCGGTCTTGGCTGTTATCATGTCGAGTACTTCGGCCCTGACCGTGTCCTCGCTCAGGCCGGAGAGGGCCGCCGAGGAGACCGGCGAGGGAGCCGGTTTCGGTTCGGCGTAATGAGGCTGAGCGGGAACCGCGGCCGCCGCGACTCCGACTGGTTCGCGTACCGGCTCGGGCTTGGCGGATTGTGCCGGGACGCCATGCTGCATGGTGTCCCCCGCTGATGCGGGCCGGAAAGGCTCCCCCTTGCCGGCGGCCTTGCGGTCCTTTAGCCTGAGCGTGCTGAACACCACTTCCAGCTCGGGCTGAGGGTCGCCGGAGACGGCCTCCAGCCAGGCCTTGTAGGTGTTCTCGTTCTCGAAACGGGACTCGCCGGCCTCGTAAGTGTTCTCTATCAGGGAGATGCCCATATGCGAACCGAAGCCGGCCGCGAAGCGCAGCGCGTACTTCAGGTCGTACTTGCCGCCCTTGGAAAGGTTGATGCCGGCCAGTTCCGGGTCCGGTTCCTTATAATTTGCGATCGGCGGTATGACGCCGGTATTGAGCGCGCGCACGGCGACGGCGTCCTCAAGCGAGGCGCCCATCGTGTGCCCGGTGAAGCCCTTTACGTTGCTGACCACTACCTGGTCCGCAGCCGGTCCGAAAGCCCGGCGCAGGGCCTTCACTTCGGCCGAGGCGCTGCCGCCCCTGGCGGGAGTGTAGGTCTCGTGCGAGATGAAGACGGTCTTCGGCGCCATCTCGGCGCGGTTCAGGCCGTATATCCTTTCAACTTTGGAGACGAAGCCCTCCATGACGGAGGCCACGTGCTCGGTGTCGAGGCGGGTGACATGGTAGGCGCTGTTGGCGCTTTCGGTCAGCAGGAGGCGGGCCAGCGGCTTCATGCCGCGGGCGCGCACCAGCGTCTCGTCCTCTATGACCAGCGAGACGGCGGCGGAACCTACTATGAGGCCGTGGCGCCTGCGGTCGAAGGGCAGCGCCGCCTCGGCGACGTTATCCTTGGTGGTGGCGGTGCCGGAGGCCAGGAAGCCGGGCATCGTCCATTCCTGCATGGTCTCGTTGGTTATGTCGTCGGCGGCTACGACCACGACGCGCTTGCACTTGCCTGAGCGTATCCACGACTCGGCTATGTGCACGCCCTGCGTGGTGGAGGCGCAGGCCGCGCTCATGTGCACGGCAGGGCCCTTGGCCCCCACCCACTGCGCGAACTGCGAGTCCGCTATCGGTATCACCTTAAGCAGGAAGTTCTGGCTGAACGAGTAGGCCGCGGGCGAGCCCGCAGGCGCGCCGGCCGGGAAGTTCTTCTGCATCCACTCCCGGATCTCGCGCTTGTCCTTGGGATCGCTCAGGCGGCCGATCAGGTTGTCGTATACTTCCCACATCCGTTCCGCCGAAGTTCCGCCGTACTTGGAGTTGAAGTAGCCTGAAATCTCCTCTATCATCTGCTCGGCGACGGGGAAGGCCGAGGCGAAGACCACTCCGGTCTCGGAGGCCACCGGCTCGGGGAGCGCCCATTTCTCGGGCAGCCAGCCGCCCGTGGTGGTGCGCTTGTAGTAATGGATCAGCGGCAGGCCCGCGTCCTTGAGGGCCAGCACGCCGGCGGCCAGCGCCATGCTGAAGACCGAACCCATGGCCTTGGCTATGGTCGGCGGCACGCCGAAGTCTTTCTGCAGGTCGAAGGCGCCCTTGCGGGCCGAGAGCTTGATGGCGTCGTCGGACGAGCTGATGGGCTCTATGCGGTGGTTGCCGGTCTCGGACTTGATGACGCGGATGATGTTCTTGTCCACCTGCCGTTCCCGCCAGGCCTGCGGGACGGGCTCTATCATGTTCCTGCCCTCGAGTATCTCATCGAGGCTGCGCTCGCGGAAAAGCTCCGCCCGCGTGCCCGGCGCGCCGCCGGCTATGCCGGAGACCGCTATAGGATTGAAGTTGAAGCCGTAACGCTCGGCGAAGGACGCCTTGTCCGCCGGGAGCTCTGCGGCCGGCCGCATGGCTTCGCGCGGCGCCGGGACGCCATGCCGAATGGTGTCCCCCGCTGATGTCTGCAGCGCCCAGTTCTGATAGTAGGGATTGAAGAAAGTCCCGCCCCGGGCCGGGGCCTTGCCGTCCCAGTTCACCGGTATGCCGAGGGCCGTCATGTTGGCCAGCAGGGCGTTGAGCTCGGTGATGCCGCCGCGCTTGGGGTGGTTGGACGCCAGCACGGTTACGTCGGGCCTGCCCTTGAGGGTCGAGGTGGCGAAGGCGCTCAGGACCCGCTTGGGCCCGCACTCGATGAAGGTGCGCACGCCCTCGTCGTACATCCGCTCGAGCTGCCTGATGAACTCGACCGGGCTGGTCATCTGCTTGATGAGCATGTCGTAGATGCCCTGCGTGTCCGTCGGGAAGAAGTCGGCGGTCACGTTGGAGAGTATCTTCATGCCGGCGGGTTTTATCGGTATGCTTTCGAGAAACTTCCGGTACGGGCCCATGGCGGACTTTATGATCTCGGAATGGAAAGCGTGGGAGACGGGTATCTCGCCGGCCTCTACTCCCATGTTCTTGAAATGCCGCACGGCGTCCTCTACGGACTTCGCCTCGCCGGCGATGACGGTCTGCAGCGGGCAGTTCTTGTTGGCGCAGATGACGTAGCCCTTTATCTTCTTCAGTTCGGCGTCCACCTTATCGCAGCCGAGCGCGACCGAGGCCATCTTGCCCGGGTCGGCTACCTTGACGCTGGCCATTTCTTTGGCGCGGTTGGTGACGGCGCGCAGGCCGTTCTCGAACGTGAAGATGCCGGCGGCGGTGGCCGCGGCGTACTCGCCCAGCGAGTGGCCTATGGCCATGTCCGGCTTTATGCCGAACTCGCGGAAAAGCCGGTACATCGCGATGTCGGCCGTCATCATCGACGGCTGGGTGAGCTGGGTCTGCTTTATCGCGGCTTCGCGTTTGGCTAGGTCCTCTTTCGATTCGCCCGGCTTCGACCAGATCGCCTCGGTCAGCCGCACTCCTATCATCTTGTCCAGTATCACGTCGGCCTCGTCGAAGGTGGCCTGCACCACCTGGTACTTGGCGGCGAGGTCGCGCATCATGTCGACGTACTGGGAGCCCTGGCCGGGGAACAGCAGGCCGACCTTAGCCTGGTTGACGCCGGTTTTGAAGGTGTAGACGCCCTTGAGTTTGAAGTTGAGCGGCGGCTCGCTCCAGGTCTCGTCCTTGCCGTTCTTGGCCATGAACTCGACCTTATCGGCGAGGTCTTTGGGGGACTTGGCGACTATGGAGACGCCCCACGGGCCTTTGGGCCTGGTCATGGAAGGCTGGGCGTAGACAGCCAAAGGATAGTTCTCGGGCCACTTCGAGAAGACCGCGGCGGCCTCCGCTTTGGCGTTCTTTATCACTTCGGCCGGGCTGGAGCCGGTGAAAGTGACGGCCTCGCCCTGCAGGGCCGCGAAAGACGCCCCGGGGTTCTCGGTCACGGGGGCGGCGGCGACTGAGACTGCGGCGCTCCGGACGGCCGCGGTCTCCGGCTTCTGGCCGGCGTACTCTTCCATGGTTACGTGGAAGTTGGTGCCGCCGAAGCCGAACGACGAGATATTGGCGCGCCGTATGCCGTTCTTTTCCCACTTCTCCGGCTTCGTTATGACCCGGAACAGGTCGAAGTCTATTTTCGGGTTGGGCTGCTCGAAGTTGATGGAGGTCGGCAGAGTCTTATGATGCAGCGCTAGGGCGGTCTTGACCAGGCTGACCGCGCCGGCGGCGGCCTTGGAGTGGCCGATCTGAGATTTCACCGAGGTGATGCCCAGCCTGCGGCCTTTTATATGCGGGCCGAACACTTCCTTGAGGGTCTCTCCCTCGGCCGCGTCGCCCACCACGGTCGCGGTGCCGTGGCATTCCACGAAGTCCACGTCTCCCGGCCCGTAGTCCAGGCCTTTGAACGCGGCTTCGATGGCCAGTTTCTGGCCCTTGGGGTTGGGGGCGGTGATGCCCTTGCCCTTGCCGTCCGAAGAGGCGCCCACGGAATTGATGAGGGCGTAGATCTTGTCGCCGTCGCGCACGGCGTCGGAGAAGCGCTTGAGCAGGTACACCGCCACGGCCTCGGCCATGACGAAGCCGTTGGCGCGGGCGTCGAAGGCGTAGGAACCGTCGGCCGACAGCGCGCCTATCTTGCAGAATTTCACGTAGGCGGGGGCGCTCATCATCTCGTCCGCTCCGCCGGCCACGGCCATGTCGAACTTGCCGGCGCGCAGGCCCAGGAGCTGGGAATACTTGCTCATGCGGATGATATGCA
>CAZVWK010000026.1:19229-25504 GCA_964631475.1 uncultured Elusimicrobiaceae bacterium | reverse complement strand
CGCTCCCTGGCCTCGGCCTCTTTGGCCTTCAGGGCCGCCGCAAGACGGTGCATCTCGGCCCTGAGTCCGGCGGCCTCTTCTTCCGCCGAAGCCCGCGCGTCCTTGAACCTGCGTATCTCGGCCGCGTAATCGGCCTCCAGGCGGGCCTTGAGATTGGCTTTCATATCTGCCATGGCCGCCTCGTAAGTGCCCCTCAGTTCCATTACCCGGCTCTCGGTCTGCACCTGCTTGTCGGCCGAGATGCGCTCCAGGTCCTGCTGATGGGATTTCTGAATTTTGAGGATCTCGGCCTCGTATTTGCGCTGGAGGCGCGCGGATTCCTCCTGCGCGGCCTTGCTCGCCAGCGCCAGCTTCTCCTCGTAATCGCGCGCCACCCCGCCGGCCAGGTCGCGGCGGACCTTCTCCAGCTCGGCCGCGTGCGCGGCGCCCAGCGCCTCTAGTTCCGCGGCCTGCCTGGCGGCCGCCCCCTCGAGCTGGGCGCGGAGGCGCTTGTTCTCCTCTATGCCCGCGGCCATGCTCTGGGCTAGCTGAACCTTCTCCAGGCGCATCTGGGAACGCTCTTTCTCCAGCGCGGCGTTGACCGCCTGCACCCTGGAGATGAAGCCCTTGAGCTTGACCAGCTCGGAGATGGCGCGGACTTTCTCTCCCGAGACTTCGGCCACCTTGGCCTCCATCGCGTGGGTCTCGGCCTCGTACTTCTCCCGGGCCTTGGCGATCTCCTGTTCTTTCTCGTAATTCTTCCTCTCCGCTATGGTCCCGATCTCTTTCTGCAGTCTTTCTATGTCGGCGACCAGCTTATCCTCGCGCGACTTGTATTCGTAGGAGGACTTCTCCTCCTTCATTTTCATTAGAGCCAGCTCGCCCTTGAGCTGGGCCAGCTCGCGCTCTTTTTCGGGAATGGCCTTTATATAGGCCTCTACCGCCGCCCGCTCGCGCTCCAGGCGGGAGATCTCCTCGCGCAGCTTGGCGCTCTCGCGCTCCAGCAGCGTGCGCTCCATGGCCGATTCGCGCAGTTCCTGCTGGACCTCGACGAGGCGTTCGGCGGAGTTCTTCAGCGAGCGCACCTCGTCCTCTTTCTGGCTTACGGCCCGCTGCCAATGGGCCTTCTCCTCCAGCCAGCGGCGCTCCATCTCCTGGAGCCGGAAAATGAAATGACCCTCGACGTCCTTGGACTGGGTCTCGCGCTCGAGCATCTGCCCTTTGAGCGTCTGCATCCAGGTCTCGCGCTCCTGCACAATCCTGTTCTCGAGTTCCTTGATCCTGGACTTGAGGGTGAGGCGCTCTTCCTCGACCTCCTGGTCGCGGCGCTCGCGGCGGAGCTTGTCCTGTATGTCCTTGAGGGAGGACTCCACTTTGGAGGAGAGGACTTCGTCCTGCTGGCTCTTGAGCGTGGCCAGCAGCGCCTTCTCCTTCTCCTGGGCGACGACCTTCTCCATCTCGAGCATCCGCTTCTCGAGTTTCTCCTTCTCCTCGCGCGCGGCCCGCAGCTCCTCCTCGGAGCGGTCGGGCCGGGCGGCGGGAGCGGCGAAAGAGGGCGCGGCGGGACGGGACATGGCCGGGCCGCCTCCGGGCATCGGGGGAAGACCGGGGCCCGCGGCGGGACGCGCCGGCGGCGCCGGCGGCTTCAGCCCCGGGGGGAACGGGGGCGGCAGCGGCTTCTTGGTGTCTTTTTCGTTCTTGTCGTCCATAGGAATGCGCCGAAAATCTCTTTTCTTCCCCTATATTCTACTTTCAGCCGGTTTCCTTTTAGTTAAATAATTGTTAATTCCCTGTTATTGCGGGCCGCTCTACCGGCCCACCTGCTGTTTGAACGAGGCCAGCCATTCCGCGGCGGCCTGGTCGCCGCTCAAGCCGGCGTATTTCTCGTAGGCCGCCACAGATTCGTCCACGCGGCCCAGGGCGTAGTAAGCCGCGCCCAGGTACTGCTGAACCTCGGCCGAGCCGGGGGCCAGCGAGGCGGCGTATTCCAGGTACTGCAGCGCTTCCTCGGCCCTTCCCTGGTTGTAGAGGTCGGCGCCCGCGGTCATATACTGCTGCGCCTCGGGTGAGACCGGCGCGGCCGCCGCAGGAACGCCTCCGGGGACACCATTCCGCATGGCGTCCCCCGCGCCCCCAAGGCTGTCGAACTTGCGCTTGCGGTCGGAGGCGGAGGTCATGTCCACGCTGTCGACTATATAGACCTCCTGCGACTGCTGGCTGCGGGCCGTGATCTTCCCATCGGCTTCCAGAGTCTTCACGGCATCGATCACCTTACCCTGCGCTTCGTCTATCTGCACCGGAGAGAGTTCGCCGGAGTAGTCGATTATCTCCTTGATCGCGCTGACGGCCCCCTGCGACATATTGGCGAAGAACTTCTCCACTATCTGCGGCGGGGCCTTGGCCACCGCGCGGGCGATGACCTCGTTGGACAGCGTGCGGATGATGGTCTGCAGGTCGCGGTCGGAGTAGGCCGCGATATCGTCGAAGGTCATTACCACGCGCTTGACCTTCTCGTAGATGTCGGGCTTCTGGGTCTTGAGGTACTCGATGATGTTCTTGCGCGTGGCCGGGTCGGCGTCCTCCAGCATCCGGGAAAGGCGCTCGATGCCGCCCATGACGAAATCTATGTTCTCTTTTATATCCTTGTCTATGGCGTCTATCTGCTCGCGCGTGGCCTGCCGCACGGTCAAAGCCTCCAGCGCGACCTTGGACTGCACTTCTATCGGGAGCATGGACAGGGCCTGCCGTGACAGGTCGGGCTTCATGTAGCTGAGCACGGTGGCGATAACCCAGGGCTCCTCCTTGCGCATCAGGAAGAGGTAGATGAGGCGTTTGAGGTTCTCCTCGTTGACATAGGTGAAAGGCTCGAATTTCTTCATAAGTTCGTCCTCGTCTTCCTTCTTTTCCTCCTCTTTCTGAAGGAAATTCATGTCGATGCTCTGGTGTCCTTCGGTCTCCTGCTTCCCGTCCTTGTCGCCGGAGCCGGCGCCGCCCTCCTCGCGCTTATCCTCGATATTGACCTCGGCGCCGGGCTTGGCCATCAGGGCCTTTATGTACTTGCGGAAGAAGCCCCAGAGCGGACCGAAAAGGAACAGCAGCAGGAGCAGGAACAGCAGCGCGTAGAGCAGCGGCAGGTAGACGGAGGGCCGCTTGAGATCGTCGAGGTAATTATAGCTTTTGAACCGGGTGGGCTTGAAAACCACGGTCGGGGCGTCCTGCCCCTTGATCTTGTAGGGCAGCAGAAAATCGTCCACGCGCGCGCGGGCCAGCGCCACCGGCTCCGGCGCCAGCGTCTCGTCATGTATGACCGTCACCTGGAAGCGGTTGATGGCGGTCTCGGCGCCGTAACGGGTCTCCTGTACGGCCCTGGACTGCTGGGCCTGCTGCCCGGTAGCCGCGGCCGGCGGGCCGCTCTTGCCGCCCATGATGGACTTGGGTTTTGGAATGCCCGGCAGCAGGAACTCCGATTCCTGCTGGCCGGCCTCCTGGGCGCCCTTCTCCTTGTACTTCTGCATCACGCCCACGCCCTCGCGGCTCTGGTCGGACTTGCGGGCGATTATCTCCAGTTCCACGTCCGCGAAGACGAAGGACTTCCCCTCTCCGAATATGGGGTCGAGTATCTCTTTCTTAATCTTGGTCTCGGTCTCGCGGCGCAGAGAGTCCTGCTTCTCTATGACCGAGAGGCCGGTGCCGGCGTCGGCCGCGTCCGGCTTCTCCTGTCCGTGGGACGGCAGGAGAGCGCAGGCCAGAAGGGCCGCAGAAAGATAAAGGGCGCGGGGAGCGGTCATATATATACGCTTTTATCCTATCTTTCGCGTATTACGGGGTTGTTTCGGAAATATTCACAGAGTGTTCCATAAAAAGGGGCCGGGTCTTTACTTTTGACCCGGGAGCCCCTCCTTGAACACCCAAAAGTCAAAAGTAAGACCCGACCCCGTACGATCTTCACAGCTGGCTCATGAACTGGCGCACGATCCTGTTGTTGGGATTGATCTCCAGGACCTTCTCCCAGATGACCTTGGCCTTTTCCTTCTGGTCCATCAGGAAGAAGGCGCTGCCCATGATCTCGAGCGCGGTCTCGTTGCTGGGCTCGAGCTCCAGGATGTCCTGCGCGCGCTTCATCGCCAGGTCGTACTTACCCTCGTAGATGGCCTGGCGGGCGTCGTAGGTGCGCTGGTCGATGTAGGTGAAGATCTCCGGGCCCTCGGGCTTGCGGGTCAGCTCGCTGACTCCGGCCTCTTTCTCCACCATGTTCAGCAGCGAGAGGAGGCGGTCGTTGCGGGGCTCCTTGTTGAAGGCGTGGCGCAGGATATTGACCGAGTTGCGCAGGTCCTTGCCGTCCACGTAGGCGATGACGCCGCGGCGGGTCAGCGTGGGCACCTCGTCGCCGCCGGTTGCGTCGGGCACGAAGTCGATGGCGCCCTGCAGGCGGCTGAGCATGCGGCGGATCTCGGGGTTGCCGGGGTCGGCGTCCATGGCGGCGCGCAGCTTCTCCTGGGCGCGGGTGAAGTAGCCGGCCTTGAAGTACTGCAGGGCCTGGTTGACGATCTGGCGCACCTCGCGGGTGTGCTTGGCCTTGTTGCTCTGGCCCATCTTCATCGTCACCGAGAAGCGGGTGGTGGTGCCCAGCGCGTGCACGCCCTGCGCGACGTCGAAGCCGAAGTTCTTGTACTTGAGGCCGACGCCGAAGTCGGCCTCCTGGATGGCGGGCGAGCCCATGACGCCGAAGCGCAGGCCGGCCCAGTACATCAGCCAGTACTCGCCGCCGAAGCGCCAGTTCATGTCGGCTTCCTGGGGCTTGGTGAAGTCGAGGCCGAAGACCAGGCTGCCCTTGAACAGGCTCAGCGCCTGGCCGACCTTGAAGGTCAGCGGCAGCTTGTCGTCGGTGTCGCCCGAGGCCATCGAAAAGACGTTCTGGACGCCGACGGAGAGGCGGTACATCTTGGAGAACTTGTGCAGCATCGTGACGTCGATGGCGTTGAAGCTGTCGGCGGAGTCGTCCAGCGCGCGGGAGATGTTCTTGGCCATGAAGCCGAAGGCCAGGCTCTCGGAAACATCGCGGCCCCAGGAGAAGGCCAGCGCGCGCTCCATGCTGTCGAAAGTGCCGAGGGTCTGGATGTTGACGATTTCCTGGGTGTTGGGGTCGACGGTGATGCCGATCTTCTCGAAGCCGGTGGACTGCAACTGGGTCATGCTGACGGCCCAGGTGCCCCTGGCAGTAGTGGGGTGGGCGTAGGTGAAGAAGTTCAAGGTCGTGTCCTCGAAGAGGGTCGCCTGCATCGCCGAGAATTCCTTGCGCTCCAGCAGGGTCAGGGCGGCGGGGTTCCAGTAGGCGGCGCTGGCGTCGTCGGCCACCGCGAAGAAGGCGCCGCCCATGCCCAGCGCGCGGGCGCCGGCGCCGTAGCTCATGAAGGCGCCGGGGCGGCCGCCGCTCTGGGCGAACGAGGCGGCGGCGAAAACGGCAATAAAAAACCCCGCAAAGGCGCACGAGCGCGCGACGCGGCTCATATACGCCCGACCATGCGGGGCGAAAGCATTAGCGATAATGCGTTCCATTTCGTTTTCGGCAGCCTGACCCCCGCCGACATAGCGGGTCTTAGCTTTGCGCCCCCGTCTTTCGACGGGTTTGCTATTATCGTAACAAGGGCCTATTACAGAAACGTTGCCCTTTTTTTCTCTAAATATTATAGCAGAGGATGGTGGTTTGTCAAGGGGTAATGTGTTGACAAGTCAACCCTTGACGGATATGGCCAAAAAAAGACCCCCCTTTGCACTGGCCACAGCTTAAAAAAGCCTTGAATATCGAGGATATTCCGGATCAGTGGATAACGCCGATCTTGCGCAGCACGGTCTTGCTGCCCTTGGGACTGGAGGCCTTCACGCGGACTATATAGCCGCCCTTGGAGACTATGCTGCCCAGGCCGTTCCGGCCGTCCCAGGGGTGAAAATTCGGCCCCTGCCTAGCCCCCGGTTGCCCGCTGGAAATACTCCACTCCCTCACCACATAACCCAGCAGGTCGTATATGGTTATGCTGACCTCGGCGTCGGAGTTAAGGGTATAGGTAAGCATGACCCTGCCCTCCACCCCGCCCTTGCGCAGATCCACGGGATTGGGATAGCTGGAGACATCGGCCAGCACTTCCTCCCCCACCGTGGTGCCGGCCGGCGGCGAGGTCTGCGACCAGGGCGAATAATTACCGGCATTATCCCAGGCGCGCACCCTATAGGTATAGTAACGCCCGGAGGGGCGCGGCGTCTCGCCGACGACGGCCGGCGACGACTGGCGGGCGGGTGAG
>CAZVWK010000026.1:0-19219 GCA_964631475.1 uncultured Elusimicrobiaceae bacterium | reverse complement strand
GGCGCGGCGTCTCGCCGGGGCTCTCCAAGGGGTCCCCGACCCAGTAGCTGAGGAAATCGGCCCTGATATAGGGTACCGTGGCCAGGGTGCGCCAGACCGGGTTGGTCCCTTCGCGCTCCTGCAACTCATAGGCGACTATCCCGGACTCCAGGTCGTCGCCAGAGTCGGTGCGGGGCCACTTGACTAGGTACTTGAAGTTGTCGCCGGATTCCAGTTCCGGAGCGGGAGCGGCCGGCCGCGGCGGAGCGACGGTATCTGGACGCATGACCACGAGCGAGGAGCCGTCCTCTTCGGGGATATACTGCCCCCCGGCGGTCAGGCCGCGCACGGAGACTATATAGGCGCCCAGGCCGCCCAGGCCGCCGGAGACCGGCTCATTGGCGGCATGCGGCACCATCCGCGAACCCATGACGGCGCGCCGGACGATAGTGAAAGTGGTGTGAGGCTCGGCCCCGTCGGAGGTAACCTCCATGATCTCGTTGCCGACGAAGATGAAGTAGGTCTTGCCGGGCAGGCTCCTGTCGAACTTCTTGTTCACCCGGAAGCTGACCGTACCGTCGACTATCCTGTCCAGCAGCCGGCCTACGGCGTAGGTTATCATGGGCGGCACGGATATCTTGCCCGAGAGATTGTCTCCCACGGAGGTCCAGCGCTTGGAGTGGCCGATCGGATTGTCGTAATTGGTGCTGACGGCCAGCTCGTACGAGTCCACGGGCGCGGTGGCCGGCGGCCACTTGACGTACACCGAGGTCAGGGCCGACTGCCAGGCGGACGGCACGGCGCCATCGGCCGGTATAGGCCCTATGCCGCCCAGTGAATAGACCGGTTTGCCATCCGCCATCTCTATGGAGTCGGCCTCGCCGTCGCCGTTGAAGTCGTAGTCCAGGAAGCCGTCCGGGTCATTGTCCAGGTTATAGGACGGCGTCATCGAACCGATCAGGCTGACATCGACGCACCTGCCGGCGCCCGCGAAGTCGAAATTGTCGGGCACGCCGTCGCCGTTGAGGTCGATGAGCGGCTCGTCGGCGCGGCAGCCGGAATCCGTGTAGCCGTATATCCAGCGCGACGGGTCCGCCTGGGGCCTGCCGTTGGGGCCGGGCACCACATTGCCGCTGGAATCCAGGATGGCATAGGCCGGGTAGCCGTTGTCGGCGATGAATATCCTGCCGTACTCGGCTATGGACTTTATCACGCCGGGCACGATAAGCACTCTGCCCGAGGCCTTGGGGAAGGCATCGGAAACGCTCTGCCCGGCCGCCAGGGCCAGGCCGCCGGGACCCTTGAGGTCGAAGAAGTAATCCAGGCTGATGCCGGCGGAATGCCCCAGGGTGTCGGCGCCCGAACGGTCGGACGAACCGACCGAGCCGGACACGTAAAGTGTGACAGGCGAGGTGGAAACGCGGATGTACGGAATCTGGCCGTCCAGGATATCCAGGGGTATGCCCGGTCTGAAGGGGGCGGAGGAGTTAAGGACCCGGGCGATGCGCCCGTCCCGGACGCTGGAGAAGACCCGGTCGCCGTCGTCGAGCCAGACGGAGATATCGGAGAAATCGCCGTCGCCGAGGCCGGCCGTGGTCGTGCTGATGGTGCCGGACTGGTAAAGGTTGAGGCGTCCGATGTTGACGTAATCCGACTCGGTATGCAGCGTCAGCGTCAGCAGGTGCAGGTTTGAGGCGCCCCTTTCGGCCGCGCGCGGCGCCATGTCCGCGCCTGACACGCGCAGGGTGACGGCGCGTATCGGCACTAGGCTCGAAGTGTAGGGATACTCCGACAGGTAAGTGCCCGTGGGCAGCGTCCGCGAAACGTTCATGTAGATGCGCGGCGAGACGTCGTGCGGGGCGTTCACGGCGAACCAGGAGCGGTCGCTTATGCGGACGCCCACCTTGTTGGCCTTCACCGCGGTCTCGCCTATGTCGTAGACCACGAAGAAGGTCTGGGCCAAGGGCGAGAGCGTCTGGACCTGGGACAAGTGTATCTGCGCCTGCGTATTGAGCGGGTTGTCCTGATCGTAAAGATCGACTTTCACTACGGGAGTCCCGGCCGCGTGATTTATCGGGGGGGTATCAAGCGCGCCCAGCTTGCGCCCGCGCGCGGTCACCGTCAGGAAAGGCCTGCCGCTGCCGGCGTCGACGCCGGAGCCGGAATACCGCATCAGCTCGGCGTTGGCGACATAGAGGCTGCCGGAAGCCGGGAAGCCGGCCGTGGACTCTACGACCAGTTGGAACGGAACGGTGTCGGTGCTGGTAACGAGCCCCGCCAGGCGGGTCTCGGCCCTGGAGATATTGACGTCGTTTATATCCAGTATGTCGTTCTGGTTGGAATCCTGGTAAATGTGGATGAACTTGACGTCCGTGTTCCTGCCGAACGGAGACGACGGGTCGTTGGAGGCACCGGTGCGCTGCAGCTTGACCGAAGTCCAGCGCGCGTTGCCGGCCTCGGTTGTCAGGTTGAAGCGCATCATCGCCGCTCCCACCTGGGCCTGGCCCACGCCGCCCTGGTTGAGCAGGTCGTAGGCCGAGTCGTAGGCGCCCAGTATAACGTCGCTGGGGACCTCCCTGACCACTATCGGGGCCGTGCGGACGGGGGAGGCGGTTAAGCCTACGGCGTTGGGAATGCCGATCGTGAAGTAATCGGTGCCGCCGATGAACAGGCCCATGGTGCTGCCTACGACCGCGAACTGCGAGACATCGTAGGTGATGAAAGCGCAGAGCGCGGAGGTGGTCACGATGATCGGCTTCTTAAGCACGATATTGACCTCTCCCTCGGCGAAAGACTCGTTGCCGTAGCTCATCAGGTGCGGGGGCAGCCCGCTCTCGTCGGGCGCCGTATCCTGCGGATCCAGCAGGCAGTTGTCGTTGGAATCCCGCCAGACCTTGACGAGGTCGATGTCGCTGTCGTTGGCGGTGCCCGTGCGCCGCACGCGTATGGCCTCGACGCGGGAGGAGGTGAGGTCCGTCTTCATCCTCATCGACAGCAGGCCGACATTGCGGTCGTTCTGCGTCAGTTCCACCGGCGAGATGTCCTCCGGCTCGAGCGTGACGAGGTTTATGGTCGGCATGACCACGTTTATGGGCGAGCGCACCGGCTCCGGGAAATGGGCGGTGTGGCCGGAACCGGCCGGGCCGAACGTGAAGTTGCCCTCGGCCTGGACTTCGAGCCCGAAGACGTCGTTGGGCGGCGTCAGCGCGTCATGCGAGAAGTTGGAGGCCTTGTCCACGCTGACGGTCACGAAATAGACGCTGGGCGTGGCGCTGACCACCACGTACTGCTGGCCGCGCAGGGCCGGGTCCACCACCTTTATGGTAGCGCGGCCGACGGGCTCGTTCACGCCCAGGCGGCCCTCGCCGACGACGGTATCGGTCAGGTTGCCGCCGGTCGCCGGGTCCCGGTCGAAGACGCCGTTGCCGTTGTCCCTCCAGATTCTTATCGCCGAAGCGTCGGAATCGTAGCCGCTCAGCGGCGCGGGCTGGCGCCTGGCCAGGCGCACGGATTCCCAGCGCACGCCGTAGCCGTCCGTGGTCATCGTCATCCTCAGCAGCGGCACATTCTCGTCGCCCTGACGGGACATGACTCCCACCGGCGAGCCGTGGGCGTGCGTTCCGATCGGAGAGCCGAACCGGCCCCTTTCTACGAACAGCAGCGCCCCGGCCGCGGTGGAGTTGTAATAGATTATCTCGTTGCCGACGGCTATGTAGCCGGGCGAGGGCAGGCCCGCGGTAGAAGTCACCAGCCAGGCCGCGTCCTGGGCGCCGGTGGTGGTGATATCCTGGGCCAGGCGTATCGAGTTCATGCTGCCCGCGGCCGCCGCGAAGACCGGCTGGGCCAGCACGGTGACGGTGCTGGGCGCGGAGATTATTTCCCTGACCCTGGACGCGAAGGGCAGCGCCGAGGCGGCGTCCAGCGCATTGGGCAGCGAGAAAGAGTTCTTCGCGGGGTCGTCCACCGCGGGGCTGGTATTGGCGAAGGACTCCGCCCGCAGATAGGCGCCCAGGCGGCGCGGATTGCCGATGGCGTCGTTGGGCATGGCCGAGCCGGTGATATCATAGGTCACGAAATAGCGCTGGGAGATGCCCCGCAGCAGGGCGCGGGTCTCGGTGTGCAGCGTGACGGGCGATTCGAAATTCACCTTGGCGACCAGCGGCCCGAAGATGGTATTGCCGAAAGTTCCGCTGCCGACCAGCACGTCGCTGCCGCCCAGGTAAGAGTTGTTGTCCGCGTCGTACCAGACCTTTACGCGCTCCACGTCGTTGACGGCCGTGCCGTCCGAAAGCGGGGTGCCGGAGGCGTAGACCAGCATCCAGCGCCACTGGGCGTCCGCGACGTCGGTCTCGGCCGTGAAGGCTATGATCGGCTGGTCCTGCGCCTTCTGCTGCAGCGTGGCTCCCGCCACGGTGTCCGTGGCCTTTATGAGCACCTTGTCGGCGTATTCGCGGATTCGGCCCACCAGCGACACAGACTTGCCCGGGGGCGTGACGCCTATATTGACGCCGCTGACTCCCTTGGTGGACGGCGAGACCATGAAGTAGTCGGTGCCGCGCATGGAAAGGCCGATATTGGCCGTATTGTCGACCGTGGCCAGCGGGTCGATGTCGAAGGTGACGAAGTAGTCCTTGGGCTCGACGTAGATGGACTGCCCGTCGAGGTTGCCGCCGTCCCCTATCAGCGGCAGCGCGGCCTGGCCCGAGACGACGGTGCCGCTGGCCCAGGCCACCGCGGCGGTTCCCTCGGCGCCGCGGACGACGCCGGTAAAGGCGTTTGCGTCGTTGTCGACCCCCGCGTAGTATACGACCTCTTTCAGCGCCGGTACGGTCTGGCCGTCGTTTATGATCAGGCGGCCGGGCGCGCGGGGGAAGGGGCTGTCCTCGGAGAAGAACCGCTGTATATCGGCTACGTAGAGAACGTCGTCAGCCGCGGCGGCCGGCGCCGAGAGGAAGTTCTGCGGGAAGGTCCGGTTCCTGCCGCCGACCAGCAGCACCTCTGTATCCCTGACCGTGCCGGTTGTCTGCAGCAGGCCGTCGCCGGTCGAGTCGTACCAGACGCTTATCTTGCTGACGTCGTCGGCCTTGTTGTGGACCGGGGTATCCCCGTTCTCGCCCGCGGTTATCCAGCGGTCCAGCTTCAGGCCCGTCCAGACCACGGCGCCCGTCTCCCCCTCCACCCGCATCGTAAGGCGGGCCACCGCCCTGTCCCTGTCGTTCTGGGTCAGCGAGGTGGGCTTGGCGAAGTCGCTGGGCTGGGACTTATTGACATCGGCGAGCAGCAGCTTGTCGGCCGTCGCGCGCACTACCACGGTGGAGGAATTTATAGGGCTGAAGGCGGCCACCTGGCCGTCGAGCAGGCTGATGCCGGCTGTCTCCAGGCGCGCGCCGTGGGTCTGGTCGGCCACGGCGTCGGGGCTGAGCTCGTAGACCACGAAATAGGTGCGCGTGGACTGGCTTATCTCGCCGTCCACCCGGGGCTCCAGCAGCGGCAGCGTGAACTGGTCCGGGTCGTCCGGGTTGAAGAGCGGCGGGCTGAGGGGGTCCGTTATCTCCTTGTCGATGCTGGGCTGGAATTCGCCGTCGCCCAGAGCGGGGTCCCCGCCGGAGGAGTCGAGGAACAGGCGCATGCTCAGCAGGCTCGAGCCGGAGCCGGTGCCCGTCTTGATGATGCGGAAAGAGCGTATCGTGCCCAGGAAGTTTTCGGTCCAGGCCCTGATCTTGAGCATGCCGGCCCGCTGCACGCCCTGGTCCACGTAGCCGTACTTGCCCAGGGGCAGCTGCACGCCGCCTTCGGTGGGCTGCCACCAGGCCGCGATGTCCGACCCGGACACGTTTATCGTGGCGGGCTGGTTGCGCACGGGCGACGTGGAGGTCCTGAGCGGGAAATTGTTATAGGCCACGCCCACGAAGGTGGAGTCGAGCACGACGAAGGTCGGGTTGTCGAGCACGAGCGCCAGCGAGCGCGGGGTGGCGGCCACGGTAGAGATCCTGACCGCCAGGAAGAAGTTCTTCGGCGAGTTGGAGATCAGCACGGCCGTGGAGACCTTCACGTTCAGGTCGTCGAACTTCCAGGAGCCCAGCCCGGGGTCGTAGGTGCCGCTGGAGACGAAGAAGTCCACCGGCGGCCCGCCCGGCGCGCTCTCCACGTCCAGCATGCCCAGCTGGCCCGCGTAGGGGTTGTCGGCGTAGAACCCGACCTGCGTCACGTCGGCGTAGGAAAGCGTGCCGGAGCTCTTTACCTGTATGGACTTCAGGTAAGCCGGCGGCGAGCCGGCCGGCGTAGTCTGCATCGTCAGGCGCAGCATGGCGACCGGCCCGGGAACGTCGGCGATATTGCCGTCGCCCTGGTAGAGAGCGGTCTTGTTTATGCCGATGGACAGCTTGGCGCTGGACAGCGGGTCCTCCGGCGACATGTCCGTGGGCGTTATGACCATGCCGCTGAGCACGACGTCCCCGGCGGAGCCGGCCGGCTTGCCCCGCGCGCCGTCGTTGGTATAGCCGTGGAGGTCCGGGCGGGCATAGTCCGTAACGTTAATCTTGAGCGTCTCCACGAAGGTGTTCTCGAGCCGCAGCTCGCGCCAGCCCTGGTCGGCCGGCACGAAGGTATAGTCCGTGGTGCTGGTCAGGTAGTCGCGCAGGTCCGCCGAGCCCCTGCTGTTGGTGGCCATCTTTACCTTACCGGTGTAGTACTGACCGTTGACCGGGTCGCCGGCGGCCGGGTTGCCGAAGCGGTCCCGCGCGCGCAGCGTTATGGAGCCGGGGGTCAGCACGCGCAGCGGGCTGGCCAGCGTGTAGCCGTGGTGCAGCGTGAAATAGTCGGCGGCGTTGGGCGTTATGTACTGGTCCTGCGCCACTACCGGGAAAACTATCCCGTCGCCCGGGATCGTGGCCTGGGCCGTGACCGTGGCAGTTCCGACTACGGTATCCCAGACGTAGATCGAGGAGTAGGACTGGCCGGGGAAGATGGTCATGTCTATCGGGTTCGTGTTAATCAGCTTCCACGACGGGTTGGAGGACGTCGTCTCCTGGGACGGGTCTATGCCGCCGTAGGTGCTGTTGCGCGTGCTGGAGAAGCGTACGTTGACCGCAGAGCCGGTGGTAGTGGTGTTCTCGAAGGGGTCCTTGAGCACCACGGTTATCATGGTCTGCGTGGCGACGCCGAGCGCATAGTCTGCGTACTGCACGGTTGTGCCGGCTATCAGCCGCCTGGGGACGGTGTGGAAGGAGATGCGGTCCGGAGGGGCGGCCACGACGGTGTACGAGGCTACGGCCGGCAGCCAGCCCTTGGAGACCACGGTATTGACGGTCAGCTGATGGGTCGGAGCCGACATAAGGGTGTCCAGCAGGAAGAAGGAGGTTGTGGATTCCCCCAGCCTGAGCGCGGCGGTGCCTGGCTGCACCACGAAACCGGAGGAAGCCAGGGGGGACGCGAAGCGCACGTTCCCGGCCGAGCCCGAAAGCAGGGCGAAGCCGATGCCCTGGCCCGGGCTGTCCTCCTGGCCGGGGCCCACCGGCGTCGGGTTGCCGTAAAAATCCTCTATGGCCAGCGTGAACATCTGCGAAGTGGCGCCGGCGGTCAGGGTCTGTCCCCCGCCGGAGCGGACATTTATGCGGTAGGTGTAGTCGGGGATTATGGTCACCGACTGGGTGGAGGCGGTCCAGGCTTCCCTGGAGGGGACGGCGAGCCCGATTATCGGCTTGGTCGGGACCGCCACGGCGTAGACCGAGGAGGCCGTGGTATCCAGGTAGTAGAAGGTGGCCGAGTAGCGGTCCAGCGGTATGGTCACGTGTGAGATGGTAGAGGCGAATATGGGCGGGAAGCCGCCGGACATCTGGGTCGAGGCGGAGAACCCGAAAGAATCGTTGATGGTGGAGGCCTGCCTGGTGAAAGTCGAGAGCGCCACCTGCACCGCCTCGGTAGAGACCCGCGGATTGTTGAACATGTCCCGCAGCTCGGCGCGAAAAGCCTGGGGCTCGCCCAGCGAATCGGTTGTCTTGGCCGCTATCATGGTGCGCTGGGAGTTGGCGAAAGAGACCTTGGTGATGTCCAGCGGGTCGACGCGCAGCAGGTGTATGGCCGGCTGCATGGAGCCGGAGCGGGCCTCCAGTTGCCAGAGCCCGGGCCTGCCGTCCTCGGCCGTGTTCGACTGCGGGGAGACGCCGGAATAGGAGGCTACCCGGTCATGGTACCGGAAGGAGGCCTGGCTCTGGCCGGGCAGGATGCTGACGGCGGCGACGAACTGATCGTTTATGACGTTGCGGAAGCCGTAGTCCCCGGCCGTGCCGAAGCTGCCCAGCGAGCGCCCCAGGCGGGTGTGCACGGCCACGTGGGAGGAGGGCAGCAGTAGGTAGACGTCGGTCTGGCCCTGTCTGGTAATATTATTGAAATCGTCGCGGCGCTCCACCGTGAACGAGGCGCCAGCGCCCGGCACTTCCAGTATGCCGGCCGTAGCGGCCGCCTGGCTCGAGACATAGAGCAGCCTAGTCGGGGTGCCGCCGGCGGTGGTGAGAATGCCGGTGACGTTCTGCTTCCTGGCAATATGGTCGTAGAGCAGATTTATCGGCACGCTGCCCACCCAGACGCGCGCCCAGTCCCCGGCTGTCGAAGAAACGCGGTAGGCGACGGAAGTGGAGACGCCTATGCGCCCAAAATTATCGGTATACACAAGAGTGGAAACGCCGATCGTCTCCCAGGCGGAACCGCTGTAATACTCGAACGCGCCCTGGGAGCCTGCGAGCTCGGCGATCTCCAGGTAGGCCGGCAGGCCGGCCGAGGAAATATTGTTGTCGTAGGCATCGGTCAGCTGGGCCGTAAGCGCCTGCCGGCCGGGGCTGGCAAGCGAACCGGCCCCGACCTCCTGGTCCGAGTCGGGGGCGACCTTGTAGACGCTGGGCGGGCCGGGGGCCACTGTTATTGCCACCAGCGGCGAGACGTTTATGCCGGGCGAGAACGAGTCCTGCGCCCCCAGCGTGCTGACCCCGGCCTTGCGGAAAGTGAACCAGTCGGTCAGCACCCGCACTCCCAGGGAGGAGGAGGAGAAGTAGACCTCGTTGGACAGCATCTCCGGCTGCTGGTTGGGATTGGGCTGCGTCTCTATCACGAAGGCCGCCGTAGCCACGTAAACATTGGGGCCCGTAGAGCAGATATTGCCGTAGGCGTCCAGCGCGTAGAGCGAGGCGGAGAAGGGCAGCCCGGCCACTACATTGGTGGACGGCAGCGCATAGCTGAGGCGCGACACGGGGCCGGGGAATACCGTCAGGGTGGAGACGCCGAGGACATAGGACCCGGCGGAAGAGGCGGTGGTAGAGGCCATCACCGTGTAGGCGCTGAGCGAAGTCCTAGGCTCGATAGAGAAAAGCGCGGCGCCGGCGGCCAGGGTCTGCGGCGGGGGCGGCACGGTCTTGCCGTCCTGGGCCAGGGTTATCCTGACCTCGGGCATCACCGCCGGCGGGTTGCTGTCCTGGGCCGACCCGGTCAATTCGCTCGCCTTATTGTGGAAACGGTCGGTGAGGTAGACATTCGCGAAGAGGGAGCCTCCGCCTATCGTATAAGGCAGCACCGTCCCGTAACGGCCGGGGCTGGAGATGGCCGCGTCGCGGCATGGCGGGGAGACGCGGCAGCGGCCCTCGGCCAGGGTCTGGCCGGGCAGCACCACCTCCATGTTGACGGCGGTGGAGGCCCAGACCCTGAAGGAGGCTCTGGCGGCGGCATCGTCGTTGAGACAGAGCCCCAGCGGGGGATTGCCGGAACAGACCCTGTTGTCGGCCGCGTTCACGGGCCACGCCTTGACCCAGGCCGAGGCCGCCCTGGTGACCATGGTCAGCGGGATCTGCAGGGTGCCGTTGTTGAGGGCCTGGCTGGACGGCTCGATATCGTAGGCGTCGGAAGTGACGAGATAGACCGTGGGCCCGACCGAAAGTTCGGTGAACCTGTTCATGTAGCGATCGACCAGGTTTACCTGCGCGAAGAACTCCGCTCCAGCGGTCTGGGTGGAGGGCGTGATCTCCTTTCCGGCGGCGGGATAGACGCCGCTGCCCCCTAGGAGGGTCTCGCCGGGCAGGACCACCTGCAGTCCCACCGGGGCGGCGGCCCGCAGGGTGAAAGTGGAGGATTGCGGGTCGTCGCCGAGGCCGGTGGCGCTGAAATCCGTGGCCGTCAGGTAATGGGTCGCGGCCCTCTTCATATTGGCGTACATAAGCCCGGTATAGCCGAGCGCCGTGTTTATGGCCGCCGTAGCCACCGCCAAGGCGTAGGGGTCGGTCGGCGAGTTGACCTGCACGTCCACCGCGCGGCCGGTCACGAGGTTGAAATAGTCGTCCACCACGCCCACGTGCACGCCGAAATTATCGCCGGCCCGCAGCGACGGGGACGGGGTCCCGCTCTTGCCGGTGGAGGAGCCCGGGGCGAAACTCTCTCCGGGCAGCACCAGCAGCAGGCGCCTGGGCACGCCGGGCGCGACATTCACCACCGTGGAAGTATCCCTGGCCAAGCTGGGGCCCCAGTCCGGCGGCGTATTGAGCGTCTCCGCGCGCAGGTAGAGAGGGCCGGAGCGTATGGGCGTTACCGAGAACGTAGCCGAGGTGGTTATAACCTGCGTGGGCGGCATCACCGCGGCATAGGGGTCGTCGGGCACCAGCCGTATCTCCTGGCTGGCGCCGGGCGCCAGGTTCCAGAAAGCGTCGGTGATGTCCACCGTGACCTGGAACGGGAAGCCGGCCTGCTGCGGGTCCGGCGCGCCGCTGCGCCCATTGGCCGTGGAACCGGGGACCCGACTCTGGCCCGGGGGCAGGACGCGCAGGCGCGTGGGGATGTTCGGCGTGAGCGGGATCTGGCCGGACTGGGCATTGGACATTACCCCATTTGGGTCGACGGCAGAGAGCGTCCTGTTGCCGGCCGTCCGGAAAGTCACGCCCGAGACCTCGGCCGCGCCGTCGGCCATGGGGTAGATGCCGATGGAAGGAACGAAGGGGTCGTTTGAAGCCACCGTCACGCCGGCGCGGTTTACGCCGTGTACCCTGTTGTACCGGGAATCGGCGGCGTAGAGCATGGCCGTGAAAGCGTTGCCGGCGGTCTGGGTCGAGATGGCGCCGCCGACGCCGTAAGGATAGGTGGTCTTGCCGGGCACCAGGGTCTGCGCCGGCAGGACGAAGACCATCCTGGCGGGAGTTCCGGGCACGACCGTCAGGCCCGCCACGGTCTGGGTGGAAAGCCTGGGCTCCAGCGTGTCGTTGTCCACGGCGCTGATGACCAGGTAGTCCGTAGCCGCGCTGGGCACGAAATTATTGACGATGGCCACGCCGCCCGCCAGCGGCTGGGGGGCGGGATGGTCCGCGTAGACGTCGTTGGAAGTCAGCCGCACCTGCCGGCCGTCGGGCGCGAGGTTGTTGTAGGCGTCGACCGCGCGGATGCGCAGCGTATAGGCGGCGCCGGCGGTCAGCGGCCCGGGGGTGCCGGTCTTGCCCGCGACCGTGCCCTCGGCCGCCTGCTCGCCGGGTCCGGAATCGGAGGGTGCCAGTAGTTGCAGACCCACCGGCGCGCTGGGACCGACCATAAGGCCGGAGACCGTGTCGGTGCTGAAACTGGTGCCCAAGTAGAGCCCCGTATCTGTTATGGTGACGGAGAGGCCGGCGCCCTGGTTGCGCGTGACGGGCACGAAACTGAAAGTCGTGGCGCCCGCGACCAGGCTCCTCTGGTACGGGGAGGGGGCCAGACCGCGGGCCACGATATTGGGGTCATTGTCGAAACGCAGTTCCGCCACGGGGGTATTGGAAGAGACGGCCATGAACGGAGTGGCGCCTCTGACGACATTGTAATAGTTGTCGGTCAGGAAAACCGACACCTGCGTCGTCACGCCGGCAGTCAGCGTCGCCGCCGTGCCGGACCGCCCGCCGGCGGACGGGTTGGACGTGTAAGGAGGCAGTCCCGGCGCCAGCGACATGCCCTCCGGCACCAGATGCAGCTTGACCGGCCTGTTCCACCACACGGCCACGGGGTTCGGGGTCATGTAGGAGGACGTAGCCGCAGGCAGCGAGGCGGCCTGCGCGCGCACCGGGTGGCTGGACGCCGTCACCGGCGTGAAGCTGAAGCCGGTCGTGCCCGCGACGAGGTTCCGCAGCGGCGGGTCGGCGTCGTAGAGGTCCGTCGGCATGTCGGCCTCCACCTGGAAGACGGCGGTCGGGTCCGTGTTGTAGAACGAGTCGACGCCGTAGACGGTCACGGTGAAGGTCGAGCCGGCCTGCTGCGCCGCCGGCAGCCCGCTCTTGCCGTAAGGTTCCGCCGAATACTTGCCCTGGACCCGGGTCTCGCCCGGCAGCAGGACCAGCAGCCTGTTGGCCGCGTTGGCGATGACCGGCACCGGGCTGGAAGGGTTGGAGGAATTGGCGAAGAGCCCCTGGCCGGAGGCCGAGACAGTCCAGCCTGCCGGGTCGGCCGAGACGAAGACACGGTTGAGAGTGGTCGAGCCGGTGAAGACCGACACGCCGTCGGGAGAGGCCGCGGCGTTGTTGGGATCGGTGTCGGTCACGTAGACGGAGGCCGCCGACGAAACTACCAGATTCCAGTAGCGGTCCGTCACCTGCAGCAGGAACGGTATGGAACTGCCGGCCGGCTTGGTGCGCGGGGAGCCCGAGCGTCCGGCCTGGGTTCCCGGCGACGGCATCTGGCCGGCCGGGTCGTAGTCGGCTATAATCTGCACACGGTCGGGGTCGGTCGGGTTCACCGTGGCGTTGCGGCTGCCGAAGACGGCGGAATTATCCCTGTCCTCCACGCGCATAGTGCGGGCCGCCGCCTTGCGCAGGCGGAACGAGAAGGTCTTTATGCCGTAGTCGGACGGCAGAAAGGCGGTCTGCGGCGGCAGGCCGTGGGTGTCGTCCAGGACGGCGTCGGTGTCCATGGTTTCCGGGCCGCCGGGCACTCCGTCGATGTAGAAGTTGACCGTTCCCTGATAGGCCGAGGCGCGGTTGCCCGTGCCGCCCGGACCGTCCTTGGCCTCCACTGTCATGTTGATGTCCGCGCCGGCATCCATCGGGTTCTGGGAGAGCGTGACCATGAAGCTCTGGGCCGGAGCCGCGATATAGAACTTGGGGCTCTGGGAAACGATGGTCTGTACCACCCCGGCATTGTCGGTGGCCCGCGCCCAGGTCGCGTAGGCGTCGCCGCGGGCCCAGCAGGGCTGGCCGGTCGGGTTGGGCGAGGGGCAGACCAGCCCGGAATACTGCCAGTTGCCGAGGGCGTCGGTATACTGGGCCTGCACCCAGACGGGACCGGCCGAGGACGGTGTCCACGTCGACCCGTTCCAGAAATAACCGCTGTCGTCCCAGGTGCCGTAGAGTATGGGCCCGCCGCCCAGCACGACCGTGCCGGTGTCGCGGAACACCAGGACCTCTATTTTCCCCGCGTGCCAGCCCAGCGACGGGTAGACGCCCGAACCCGTGCCGTTGATGCCGCTGGTGAAGCCTGGATCTGAGGCGTTGCCGAGCACGACCTTGTTGTCGTTGTAAACGGCGCCGTTGACCGGGTCGAGGACCGAAGAGACCGGCTCGGTCTCGTCGTAGAGGAACCGAGACTGGCCTGCTACGGACTGCACATTGCCGACGGAGTCGGTCGCGGAGGATTTGACCACATAGTGGCGCTTGTCCGTGAACGTCAGAAGGCCGCTGGTGTAGGTCCAGGACGAGGGATAAAGGTTCGTCACTGGCAGCCAGGTCTCGGTATCGTTTATGAACGCGGAGCCGTTGAAGTATTTGGCGCCGCCCGGCTCGTCCTGGCTGAGCACGGAGACATAGACCGCCGCCACCGTGGCGACCTGGTCGACCGAGGTGCCGGATATCAGGGTCAGGTCCCTGTACGCGGTATCCGGGCCGGGGACCACGGGGCGGGACATCGGCGGCTCATTGTCGAAGACGAAGGTCCTGGTGGAGTAAGCCACCTCCTCGTTGCCGGTAGCGTCTATGGCCTTGGTGGCTATGTAGAAGCGCTTGCCGTTGAGGCCGTCGTGCGTTCCCTCTTTCCAGGCGAAGTTGATGGTGCCCGGATTGCCGAAATCCGAGTTGCCGTAGGACCAGGGATTGAAGACCAGCTTGGGGCCCTGCGAGCCGGCGACAGACTGCCAGCCGGAGTCGGTGTTCACCCAGTGAGGAGCGCTGGGCACCCAATAATAGGTCGCGCCCCCGGAGAGGTACCACATCCTTATGCGAACGTCGTTGAGACTGGAGGTCAGGTCCAGCGAGGTGCCGCTGATGGCGGCCATCGAGGAGTAGAGCACTTCGTCTACCGGCGGGTAGAGTATGCGGGAGGAAGGCGCGGTGCGGTCGTAGCTGAACGTGGACGAGGCGACGCCGTAGTTGCCGGCCTCGTCGTAGGCCCGCGTTTCCACGCGCAACTCGCCGTCGCGGTCGGGCCAGGTCACCTGCGAGGACGGGTAGGTCCAGGAGAAGGAGCCGCCCGCGGAGGAGGAGGAGGCCGAGAGGTTCCAGACATCGGGGAAGGTCGGGCACTCCGTGCCCACCCAGTTGGGCAGGGCGGTGCCGCCGCAGGAGCCGACGCCGTCCATCCAGTACTTGTTCAGGCCGATGTCGTAAATCCTGACCCGCGGCCAGGTCACGTTGAAAGTGTCCGAGGCGGTGCCGTCTATCTGCGGCAGGGAGGAGTACCTCAGCCCGTCGCCGGGCAGTTCTATATGCGCCGAGGGGCTGGAAACGTCGAAGCGGAAAGAGGAACCGCCCAGCAGCACGCTCTGCGTGTTGCCGGCCACGTCGTAGGCCCGGGCCTGGACGATATACTGCTGCCCGTCCACCAGGCCGGCGAAATTGTCGGCCGGCGGCAGCTGCGTGTTCTTGGTCCACGGCGAGCCGGCCACAGCGCCGAGCCAGGCCTCCTGCGCGACCCAGATGGAGCCGTTCCAGTGATTGCCGTCGGAGACGCGCTGGACCTTAATCTGGGTGCCCGCCACGCCGGAAGGGTTGGAATTGGGGTCCTGCGCCGTGCCAGAGACCGAAGAGAGGGCGCGCAGGAAGGAGTTGTCCGCAGGAGTCAGCACCCTGCCGACCGGCGGGGTGGTGTCGTAGCGCATGACGGTAGGGGTCGGCGGCGTCATCACGTTGCCGGCACTGTCCTCCGCTATTACCTGCAGGTTGTAGTTGCGGTTGTCCTGGAAGGGCGGCGCCGCCAGCGTCCAGGTATAGGCCGGACCGGAACCTGAGAAGGGGGCCGCCAGCCAGACCTGCGAGGCGGAGGAGAAAGTGGAGGTCTGCAGGCTGTAATAGAGCAGCGTATCGGCCTCCTGCACCGAAACCGAGGCCGCGTTCAGGCCGAAAAGTTCGTAGGCCGTGCCGGCGACCTGCGCCAGGGCCTTTACGCTGCCGCGGCTGTCTGGCAGGCTGACCGGCGAAGTTATGGCCGCCTGCGGGGGCGAGGCGTCATAGGTGAAGGTCACGGAGGAGACCAGGACCTCCTGGTTGGGCGGCGCCACGTCGTCCCGGGCCCGCACCTTCACCAGGTAGGTGTAGCCGTCGGTGAACGCCGGGGCGGTCAGGCTCCAGTTCAGCCCGTCATAAACGCCGCCGAGAGACCCGCCGTTCAGCGCGTGGAAACTCTCCGAGGTCAGGCTGAAAGTGCCCGGCGCCACGCCGTTCCAGTGCCCGGCTCCGGGCGATACCTCCTGTATGGCTATCTCCAGCTGGCCTAGTGTCGAGATGCCGGCGAGATTGTCCAGGGCCGTGCCTGTTATGGAGGCGAGCGTCCTCCTCACCGAGTTATGGGCCGGGGAAACGACGCGGGAGACCGGCGGCGTGACGTCGTAGATTATGCCGGCGCTGGCGGCGGCGTTGACCATCGGGTCGGCGGGGTTGGCGACTGGGATCGCCCCGTCCCGCGCCCTGACCCGCGCGCGGTAGACGCGGTCCGGCACCAGGGCTGCGGCGAGGCCGGCCGGCGCGTAATACCAGGTCCCCGACGACGGGCCCTGCGCGGTCCAGTCGGTGGCGGTCCACCAGGAGTTGGTGTCGCCCAGCGTCCAGGAGGAGAAGGCCAGGGCGCCGTCGTAATAATAGGTGGCCCCGCCTTCCAGATACGAGAGCTGGGCCTCCATATTGGCCGGCCCGGCTATGCCGGCATTGGACGGGGGATCGGGGTCCAGGGCCGTGCCGCTCAGGCCCGGCAGCGAGGAGATCTTCGAAGCGGCCGCCGGGAAGACGACCGCGTTCAACGGCGCGACCCTGTCGGTGAGGAAAGTCACCGAAGAGCCGTTGCCGGAGAAGACGGTCTGGACATTGCCGGCCCTGTCCTCGGCCTCGGCCCAGAGGGTGTAATTGCCGTTATTGGCCCAGGCCGGCAGCGAAGTGGAGGACCAGGAGGACTGATGCACGACGGCGTCCCAGTAGGAGGCGGCCGAAATATTCCAAGCCGAGCCGGTCCAGAACTGGTTGAGTTTATTGTCTTTCAGGCGCAGCCGCACCGCCGCGATCTGCACGCCCGGTTGCTGCCCCTCATTGGCCAGCATCATGGTCTCGTTGAGCGTGCCGGAGGCTATGGCGACTTCGGAGCGGACCTGCCCCCCCGCTACGGAAGTAACGGAGGCGGTGGGCGCGGAAACGTCGTAACTGAAGACTACCGCGGCGGACAGGGCCGAGGGATTGCCTTCCAGGGCGCCGTTATTGTAGGTCAGGTCGGCGGCCATGACGCGCGCGGAGTACTGCACCCTGTTGAGCAGCGCCGCCGTGGAATAGGAGAAGGCGAAGCTCCAGGACGACCCCGCCAGATGATAGGCTCCCTCGTTGTCGTTCTGCGTCCAGACGGCCGTAAAAGTCGACTGGGCATTGTTCCAGTACTCGCCGGCGTGAGGTCCGTTGACCGCCTGGAGCTGCGTCCAGACCCGGTTCACTCCGGCGGCTGGCGGCGTGGCGCCCGGCGGGTCCGTAGCCGGGCCGCCCATCGCTGGCAGCGTGCGGTAATAGCCAGCCGCGGCGGCCGGCAGGGTCACCGAGGGCTCCGGGGACTGCGTGTCGTAATAAATCTGGACGACCAGCGGAGAGAGCTCCGCCACGTCCGAGAAATTGGTGCCGATGGCGCGCAACGTGTACGAGGAATTATGCGTCAGCGGGGGCAGGTTCCAGTCATAGGACCAGGTGCCGGCGGCGTGGCTCAGTCCGGCGGTGGAGACCGCGGTCCCCTGCCAGACCTGGGAGGAGAAATTCCAGTAGTGGTTATCCGAGAGCCGCCGTATCTCCAGCGCCAGCGACTTCGTGTCCGTATTGGCGGTGCCGCTGATTATCGTCATCGCTTTCTGGTAGCGCAGATTGCCGGGCACCAGGACCCGCGTGACGGCCGGCGGCGGGGTGAACTTGAAGCGCCTGCTCCCGAAGGAGGCCTCGCCGTTGCCGGCCACGTCCGCGGCGCTCGAGGTTATGACGTAGAAGCACTGCGGCTTGAACGTCACGCCGGAAGAATTGTAGGTCCAGGCCTTGGTGAAGGAGTCGTAGCCGGCGGCCGGCAGCCAGGCGGAGCCCGCCTGCCAGGCGGAGCCGTTCCAGTACTGGCCGTTAAAGGCCGGCTCCGCGCAGTCGGTCTGCGCCGTGTCCTGCTGTATGCGCAGCTGCACCTCCGCCACCCCGGAGGTGACGTCGTCCGCTGTGCCTTCTATGGCGGCCAGCGTCTGCACGCTGCCGTCCTCGACGGCCGGGACGGTTACCATGGAGTCCGGCTCCCGCAGGTCCAGCGTGAAGGTGGCGCGGTTGACCTGGAAGACCGACTGGTTGCCGGCCAGATCGTATACCATGGCCCTGAAGATGAAAGTCGCGCTGGAACGGCCCACGGCCCAGGAGTTGGCGGCCAGCGGATTACCGACCGGCAGGGCGGTCATCTCCCAGTTCCCGGAAGGGGCGGTCACGCTGGAGACATAGCCCGGCTGCCAGGCCAGCGTGTTGAAGTTCCAGTACTGGACCGGGGAGCGGTTGATATCGGAGAGCTCGTACTCCATCGAGACCATGCCTCCGGACAGGCCGCCGGGGCCGGCGGGGTCGGCCGCCGTGCCGTAAAGCGAGGGCATACGGCTGAAGAAGCCGAGATGCGCGGGACTCGAGATATGCACGACCGGCGTGGAATAGTCCAGCACGAACGTGGAAGAGGCGTAGGCGACCTCGAGATTCGGGCCGCCGTTGACCGGCTGGGTATTGTCGCGCGCCTCGGACTGTATTTCGAAACGCCAGCCGTCGCCGTTATTGCCCGGCTCGGTCTCCGCGGTAAAGGCCGAGGAGGGAATGGACTTGGTCCACGGGTCCAGCGCCCCGTCCACGTTCTGGAAAAGCCAGTTGGCCTGGCTGGGCGACCAGCTGTTGAAAGTCCAGTTGTAATACTCCCTGGAGTCGCCGGAATTGAGCCTGGAGATGCGCATCCGCACATTATTGAGGCCGGACGGCACGCCGGCGCTGGAGTCGGTCGCGGTGCCGTAGATGGCGGATATCGCCGCGTTCCGGTAAGTCCCGCTGGACGGCGCGGTAATCCCCGACCTGGGGATGACGGGGTCTATGGTGAACGTGACGTCCGGGCTGCCGGGGGCCGCGTCGGGGCGTGAAATATTCCCGGTCACGTCCCTGGCCCTGACGTATACCCTGTACTGCAGCGCGGCGTTGAAACCGAGCAGGCCGTTGAAGTCGGCGTCGAGGCCGGCGTCGGCGTAGCTCCAGTTCCCGTCCGCCACGGAAGTCGCGTTCCGCCAATGGGCGGACGGGCTGAATACGTCGTCCCAGCCGGTTCCGTTCCAGTAATCCAGGTCGGAAACGCGCTGAACGACGAGTTGCACGCCGTCGCCTGGATTGAGGGCCGAGACGGCTTCGAGCACCGTGCCGGAGATCACCGGCAGGGCTTTATAGGCGAAGAACTCCGGCATGGTGACGGTGGCGGTCGGGGCCGAGGCGTCGTAGCAGAACGAGGCCTGGACATAGTTTTCGAGGTTGAGAGAGCGGTCTATGGAGCGCGCGCGCACCGTGTAAGTGCTGCCCTCCACCAGCGTGGGCGGCCAAGAGTCTGGCGCCCTGGGATAGGACCAGCCGGCGGACTGTATTATGTTCACGCCGAATACCGGATCGGTGAACTGCACCGAGGGCGTGAACACGGCCGTGCGCCAGTGCTCGTCGCCGGCGAAGCCGGTGCCGTTGAAGTAGAGGCCCGACGGGTCCACTATCTGCACCTGCACCCCGTCCGGCGCCAGGCCGGAGTAGGCCTGGGTGGAGGTGAAATGCAC
>CAZVWK010000025.1:0-25562 GCA_964631475.1 uncultured Elusimicrobiaceae bacterium | reverse complement strand
CCGTCGCGGACGGCAGAGGCGCAGCCTTCGGCCTTTATCAGACACGATCGTCCCTGAAGCATGTGCGCGGGGAACAGCGGCCCGAAACTACGCTGTCATGCCCCCCGTCGGAATACTCAAGGCGGAAGGTCCCCGCCGGAAAGTCTATGTAGGCTACCACGGAGAGCAGCGGATCCACGAAGCGCTGTATGACGACGCTCATTCCCTCCGGCCCGTGGCGGCCCCGGCCAGAACGCCGTCTATAGCGCGGGCCAGTGGGGGGGCGCCGTCCTTGATATAAGAGGAGAATTCTCCGACGAAACTTCTGGCGCAGAAATCCTCGCCGAGGAAAGAACTGCGGACTATGAAGTGGTCATACTCCGGCATGAGCCGCGCGACCCCGCGCCGCGCCCAGGCGAGAACCTTTCTTTTTTTTGCCGCGGCGGCCCGGCCGCGCCACCCCCGCAGTTCCCGGTGCGGTATCACCAGGAAGGGGGGTGGCGGCCCGGCGGCGTCCAGCTTCACGGGCGCATGAGCCTTGTTCCCTATATCCCCGGGGCCGCTGCCGCCGGAGCCGTAGATCAGGTGCATCTCTTATGCCGCCGGCGGCGGTCCGGGCCGGGCTTCATCGAGGGAGTCGTTCAAAGCACCCGCTCACGGGACTCCTTCAGCAGGCCCGCTATGACCGCGGCCGGGTCCTTTTTGGTGCAGGCGGCTATCATGGCCGCGATTATAAAAGGTTTGTATCCGGCTTCCTTGTAGGTGCCGATACGCGCCTTCTCGAAGGTGTCGGCCGCGACTTCGCCGGCCTTGCAACTGACGCCGGTGATGTCGGCCGGCAGGCAGTGCATATAGACGGCCTTGCCGTCCTTCGTGAGGGCCATCTTCTTCTCGTCGCATTCCCAGCTCTTGAACCGGGCGTTGTTCTCGAGGCACTGCTTCTCGAGGTCCTTGAGGCCGGCGTGGTCGCCCTTTTCGAGCAGCGCGGTGCGGCGCTCCATCACCTTGAACGGCGCCCAGCTCTTGGGATAGACGATGTCGGCGTCCTTGAACGCGTTCTCCATGCTGTTGGAGATTTTGAAAGAGCCGCCGCTGGCCGCGGCGTGCTTTTTGGCCGCCTCGATAGTGTCGGGCAGCAGGTCGTAGCCCTCGGGGTAGGCCAGTTCCACTTCCATGCCGAAGCGGCTCATCAGGGTTATGACGCCCTGGGGTACGCTGAGCGGCTTGCCGTAGCTGGGCGAGTAGGCCCAGGTCATGGCTATCTTCTTCCCCTTGAGTTTGTCGAAGCCGCCGAAATGGTTCTTTACGAACAGCAGGTCGGACATGCTCTGGGTCGGGTGGTCCAGGTCGCACTGGAGGTTGACCACGGCCGGGCGCTGGTTGAGCACGCCCTGCCGGTGCCCGTCGTCGAGCGCCGCGGCCACCTCCTTCATGTAGGTATGGCCCTTGCCTATGAACATGTCGTCGCGTATGCCGACCACCTCGGTCAGGAAGGAGATCATGTTGGCGGTCTCGCGCACGGTCTCGCCGTGGGCTATCTGCGACTTGCCCTCGTCGAGGTCCTGAACCGCCAGGCCCAGCAGGTTGCAGGCGCTGGCGAAGGAGAAGCGCGTGCGGGTGGAGTTGTCGCGGAAGTTGGAGACGGCCAGGCCCGTCTCGAACATGCGCGCGCCGATATTGCGCGCGTGCATCTCCTTGAGTATCTCGGCTAGCTTGAGGACCGCGTGTATCTCCTTGTCGGATTTCTCCCAAGTCAGCAGGAAATCCTTCCCTTTCAGGTCGGCGCCCAGCGCCTTGAGTTCGCTTAAAGCTTTGTCGATATCGAAAGACATTTTTTCCTCCAGTGAAGTTCTCCGAAAACGGACGGCGCGCCCCGGTTAAAGGGTGCCTACCGATTAAATATATTGTATCGTTTTATTGTCAAGGTATGCTCAAGTCCCTGCTCATATCAATGCTGGCCGCCGCCCTCTCGGCCTGCGCCCCCGGCTATTCCCGGCTGGGGCCCGACGCCTACGGCGGCTTCGCGGAGCTGGCGGCCGCCCACGCGGAGGGGCGCGATTATTCTGTGGAAGCCTACGACCGCGGCGCGCGGGTGACCGTCCTGGTCCCGCACGGCGGCGACCTGGAGCGCGGGACCTCCCGGCTGGCCCGGGCCGTGGCGGGCGCCGACTGGAACCTGTACATCTTCAACGCCTGGCTGGGCCGCGACAGCGGCCGGCTGCGCCTGACCTCGGCCAGGTTCGACGACCCCCGCGCCCTTGACCTCTCCGGCGGGGCGGCGCTGGCGGTCTCCCTGCACGGGCAGGCGGAGAAAGGGAAATGGGTCTGCGTGGGAGGAGCCAACGCGGAGGCCGGCCGGCTGGTGGCGGAGGCTCTGGAAAAGGCGGGGTTCAGGACGCAGTTCCCCTGCCGGCGCCTGCCCGGCAGGTCTCCGAAGAACATCACCAACCGGGCCGCCGCGGGCGGCGTTCAGCTGGAGATAAGCCTCGCCCTCCTCAAAAGACTTGATAAGGGGGGGGCGGATTTACCAAAATTTACGCTTGCCGTCAGGAATGGCCTGTCGGCCGCTTTAAAGGACATCAAGGAGAACCCCAGATGAAGAAGATACGCATATTCGCTTTTGGCGGCAACGAGGTCGCCCCGGTCGGTCTCAAGGACAAGGACGGAAAGACGATAAACCCGGATATCGCCATGCAATGGCAGCGCACGGCCGAGACCGGCAAGCTGGTGGCCGACATCTTCGAGAAGCACCCCGAAGACAAGTATGTCATCACCCACGGCAACGGCCCGCAGGTGGGAAATATCCTGCGGCGCGCCGAAATGTGCCGACCGACGATGTTCCCCCTGCCGCTGGACGTCTGCGTGGCCGACACCCAGGGCGCCATGTCGTTCATGCTGGCCCAGCTCAACAACGAGCTCAATATCCGCGGCATCGACAATATCCTGGCCGGCATCGTGACCCAGGTCGTGGTCAACAAGGATGATCCGGATTTCCGGAACCCCTCCAAGTATATCGGGCAGTCGTACACGGCCGAAGAGGCGAAGCAGCGCCAGGCCGAAGGCTGGGTCATGAAGATGTACAAGAAGGACGACAATGGCAGCGAAATCTGGCGCCGCGTCGTGCCCTCGCCGGCCCCGGTCGACATCGTGGAGATCGACGCCATCGAGGCCCTGCTCGATAAGGGCATAGTCCCGATAACCGTCGGCGGCGGCGGCATCCCGGTGCGCGAAGTGCCTATGGAGGTCAAGGACGGGGTCGAGATCTATACGACCAATTACGGCGTTAAGTTCTCCCGTCCGCGCAAGGACGGCAAACCGCTCAAGATGTACACCGGCGTGGAGGCCGTCATCGACAAGGACCTCGCCAGCGCGCTGCTGGGCTGCATGCTGATGAAGAGGGCCCGGGACCGCGGCGAAGAGGTCGAGGTCAGCCTGACCATCTTCACCGGCGAGGACGGCGCCAAGCTCAACTACCAGAAGCCCGGCGAAAAAGCCCTGCGGGTGATAAAGGCCTCGGAGCTGGAGGCCATCTATAACCAGAAGCCCGCGCCTTTTCCGCCCGGTTCGATGGGCCCCAAGATCAAGGCCGTCATCGAGTTCATCAAGAACGGCGGCTCGGTGGCATATATCTCCAAGACCGGGCTGTTCGAGTCCACGCTGAAAGGAGAGGCCGGCACCACGGTGCTGCCGGGCTGAGGAACGGATGAAAAAAATCAAGACGCTGCAGTGCATACATTGCGGCAAGGACCATAAGCTCTCGGAGGCGGAGTACAACTGCACCGCCTGCGGCGGGAACCTCCAGGTCATATACGACTACAACCTGATAAAGAAGCGCCTCAATTACGAGACGCTCAAGGGGAACTGGGACCGCAGCATCTGGCGCTACGCCGAACTGCTGCCGCTGCCCAGCCTCCGGCATATCCCGCCGGTACAGATAGGCTGGACTCCGCTCTACCGGGCCGAGAAGCTGGGCCAGACGATAAACGTCCCCAACCTCTTCGTGAAGGACGAAGGCCGCAATCCTTCCGCCTCTTTCAAGGACAGGGCCAACGCCGTCGTCATAACGCGGGCGATGGACCAGAACGAGAAAGTTATAACCACCGCCTCTACCGGCAACGCCGCCTCTTCGCTGGCCTGCCTGACCTCCAATCTCGACATCTCCGCCGTAATCTTCATGCCCGAGAACGCGCCGCCGGCCAAGATAGCCCAGGTGCTGGTCTTCGGCGCCACGGTCATCCTGGTCAAGGGCAATTACGACGACGCCTACGATCTCTGTCGCAAGGCCAGCCGGGAGTACGGCTGGTACAACCGCAGCACCGGCTACAACCCTTTCACGCGCGAGGGCAAGAAGACCTGCGCCTTCGAGATCTGCGAGCAGCTCAAGTGGGAGGTGCCCGACAAGGTCTTCGTGCCCGTCGGCGACGGCAACATCATCAGCGGCATCTGGAAGGGGTTCATCGAGTTCCGTAACCTCGATATCATAGAGAAACTGCCGCAGCTGGTGGCAGTGCAGGCCGAGGGCAGCGACGCCGTCAAGCGCGCTTTCGAGGCCGGGGCCGATATACAGGCGGTCAGCGGCAGGACGCTGGCCGACAGCATCTCCGTCCGCGTGCCGCGCGACGGCCAGGCCGCCGTCAGCGCGATAAAGGATTCCGGGGGCTTCGCGGTCTCGGTCACCGACGACGAGATACTCGCCGCCATCCCGGAACTGGCCAGGGGCTCCAACGTCTTCGCCGAGCCCGCCGGGGCCGCCTCTTGGGCGGGCCTCAGGAAGGCCGCCGCGCAGGGGCTGGTCAGGGAGAACGAGAGCGTGGTGCTGCTGGTCACCGGCAGCGGCCTCAAGGACGTCGGCGCCGCCATGAAGTCCGTGGGCAAGCCGCACGTCATCAAGCCGGACCTCGGCGAGCTGAAGAAGCTGGTCGCGAGCCTGAAACTTCCCGCTTGATCCCGGCCCCCGGCAGAATCCGCGGGCCGGGCCACTGGAGTTGGCCGTGAGCGGCGAAAAAGAGATCTCTAAACTTAAAATCGCGGTCACTTCCGATTGCGTCCTGCGCTGTTCCCATTGCCGCATAGACAAGGGCCTCGGCCTGACGGTCCCACTCTCCTGCGCCAAGTCGGCCGTAGACCTGATGATATCCAGCCCGGGGAGAATGAAGCGGCTGGAACTGTACGGAGGCGAGCCGCTGCTGAGGCCGAAGCTGCTGCGCGACATCACTTCGTGGGCCAGGCGCCGCGCCTCCGCTCTGGGCAAGAGGCTCTGCGTCTCTGTCGCCAGCAACGGGCTGCTTCTAAACAGGAAAAACCTGGCCTGGATGAAGGCCGAGAGCGTCAACCTGTCGGTCAGCTTCTCTGGATCGGCCGCAAGCCATAACCTTTGCCGCCGGGACACCGGCGGGCGGGGTTCCGCCGCGGCAGCACTGAGAGGCGCGCGGCTGGCGATGGAAGTGCTCGGCCCGGAAAACGTGGTGGCGCTCAACTGCGTGCACCCGGATTCCGCCGGCAGGCTGGCCGGGGACGTGGAACGCATACGCCGGGCGGGGTTCGAATACGTGAACGTCGAATGCGTGCACGGCTGCGGCTGGCCGGCTTCCGCAGTCGCCGGCTTCAGGCGTGGCATGGAGAGGGCTTGCGCTTTGATGGAGGCTGCCATAGCCGGGGGGGAGTTCCTGGCCATGGAACCATTCCTGGAGTTCCTGCGCCGCCGGGGCTCAGCCCCGGACACCGGCTGCCCGCTTTACACGGACCTGGAGCTCTACCCGGACGGCTCCCTGGCGATGTATCCCTTCGCTTTCATAGATTACGCCTCGGACCTAGAGACGGTGCGCTGCGGCTCGGCCCGCGGGGGGCTCTCGCCGCGCTTCGCCGGCTGCCGGCCCGGCTCGGCGGCCTGCGCCTCGTGCGTGGGGGATTATTACATGCTGCCGGGCCTCGGAGACGGCTCCTGGGTCTATTCAGCCAGGACGGCCATTCTCAGGCGGGCTTTTCTGGGGATAATGCGGCGGTCCCGTAGTGAGCCGGCTTTCGGGGCTTATGTCCGCCGCCTTTCGCGGGACCTGTCCGCCCTTTACCTGCCCTGAACTCCGGGTTCAATCCTTCTTTACGTACCGGAGCCTGCTGACGGCGGTGCCGGGGAAGTAGAAGTCCAGTATCTCCCTGTACTTCTTCCCGTATTTGCCCGCCATCCCGGCGGCGCCCGACTGGCACAGCCCTATCCCGTGCCCCCAGCCTCCGCCGTAGAGCCAGTAATTGCGCACCCTGCCGTCGGGAAACCTGTTGGTTTCCATGGAGAAGAGCGTGCTCTTGAGCGAGCCGAAGCCCAGGATATTGCGTATCAGGTGTTCGCGGTCGATGTCCACGGTCTTCTTCGACCCCACGAACCGTATGGAGTTGACATTGCCCGAGGCGGCCCGCCGCAGCGGCACTATCTCCTTGAGCGCGCCGGTGCCGTAGTTCCTGTTGACCCTGAACTCTATGTCCTTGTGCTTGAGTATGCGCAGCCACCTGTATTCCGAAGAGCGCACAGCTTCCGGATAATTGCAGTTGGCCGGGGGCGCCCCGGTTATCCATAGATGGAAATCCCAGGGGCCGCGCGGGGCCGTCTCCGTTTCGGGCCCCCGGTCCGGGCGGCCGTTCAGGTAAGGCAGCTTGCCCCAGCCCGTGACCTCGCCCGAGGACTGCGTGTGGCCGCCGCAATTGGAGTGATAGAAGGTCCAAGCCGGCTTGCCCTTATGCGTGAGTATCTCCGACTCCGTCTCCAGCACGGCCTTGTTGGTCGAGTTCGCCTCGTGGCCCACGCCGCGGTAGACCTGGCAGTGCTGGCTGTCGCAGATATGGTAGCCGTCGGCCTTGTGCGGCCCGCTGCGCGAGCGCAGCACCGCCTGGGTGCGCGCGATGACGGCCTGCGCCTTGAGCGACTCGTAAGCCCACTGCGGCGAGACCTCGGCCGGCACGACTCCCAGCAGGTAGAGCTCCATGTCGATGTGGTTGCGCACGCCTATGCCGCGGCCGGGCATCGGGTAGAGTTCCAGCGCCCCGCGGTACTGGCGGTCCGAGTGGCGGAAGTAGGGGTTCTTGGACGTCTTTACCGCCTCTATTATGACCGAGCCCGTCCTGGCGTCGAGGGATTCGAGCATCAGGGCTCCCTGGAAGCGCCCGTATACCTCGCCCCCGGCGTTCTTGATCACTACCCTGTCCTTCTCGAAGACGGCGGTCCAGGATTCCCCGGCCGGCACCGTGGCGTAAAGCCTGCCGCTGGACCTGCCCCTGATGGTGAAGCCCTCGAAGGAACGCAGTTTGAGTATGTTGTTGCGGGCCTGCTTGCCGGTATTGTCGGTGCCGACTCCGACCTTGAGTTTCACCGATTTTTCCAGCGCTTGGACTGCGTCTACGAACCCGACGCGAGTGGGGCTGGTGATGCGGAAGGGGGGCCTTATGTCCTCGGGCTGCTTCGTCAGCCGTCCTTCCAGGACCTTGATGTTCTCGGCGGCTACGGGGTGCCCCGGCGCATAGTCCAGCACCCGGTAATACTGGTTCCAGGCCTCGTCGAACTTCTTCTGCCTAGCGTAGATGCCGGCCAGCGGCAGCCGGGCCTCAACGAAAGAAGGGTCCTGGCGGAGCACCTCGATAAGCTTCTCCTCCGCTTCCCGGTACATCTGGAAATTGACGTAGTTCCAGGCGATGATGTAGTCGACCCCGGAGAAATCGGGCCGCAGTTCCTTGTACCTGGCCAGCAGGCGCATTGTGCCGGCCCTGTCGCCCAGGTGGGCCAGCACGCTGGCCCGGCCGAGCACCGCACGCGCGTGGCCGCGGTCCAGGGTCAGCGCCTTCTCGAAAAATAAGTCGGCTTTCCCGTAGCCGGCTTCGTGGAAATAGAGCCACCCCGTCTCGCAGAGTATGTCCGGGTTGCGGGGCTCCTTGAGCGAGGCCTTCTCCAGGAGTTCGGCGGCGCGCAGGCCCTTGCCCATCTGCTTGAAGACCATGGCCGCGTCCAGCAGCGGCCTGACGGAGGAGGGATCTGCCAGGAAGGCGTCCTGGTAGGCCCTGGCCGAATCGGTCAGCCTGCCGTCCAGGTAAAGCCGGTAACCGTCCGACGCGGCGGCGGCCGGCGCGGCCGCCAGCAGCGCCGCCAGTGTTATCGCGGGGATATTCTTCGCCATCTAATTCCTATAATATCTTATGAAATAGGAGGGGGACCCGCAAAAGACGCCGCCAGCCCTGCAATAAAACATGACCCGCGCCCGTTACATCAATGAGAGGAGGCCCGATGCTGGAAGACGCTGAACTGGTCCGGGCCTTCAGGGGCGGCGACGAAGCCGCGCTGGGGGAGCTGATAGCGAGGTACGGGGACAGGCTTTACGCCTACCTGCGCCGCCTGGCGGGAGACGAAGCGGGAGCCGAAGATATGTTCCAGGACACCTGGGTCAAGGTCGCGCGCGGTATGGGCGCTTACAGGGAGGAGAACAGGTTCTCCGCCTGGCTTTTTTCCGTCGCGCGCAACACCGCGATGGACGCGCTGAGGCGCCGCCGGCCCGGCGACGTCTCGCTGGACGCATCAGCGGGGGACACCATGCGGAATGGCGTCCCGGTACAATCCTGCGGCAGGCCGCTGGCCGAAACCATAGGCTCGGCCGAGCCGGGCCCCGAGGCCTCCTACGAGGCTTCGGAATCCCGCCGGGCCATAGACGGGGCGCTGGCGGAGCTTTCGCCGGAGCAGAGGGAAGTGTTCCTGCTCAGGCATTATTCGGGGATGTCCTTTAAAGAGATAGCCGACTCGCTCGGCGTGCCTATCGGCACCGTGCTGGCCCGGGCCTCGCGGGCGGCGGCAAAACTCAGGGATAAGCTGGCGGGGGAGATATGAGCTGCGAGAAAGAAGGAAAAACCCTTTTGATGCATTACGGCGAGCTGCCCGCTGCGGATATTCCCGCCGCGCGCGCCCACGCCGCATCCTGCCGGGAGTGCCGCATGCTGCTGGCCGGGCTTGAGAAGGCCGCGGCCCTGCTGGCCGCTTCCGACGCCCCGGCTCCCCCCGGGCTCGCCGCCGCGGCCCTGGAGCGGGCCGTAGCCGGCGGGCAGGGCCTGCTGTCCTGGCTTTTCACGGACTGGCGCCGCGCCGCCGCCGCGGCCGCCGGGTTCATGCTGATGTTCGCCGTCTTCCGCGGCGCCGCCCCGCAATCCGCGCCGCAGGTGGCCTCGCTGGAGGCGATAGAGGCGGGGCTTGAGGACCTGGAGTATTCCATCTACCAGGCCCGCGTGGATTTCTCCGCGCGCGAAACGCAGGATTTCGACTACGAGTACGCGGATATGGAGTCGAGAAAAGAAAACGGCTAGGATGGAGGGGTTATGAAAAGGATGTTCGCGGTGTTCTTCGGTTCGCTGTTCGTCTTCGCCTCGGCCGCGCCTTACGCGGCCGCCCAGGACGAGGGTCCGGACGAGGAGATAGAGATAGAAGAGGCTTTCGAGGGCGGACCCGGCGCGGGCATGGGCCCCGGCGGCCGGCCGGGCGGAAGGCCCGGCATGAGGCATGGCCCGATGGGCGCCCCCGGCATGGGCGGTCCGCAGGAACGGCGGGTCAACGTGAAGGTCCGCAAGACTATGCGCCCCGGCATGGGCAAAGGCGGCTTCGGCTGGGAGGACGAGGGCGTAGAGGATAAAGCGCTGGAGATAGTTAAGAAGCACGACCCTGTTTTCCACGGGAAACTGCTCGGCCTGCGCGAGTCGGCCCCGGCCAAATATAAAGTAGCCATGCGGATGGCCGGCAAGGCCTTCGTAATATCGAAGATGGAGCAGGACGCCTCGCTGGAGAAGGACGCGGTGCGCATGATGGCGCTGGAGTACGAGACCCGCGAACTCGCCTTCTCCTATGAGAAGGCCGGAGCCTCCGAGAAGGCGCAGATAAAGGCCGGCCTCAGGAAAGGCCTCTCCGAGCTCTTCGACCTGCGTCTCAAGGGGCAGGAACTGCGCGTAAAGCGCATGGAGAAGGACCTGGCGAAGCTTAAGGGCCAGCTCGAGAAGCGCAAGGCCTCCAAGTCCAAGCTCGTGGACAGCCGCGTCGAGCAGATGACCGGCGAAGCCGAGACCTGGTAAGCCCGTCCCGACGGACAATAAAAAACCCCCGCGGCGATGCCGCGGGGGTTTCTTTTTGATGCCGGTGTCGGCTTACTTTACCAGCCTGGCCGCGTCGACCATGCCGGCGCCCTGGTGGCCGGGCTGAACGGCCGGGAGCGGCGTGGCCGCGCCCTTGAGGGCCGCGCGCACGGCTTCCGCGCCGTCATTGCCGGCTTCCACCGCCAGCGCCGCCAGGCCCGCCGCGTGGGGGCTGGCCATCGAGGTGCCGGACATGCTGGTGTAGCCGCCGCCCCTCCTGGTCGAATAGACGCTCACGCCGGGGGCGATGACCGCTATCTCCGGGCCGCGGGAGGAGAAGGAGGCGATGCTGTCGTTGGAGGCGCTGGCCGAGACGGCTATGGCCTCCGGGTACCTGGCCGGGAAGTTGACCGCGCCCGAGTCGTTGCCCGCGGCGCAGACCAGCGCGACGCCGGCCTTGTGGGCCGCGGTCATCGCCGCCGCCAGGGCCGCGGTGCCGCTGCGGCCGCCCAGGCTCATGTTGACGACATGCATCTTGTTCTCGACGGCCCACTGTATGCCGGCGACGATCCAGGAGTACTGGCCGGAGCCGTTCTTGTCGAGGACCTTCACGCCGTAGAGCTCAGCCCGGGGGGCTACGCCGGCCACGCCGACGCCGTCGCGCACCGCGCCGACCGTGCCGGCCACGTGCGTGCCGTGGCCCTGGTCGTCCATCGGGTCGCTGGTCATGGTCACCGCGTTCCAGCCGCCCTTATAGTTGGGGGCCAGGTCGGGGTGCTTATAGTCTATGCCGGTGTCTATCACCGCGACTTTTACGCCGGCGCCGGTAACATGCGCCCAGGCGCCGGCCGCGTTGACGCGCCGGATGCCCCAGGGTAGTTCGGCGTCTTTCTGTTTAGGGGAGAAGAGGGCTGCTTCGGGCGAGGGGGTATTCAGTTCCGCGGCTTCGGCCAGCGCGGATTCCATGGTCGGCAGGGGGCCGGCCTGCAGCGAGGACTCGTTGAGCCAGGGCAGGTAGAGGTCGTCCTCCACGTTGGTCACGCCCTTGAGCGACCAAATCTTGTGGTCCTTGACGTCCTCGGGGAAGACGGCCGCGACCGCGCCGATGAGCCTCAGGTCGCGCTCGACGGAACCGCCGAGGCTGCTTACCTGCGCCAGTTTCTCCGACGACTTCATATTCCTGTCGAAGGTCACTATCTTTTTTCCGCCGGCGGCAGCCGAGCCCGCGAAGACTAGGGCCAGGACCAGCGCCGACATCAGTTTGAGCTGTTTCATCAGGTACCTCCATGTTAGGGGCCGGACCCGGCCTGCCCTTTATTCCTAAGGCATTTATAGGACTTTCGGTTGACTGGTGTCAATAGCGCGACATTGACCGTCAGCAACTGGGCAGTGGGAGCGGGGGGGAGCGGAAGGCGTCAGAGGGGGAGTTTTACCTTGCTGGTGTCGAACTTGCCCATCAGCCCGCTCACGTCGGGATTGGTCATGAGCGCCCCCATCAACTGGGGGTTCTGCATGGCGAGATTCACCAGTTCCGGGTTGGACGCGACCAGGTCGGCCACGGCGTCGGGGTTTTTCATCAGCGCCTTGGCGGCCGGGGTGTCCAGCATGGCCCCGACCATGCCGCTGGAGGCCACGGCGCTGAGGACGGCCGGATTGTTCAGCGCGGCCTTGACCACCGGGTTGTTTATGAAATTAGAGGGGCCCGGGCCCTGCAGATAGGCTTTGAGGGCCTCCGGGCTGGAGGTGGCCTGCTTGACGGTGCCGCGCGACATAAAGCCGGCCACCACGTGCTTGTTGTTGAGGAGCGCGCCCACGGCCTTGGGGCTTTTCATCGCCGCGCCCACGGCCTTGGTCAGGTAGCCGGTCTGGTAGCCCACGGACATCTGCTCGCGGCCCTGCACCTCCGCGACGTCGGTCTTCCTTATGGCCGCGTAGGCGGCCTTCGAGGCCGACATGCCGGAGCCTTCGCCGGAACGCCCGGCGCCGTCCCGGGATCCGGCGCCGCCTTCGGCCGCGGAACCCCGCCCGCCGCCGTAGGGCGGGGCTCCGCCGGCCCTGACCAGCGGTTCGGCCGGCGCTTCACCCCCGGCGCGGTAGCGCACGCGCAGAACGCCGTCCACGAACTCGGGCTCCATCAGCTCGCCCCATTGCTTTATCTCGCCTTCGGCCGAGGCGAAGGCGCTGTAATCGTCCTTTGAAAGTTCGAGGTCCCCGGCCTTCATCTTCATGCTCCAGCGCGCCAGCGGCCAGAGCAGCAGGAGGTAAACGGGCGTCAGGTAGAGCCAGACGCGCCAGCCGGATTTTTTTTCCTGGGTCTCCATAGAGGCAAATATGATATAACACCAATTGAAGCCCGCTGTCAAATAAGCGGGAGATATGTCCGAGGCCCTTTTCTACTATCCCGCCCTCCTGCTGGCCAACCTGCTGCAGGCTTTCCTCTTTTTCACCGGCCTCTATTACCTTTTCCTCAGCTTCCGCGGCCTGGGCCCCCTGCCGGCGCGTCCGCCCGACCCCGGCCGCCGCGCGGTTTTCGCGGTCATGCTGCCGGCCTATAACGAGGAAAAAGTCCTCTCTTATTGCCTGGAGAGCCTGGTGAAGATGGATTACCCGGCGGAGTTCTTCGACGTCTGGCTGGTGGCCGATCACTGCACTGACTCCACCGCGGCGCTGGGCGAGGCGGCCGGGGTGAAGGTCCTGCGCTACGGGCACGGCGACGGGCCGGCCGGCAAGGCGCATGCGCTGGCCTGGGCCGCCGGCAGGGTGACGGCCGCCAGGCGCTACGACGCTTTCGTTTATTTCGACGCCGACTCCCTGGCCCATCCCGGTTTCCTGCAGGCCATGAACGCCAGGCTGGCCGCCGGCGACAAGGCCGTGCAGGGTCGCCAGCTGGCCAAGAACAAGCGCGAGGGGATACTGCCGCGCATACTGGCGGCCGGCCACTGCATAACCAACCGCTTCTTCCAGCGGCCCAAACTGGCCCTGGGCCTGTCGGCCACGCTGCACGGCAAGGGCATCTGCCTCGACGCCGCCACCGCCGCGGCCTTCCCCTGGGACGGCCACAGCCTTACCGAGGATCTGGAACTGCAGATGCGGCTGGCCCGCCACGGCGTCAGGATAGGCTGGGCCCACGACGCGGTTGTCTACGACGAGGAGCCGGTCACGCTGCCGCAGTACGTCAGGCGCTGCGTGCGCTGGACCCGCGGCGCGCTGGACACTGCCCGCAAGCATCTCCGGGGGCTCTGGAAGCGGGCCCTGCTCAAAAAGGACCCGCGGGCTTTCGAGGCTTGGCTTTACTGCGCCCAGGCCTACAAGTTCGCGATCGTTTTGCTAACCGCGGCCCTTATTTATTACACTAGGGACGGCTTCAACCTCATAGTGTGGTTCTACGGGGTTCTGCCCGGCGCCGAGGCCGCCATGAAAGCCCTGGCGCTGGTCCCGCTGCTGGTCTACCCTTCGGCCGCCATACTGCTGGAGGGCGAGGGTTGGGACATATTCGCGGCCTATTTCCTGCAGCCGGTGCTTACCGCGCTGCGATTGCCCATATTCGCCGCCGGCCTGCTTCGCGGCCGCGACTGGTGGGGCAGGACCGAGCACGCCAGCCGCGTCGCGATATCGGAACTGGCGGAATGAAGGGCGGGTTTCCCCGTCCCGTGGAGGATTGACGATGAAAAAAATACTGCTGCCCGCCGCCGCCGTCCTGGCCGCCACCTTCCTGGCCGCGGCGATAGCCGCCGACCTCGCCATACCGGAGGAACCGGGGGTCTTCAATGTCCCGCGTCCCGAGGCGCGCGGCGTGATAGCCGACATCGGAGCGCGCCTGCGCCTGAGCGCCAAACAGGAGGAGCGCATCTCCGCCGCCGTTCAGAAGCAGACCCGCGAGTTCGACAGGATATTCAAGGAGTATGAAACGGCCGCGGCCGAGGAAAAGAAGTGGCGCTACCGGATGAACGAGCACCGCTATAAGCTTTCGCTCATAAGCAGGGGGGTCCCGGACTTGATCAGGGAATACCTGGACGAGGAACAGCGCGAGGCTTTCGACACGCTGCTCGACGAAAGGCGCAGGCCCGCCGCCGAGGCGAAGAAGGCCGCCGCGGCCGCTGAGGAGAAGGCCGTCGAAACCAAGACCCCGGCCAAGAAGAAAGTCCTGGTCAAGAAGAAGAAGGCCCCGGCCGCCAAGGCCCGGCCCGCCCCGGCCGCCCCTGAACCGGCCGAGGAGCCCCGGCCCGAAGAGGACTACGACGACCTGGGGTCCTATCCCTGAGCGCGGGGGCTGCGCGGGCGTGGCGACGCCGGGGGGCGCCGTAACCTGAGAATGGACAATATCCTGAAGAAAAGGCGCGGAGTCACGCTGACCGAGCTGATGATCGCCATGGCGGTCATCACCATCGGCGTCGTCGCCGGCATGGGCAGTTTCAAGTACATCAACATCGCCCTGGCGCAGTCCCGCCTCAAGACCATCGCCACCAACCTGGCCCAGGAAAAAATGGAAGTGCTTAAGAATATGTCGTACTTCCAGCTGATGGTCACCACCGCGCCGGAGGTCAGCACCGGCTACAGCCCTAACTTCGTCTATGATTCCGCTAATTATCCGCCGGAGCTTATAACGCACTGGGGGATGCCCGCCCTGACGCGGGCGGTCAACATAGATTACGCCTCGGTGTCCGGCAATACGGTCTCCACCGTGCCCTACAGCGCCAGCGACACCGGCATGAAGAAGATCTCGGTTTACGTGCACTGGACCGACAGGTGGAACAAGCAGAAGGTGCAGATAGACAGCTATTACCAGAACCCGGACGCCGCCACGCTCAGCACCGGTTTCCAGGGTACTGTGACCGAGAATTTCCTTCCAGCGCAGGGGGTGCTTGTCCAGGTCGTCGGCGTTCCTAAATGGCGGGGCTACACCGACTCTTCCGGCCAGTACAGCTTCCAGGTCGCGCCAGGCACTTACACGCTGAGCTGTTCTTCCGCCGGGTTCTTTTCCCAGACCACGCCGACCAGCCTTTCCGCCACCCAGGGCGCCTACACGACCCGGAATTTCTCCATAGTGCGCATAGGCACCGGGACCATCGCCTCGGACCACGTTTACGCCGAGAACCCCGGGCTGGTCGTGAGCCAGGTTATGGCTTCCTCGGTGCAGGTCGGGGGTTTTGACGCGCAGTACATAGAATTATTCAACCCCACCTCCTACCCCGAAGAGATAGGCAGCGCCTCGGTCAACCGGCAGGTGCGGCTTAATTACACCAGCAGGTATCTCAACCAGCTTTGCCAGGATATCCCGCTGATCTATGTTTCCACTTTCGTGCCCCCAAAGTCGTATTATCTCATAGCCAATACCCCCTCGCTGACGATAGGCGGCGTGACTCTGTCGGCCGACGCCTACTTCACCGATACGGCCAACTCCGCCTGTACCGTGCCGAACCCGGCCGGTTTCCTGTGGTCGCCCCCTTCCGCCAAACCCATACTCATGTACGACCACAGCGGCACGGTCTGGCTTACGGACAATTCCGGAAATATTATAGACGCCGTCGGCTGGCGGCGCGGCGCCAGCATTCCTGCCAACTGCGAGACCGCGTGCATAACGACCCCGGCCGGCCTCAAGCGCGAGGACCAGCTAGTGCGCTTCTCCACCCCGTGCGCGCCGAGCGCCGTCTACGGCAGGGGCTATGACAGCGGCGATAATGTGGACGACTTTTATTACAACCTGGGCGGAACCGCGCTGGGCCTTCTATACCGGCCGTTCAATAAAGCCGCCGGCGCTTTTGCCACGCGCGCGGGAGTGCCTGCCACCGGCGCCTATATCTTCGCTGACGACGGCAATTCCTCGGCGGTGCGCTCCTCGGCCAGTTCGGTGAGCGGCGCTCAGGGCCAGGTCTGCCCGGTCTCCTCCTTCACTCTGGTGGGCGTGGCCACGGGCACCTGGAAACTCACGGCGGTGCACGGGGGGTATCTCACGACCATAACCGGCGTCGTAGTCACCCAGAACACGGTGACCCCGGTCGCCAACGCCGCCACTTCCCCGGCCTGGCCGGCTGCTGGCCTTAATTACACCGTCATCGCCTCCACTTATGCCGGCGGCCTGGCCTCCGGCCATGTCTACGGCGCCGGGCCGGATTACTGGACCAAAAAACCGGGCAAAAACGTCTGCTCCAGCGACGGCAACTCGATTTTCACCGATTCGCAGGGCTGGTATTTCCTGCCCGTCTCCACCGGCACCGCGGTCATAACCGGCAACTGCGGCCTGGCGGACGGCAGCTACGGCACGGACAGCGCCGCGGTCACGATAAATCAGGGCGAGGTCACGGCGGTGCCGGACCTGCATATAGCCGGCGGCGGCTACATCAGGGGGTATGTAACCTCGGGCACGGGGGCCCTGCCCAATATCCCCGTGACGGCGACTCGCGGCGCCGAAGTTTATTCGGACACCACGGACGGCACCGGCTATTTCTACATCTTCGCGGCCACCTCCCCGTACTACTATGAGGTGAAGCCCGAGCTGGACCCGCTGCAGGGTTTCGTTTCGGTCCCCAATTTCCCTCTCACTTCCACCGTGACCGTGCCAGGGGCCACGGTCTTCGCGGGCACCATCACGGTAATCGGCGCCATGGGGACCATCACGGGGAGCGTACTTTCCCAGGGTTCGCCGATTACCACCGGCGTGCTGGTGGTCGCCAGCACGGCGGCCGTCGCCGATCCGCTGCCTTCCATCAGCGCCGCCAGCGCCGGGGCCGGCAGGATCTATTATTCCGCCTCCAGCAAATCGGACGGCTCCTACAGCCTGGAAGTGCGCTCCAGCACCACCACGGCCTATCACCTGCGGGCTTTCTACCCGGTGGTCGACGAGAGGAACGGGACGGTGAGCTTTACCAGCAAGACCAGCAGCGGCGTCTGGGTGAGCGCCGGCGGGATGACGACGGGCAGGAATTTCTCATGGCCGTGAAACAAAGAAGGGGCTATACGCTCTCCGAGGTCATGATAGTCGTGGCCATCGTCGGCATAGTGGGCGGTATGGGAGGCTCGCTGGTGGTGCAGATGACCAATTTCTGGCGGCAGACCACGGCGCGCAACGCCATACAGCGCGACGTGCGCACCAGCCTGGACCTGATAAACCGCTTTACGCGGCAGGCCAGGTCCTCCACGGTGGTGATAGACCGCGCTTCCGGCCAGCCGATGGCCTCGCGCATCACCTTCACCAGCGTGCAGGGCAAGACGGTCTCCTTCTACCAGAGCGGCAACAAGCTTTACATGTCGCACGCCGGCACGACCAATATGCTCTCCGATAATCTGGCTTACATAGCCTTCACCTACCCGCGCACCGACGACACTTCGCTCATCTCGGTGGCCATAACCGCGCAGTCGCCTACCTTTCGCGGCGGGAAGAAGGCGCTGCAGCTCTCGGTACAGAAAGTGAGGATAATGAACTGATGAAGAACAGGAAAGGGCAGTTGCTGGTGCTGGCGCTGCTGCTGCTGGTCGTGCTGGCCATTATCATCCCGGTCATGGTAAATCATGTGCGCGACGAGGCGAACTGGAGCGTGAAACAGGGGCAGAGCTCCAACGCTCTGCAGTTGGCCGAAGCGGCGCTGGACCGGGGCTTCCAGAAGGTCATAGAGTCCACCTCCACCTGGAAGGCTCTGCAGCTGGGTCAGACTTTCCCGGGCTTCGTGCTGGACGCGGCCTATAGCGAACTGCCGGGCGGCTCCTATGCCATAGCCGTGACCAGCGGGCCCAATACCGGAGAGGTCACCATCATCGGCATAGGCCGGGACAAGATGAACCGGGAGGTGCGCGCGCTGAAAGCGGTATTCGTGAACCAGATACTCAGCGAGATAAGCGTGCAGGCCGACAAAGGCATAGAGATGAGCGGCAATAATATACAGGTGGAATGGGGCGCCGTGGCCAGTCCCAAGGATATAGACATAGACGGCAAGACGCATCCCTCCTTCTGGAGCGCCAGCAATATACTCAATTCGGCCAGCGCGGCCAACCGGGACAATAACGGCCCCACCCCGCCCAACTGCGATTCTCCCAATTGCTGGTGGTGGCATTCCTATTACACCGCCCTGCCGCCCTCCCCGCAGATAGATTTCGCGGCCTACCGCAGCTCGGCCATCGCTTCAGGCAATGACCCCTGCGGCCGGGCCTATTATCAGCCGGGCAATTTCAGCAGCAACTGCACCTCCAACACCGGCAAGCCATATTTCATAGAGGGGAACTGGACCAATTTCCGCAGCGCCGTAAGCGGATCTATCATAGTGATGGGAAATCTCTCCTTCCATAACGGCAACTGCCCAACCCTCGGCGCCAGAAACGCCACGGTGCCGCCCAAGGCCTGGAAGCAGTACTGCAATGACTGGGCCTATTACCGCTCCAACTATGATTCCACCCCGCCCGCCACGCCAGCCTGTTTCGGAGACATAAATAACTCATATTCCGCCAGCGATACCAAGAGCATAAACCCATCCCTGCACGGCTTCGTCTATGTGGGCGGGAATCTAACCCTGCCCAATGGCGGCGGCAGCACGGATCTGCTGCACGGCGCCATGATAGTGAAAGGAACCGCGGATATAAATTCCAATTCGCAATGCCGCATCTACTATGACCCGGAAGTGGCAGCTAACATACTGACCACCAACCTGAACCTCGCCAGGCAGTCCTGGGAGGGCATAGTCATGCCCTGGCCTTCCGGCCTGTGAGGCGCTCCAGCGGCAGCGGGAAAGTCGGCCGCCCTGTCCTCGGGTTGGCGGGGTTGAGCTTGGCTTTTTCCGGGCTGGGGCCGGGGCTGGGCCGGCTGCTGCGGCGCCGCTACGGGCCCTTCGTCCGGCGATCCGCCGGCTCCGGCTTTACGGCTGAGGTGTCGGGCCGCTCCGGAGGGGGGAGCAGCTTTAAGCCCGTCGTTCAGCGGGCCGGAGGGTCGCTGCGGCTGCGGCGCGGGGATTTTGACTGCGTTTTTCCCGCCGGCCCCGGCGCCGGCCGCCTCGCGATAACGCCCCGCCCCCAGTCTGTGGACGCTTTCCTGCGCGCCTTCTTTTCCAGTCAGCTCAACGTTTCCGGCGGGGCGCTGGTCCACGCCTGCGGCCTGGCGGCCGGGGGAAGGGCCCATGTTTTTATCGGGCGCAGCGGGGCGGGAAAATCCACGCTGGCACGGCTCGCGGCGGGGGCCGGAATAGAGGTCATCAGCGACGAGATAGTGCCGCTGCGGCGGGAGCGGGGGCGTTTTTATGTCTACGGTTCGCCGTTCTGGGGGGAGATGCGCTCGGCCGGGCGGCCATTGCGCCTGCCGCTGGGCGGGATATACGCGCTGCGCAAGGGCCGGAGAAATTTGCTGCGGCCGGGCTCCGCCGCCGGCTTCATGCCGCTGTTCCTGCGCTGCTGCCTTAATTTCTCCAGGGAGCCGGCCGCGGCGGCGGGCCTGCTGGCTACCGCCGCGCCGGCAAACCGGCTTTATAAAGGCGAACTGGCTTTCCATAAAAAAGACGCTTCGTTCCTGCGGTTGCTGAAATGATTTATAATCAAGGGATGGGATTTAAGCCTAAAAAAGGCCTGGCGCACAGGGAGATCGACGGCTCCGTCTATATAGTGGACGCGGCCGGTTCGCGCCTGCACCGCCTCAACGAGAGCGGCTCTTTCATCTGGAAAGAACTCTCTTCCGGCGGTACGGTGCAGGCCGCGGCCGCGGCCTTGCGGGAGGAGTTCGAGGTGAGCGGGGAAGAGGCGTACGCCGATGTCGAAGATTTCATCCGGAAACTGGAAAAAGCCGGATTGCTGGAAGAACGATGAAGAAAAAAAAGAAGTACTCCAAGCCCGCGATGAAGACCGAAAAGGTCTTTGAAACCGCGGCGCTGGCCTGCGGCAAATGCCAGACCGGGCCCACCGGCCAGCTGGCCTGCAAGTCCCTGCGCCGATGGTCGTGAGGGCTTTCCGCCTAGAGGGTAGCAGTATGCTGCCTCTTTTCAGGCCGGGCGACTTGGCCCTGACCGCCCGCCGCACCCTGCGGCGCGGAGACTGCGCGGCCTACCGCTGGCGCGGCAGGACCCTGTTGCACCGGGTGGCCGGCTTCTCCGGCGGGAAGGTGCTCTTCCGCGACGATGCCCGCGAACTTCCGCCGCACGCGGTGGCCCCGGCTGCCATTTTTGGCAGGGTACTCTCCCGTGACCCGCGCAAGTCCGGCGCCGCCGGCTACCTTTACTTCAGGGCCCGCGGTATTCTTAAATGCCTGAAAAAACTCCCCTGCTGGAGGGACTGAACCGGCTTTCGCCGGAAAAGAACGTTCCGCTCCCCCGCGCGCATCGCTATCCGCCCCGGCCCTGGCCGCGCCCGGCCGAAGAGATGCGCTCTTGAAACGTTTTACCGAAATGCTGGTCAGATATGGTAAGCAGACCGTTTGTTATATCATGATAAAGTAAAGTATAATTTCTCCATGTATCAACGTATACAGAAGCTGGAGTTGTCGAAAACTGAAAGCTGTTTTCTGCTTGGTCCGCGCCAGACCGGGAAAAGCACGCTCCTGAAAAACCTTTTCCCGGAGTCTAAATATTACGATCTTCTGCTCTCCGAAGAGTATGAGCGGTTCAGTAAAAAACCGGCGCTCCTGCGCGAAGAACTGCTGGCCGCGTCGCCCCGGGCCCCGGTCCTGATCGACGAGATCCAGCTCGTTCCGGCCCTGCTAAACGAGGTTCAGTGGCTGATCGTAAATACGAACATCCGTTTTGTCCTGTGCGGTTCCAGCGCCAGGAAATTAAGGCGGGCGGGAGCCAATCTTCTGGGCGGCCGCGCCGTTCACTATGAGCTCTTTCCGCTGGTTTCCGGGGAGATACGCGGGTTTGACCTTCATAAGGCTTTGAACAGCGGTCTGCTCCCCCGGCATTATTCGGCGGCCCGGCCCGGCAGGCTTATCCACGCCTATATAGGGGATTACCTTAAGGAGGAGATCTCGGCGGAAGCTGTTTCGCGCAGCGTTCCCGTTTTCTCGCGCTTCCTTGAGGCGGCGGCTTTCAGCAACGGCGAGGTGGTCAATTACAACAACATCGCTTCGGATTGCGGCGTCAGTGGCCCCACCATTAAAAATTATTTTCAAATCCTCTCCGACACGCTGCTCGGCCGCTTCGTGCCGGCCTTCAGGAAAAAACCCAAGCGCCGCGTTATCCTGGCCCCTAAATTCTATTTTTTCGACCTCTCCCTCCCCAATTTCCTCCTGAAGCGGACCGAGGTGGTCCCGGGCAACGAGGTTTTCGGCAAGGCCTTCGAACAGTTCATATTCCAGGAAATAAGAGCGCACAGCCATTACTCAGGCCTTGAGTACGAGACGGCCTATTGGCGCACGGCGTCGCAGCTGGAAGTGGATTTTATCCTGGGCGGCGGCGCGGCCGCCATAGAGGTGAAAGGCGTCAAAGAAGTTCTCCCCGGCCATCTCAGGGGCCTAAGGGCCTTCGGTGAGGAATATCCGGCCGCGAGGCGGATAGCGGTTTCATTGGACGCCGCCCCGCGCCTTGTTGACGGGATAGAGATTATGCCATGGAAGGTCTTTCTGGAGAAGCTATGGTCCGGGGAAATCATCCGGTAACGAGAGGTCCGGGCTGCATCCGGCGCTGTTCCCGCGGCCTGATAAAATGCCTGAAAGCTCTTCCCTGCTGGCCGGCCTGAACCGGCTTTCGCTGGAAAAGAAAGTCCCGCTGACGGCCGTCGTCGAAGTGACGCGCCGCTGTCCGCTGTCCTGCGCGCATTGCTATCTGCCCGAGACCAGGGGGCGCGCGAAGCCGGGCAGGGAACTTTCCTGCCGGCAATGGCGGGTTATCTTCCGGGACCTAGCCGCCCTAGGTTCCATGAACCTGACGCTGACCGGCGGCGAGCCGCTGCTGCGGCCTGACCTGCCGGAAATCGCGGCCGCGGCCGCGGAGATGGGTTTCGGCGTAACGGTCTTCACCACCGGGCTACCCGCTTCCGCCCCGCTGCTGCGGGCGCTGAAAAGGGCCGGTGTCTCAGCCTTTGAACTGAGCTTTTACGGCCGCTCCGCCGTCCACGACCGTGTAACCGGCTTGAAAGGCTCGCAGCGCCGCACGCTGGCGGCCGCCCGGGAGATGCGGCGGGAGGGCTTCAAGGTGAAGCTGAAATGCCCGCTTATGTCCCTTAACGCAGACGAGGCCTCGTATGTCATGCGCGCGGCCCGCCGGAACGGCTTTGAATACGCTTTTGACCTCTCCCTGGCGCCTGGCAATGACCGCGACCGTGACAACCTTGCGTTGAAACTCCCCGACCGCGCCCTCGCCGGCCTGCTGCGGCTGCCGGCGCTGCGCCCGGAACCGGACCAGGGCGGAGCGGAGATGGACTTTATCTGCGGCGCAGGCCGCAATACCGTGGCCTTTGCCCCCGACGGGACCGTGTACCCCTGCCTGCAGCTGCCGGTGCCGTTGGGCAATGCTGCGCGTGAACCTTTATCCGCCATCTGGCGCGGTCCGGGCTGGCTGCGCTGGTGGCGTTCCCGCCGGCGCAGGCACATTCAAAACTGCCGCTCCTGCCGGCTCTGGAACCTTTGTTCCCGCTGCCCGGGCCTGGCCCTTCTTGAGGACGGCTATCTCATGGGCCCGTCCCGGCAGGCCTGCCGCACGGCCGCGGCGGCGCGGGGCGGCGCGGGGTAATGACAAGCCGAAGGCGACCTGCTATAATATAGTTGGAGGGGCCGGCGGGAATGAAAAAAAAGTTTCGAGGCGCAGGGGCCATTTCTCCGGCGGGGTATGCCGCCGCCGGCTCCGTCATCTCCATTTTCATGCTGCTCACGGGTTTTTACTCCGGGGCCGCCGTTTTCGTGGAGGGCTATTCACAGGGGCTGACCCTGGAACTGGCGGAGGAATTATCCTCTTCCCTGTTCTGCGGCCTGGGCCTTTCCTGCGCGCTGCTGTTGCCTTTCTCCGCGTTTTTTTTCTTCCTGCTGGCCGGCGGGCGGATCGGGCCCCTGCCGGTTTCCCGGCGGACACAGGCCGAAAAGGCGGTTTCCGGGGGCGTTTTCTCTCTTTTCACTCTTTTCCTGGGTTTTTACGCCGGCGCTCTGGTGTTCGCCTCGTCGTCCTATCCGGAACTTTCGCCGGCGCTCATCCGGACGGTCCATAACTCCTCCATCCTGAACCTGGCCGCGTATGCCGCCGCCCTACTGCCTCTCTCACTGGCCGTTTTCTGTTTCCTGGCCGCGCACGTCCCGCCGCGGGACAAGAGCGCGCCTCCCCCGGCCGCGGCGCTGCGCCTCAGGCACGGCTTCGGGCTGGTGGAGGCGATGATCTCCATTTTCCTGATAGCCGTGCTGAGCCTCTCCGTCGCCTATATGCACCGCTATCTGCAGGTGGTCATGGTGCGCACCATGGAGAACACGTACTCCGCCAGGCTTTCGGATTCCATCTTCGAAAAACTAAGGAGCGTGGAGTATTACTATCTATTCCCGTATGACTCGGCCCTGGCCAATTACGGTCTTTCGGGGACCTACGGCCCAGTGACCCAGCAGCGGGCCGCCTATCCCTACCTCGGCCTGCTCAATGAGATAAGCGCCATGGCCGCCCGCTATTCCATAGACCGCTGGACCGCCGATATCGCGTTCAAGCTGCGCGATGTTTCGGACGTCAACGGCAACGGCCTGATCGGCGATCTGCGCGATTTCACCGACGCCAACGGCGACCTGATAGACGACTATGACCCGGCCATACGCTACTACGGGGCCAACGCCGACGCCGATCACTACGACACCTATGTCTCCACGGCGCTGGACAAAACGGCCAGCGAACTCCCCGACACCAATCTCAAGGAGGTGACGCTGCGTCTTTACAAGCGCGGCCGGCTGGTCCATTCCCGCGCGGAGCTCATCTCCCTAGAGATGCTCAGCGGCCTGGAAAGCCGGGCCAGCGGCGCAGAACTCGGCATACTGGTGGAGGAGCCGGCCAACGACACCTTCCTCTACGATCTGATGGACGCCGGCCGGGCCGCCGCCTTCTCGACCGTCATTTCCAGCCCCTATCCCGCCGAGGTCGTCGCTTACCGGGCCGACGCGGCCTTCCCGCTGCGGTTGCGGGGGGAAACGGTCCCGCTGGCCTCGGTCGCCTTCTATGTCGGTTCCACCGCTTCGCCTGAGGATACCAGGGCCGCCGGGGCCGGCGGCGCCTTCGATTTTCAGTCGCTGCCGGTCACCGCCGCTCTGGTGGAAGGGGAGAACCTGCTCTACGCCAAGGCCACCAAGGATTCCTATTACTCCCCCTTCGCGCGGCGGCGCGTGGTCCTGGATCTCAATCCGCCGCAGATCTCCAGCCGGGCGCCGGCGGGCGCGGTGGCGGAGCTTATGCCTTATGTCGGGGCCGTGCTATCAGACCAGCCGTTCGCGCCCGGCGCTTCGCCGTCCGGCATTTGCCCGGAGACGGTATCCCTGAGGGTCAATGGCGCCCAAGTCCCCTTCGACCATGACCAGGCGACGGGCCGCGTCCGCTGGCAGGGACCGGGCGGCCTGCCAAATAAGCTCTCCAACGGCGCGTCCTATACCGTGACGCTGGAGGGCGGCGACAGAGCCTATTACAAGACCATCTCCACCTGGACCTTCACCGTGGCCGTTTCGGACCCTGACAATTCGGCTCCTTCGGTAGCCAACATGACGCCGCTTGGCGCGAACAACGATGCCCTGCCGGAGATAGGCTGCCGGCTTTTCGACGATCAGTCCGGGATAGATCCTTACAGCATAGAGCTGCGGGTGGACGGTTTACTGGTCGTTTCCTCCGCCACCATAAGTTCGCACTGGGACCCGGAGAGCGGCCGGCTTTCCTATTATCCCCCGGCGGAGCTGACTTCCGGCTCCTCCCATGCCGTGGAGGTCCGGGTCAGCCACTGGGCGGAATCCCCGGCGGACAAGAAGACCTCGGTGCAGTCTTGGAATTTTTCGGTGAAGTTCTACTGAACCATGAGAAGCCGGAGAGGCGTTTCGCTCACTGAGCTGATGATCTACTTGGCGGTGATAAGCATCGCCCTAGTCGCCTTTTCTAGGTATCTCGGCGTGTTTTTCAAAAGCGCCAAGAAAGCGGAGCATTCCATGCAGGCCTCGGCGGAGCTGCGGCTGCTCTTCTCGCGGCTCTCGGACGATCTTTACGCCGCCAACGCTTTCACCGGGGTCTCCGCCTCTTCGGTGACTCTCGCCTGCGGCTCCGAAAAAACGCCGGGTTTCGCGCCGGACGCCGATTCCGACGGGGACGGGGTGCCGAACATACGCGATACGGACGACGATAGTGACGCCGCCCAGCGCTTTTCCCTGCCCGCGGACCAGCAGTGGGCGGTCGGCTACGACTTGGAGGACGACGACGACGGCAATGACGGCAACCCGGACTGCCTGATGTCGTTCTATCATGCTCCCGCCGAACGCGCCGTTTACCGTTCGGCCGTTTTCAACGGCGGCGCGTCGGAGGTGAAACGGCTCGCCGTGAACATAAGTTCCTTCGCTTTCACGGCTTCCGGCTCAAAGCGGGAGGACCTGGGCCGCAATATAG
>CAZVWK010000024.1:0-25762 GCA_964631475.1 uncultured Elusimicrobiaceae bacterium | reverse complement strand
CTGGCTGCAGGAGCGCATCACCTCCACCAAAAAAGGTTCGATCACCTCCATACAGGCCGTCTACGTGCCGGCCGACGACCTGACCGACCCCGGCGTGGCCAACATCTTCTCGCACCTCGACGCGACCGTGGTGCTCTCGCGCTCCATCGTGGAACTGGGCATCTACCCGGCCGTCGACCCGCTGGACTCCACTTCGCGCATCCTAGACCCGCTGGTGCTGGGGGCGGAGCATTACGAGACAGCCCGCGGCGTGCAGAAGCTGCTGCAGCGCTACAAGGAGTTGCAGGACATCATCGCCATCCTGGGCATAGAGGAACTTTCCGAGGAGGACAAGCTGACCGTGGGCCGCGCCCGCCGCGTGCAGAAATTCTTCTCGCAGCCCTTCTCCGTCGCCGAGCAGTTCACCGGCCGCCCCGGCAAGTACGTGCCGCTGGCCGAGACGATACGCGGCTTCAAGGAGATTATCCAGGGAAAGCTGGACGCGGTGCCCGAACAGGCCTTCTACATGGCAGGCTCCATCGACGAGGTGGTGAAAAAGGCCGGCTCGTTCGGCTGAACCCCGGGCCGGGAGACCCATGACCAAGAAAAAACGCCTGCGCATTGACATAGTCACGCCGGAGAAGCCTTTCCTGCAGGACAGGGAGGTGGATTTCGTCGCGCTGCCCGCCGAGGGCGGCGAGATGGGCGTGCTGCCCGGCCACGCGCCTTTCGCGGTGCAGCTGCGCCCCGGCGTGCTGCGCTACCGCGAAGGCGCCGCGGAGGAGACCTTCGCGGTGATGGGCGGTTTCGCCGAGGTCTACAAGGACAAGGTGTCCGTTTTCGCGGAAGCGGCGGAGCTGGCGCGCGAGGTGGACGAGGAGCGCGCGCGGCAGGAGTACGCCAGCGCCAAGGCGGCGCTGTCGGCCCATGCGGCGGACCTGGACCTGGAGTCGGCCCAGGCCGCGCTCAAGAAAGCCGCCGTGCGGCTCAGGGTCGCCGAGATACGCCGCAAGCGGCCCGGACAGAAATAGCGTTTCTCCGACGGAAAAAAAGCCCGCCGCTCCCCGGCGGGCTTTTTCATGCGCTACTTTACGGCGATGTGGACGGCTGCGGCGCCGGGGAAGAGACGCTCGTAACGGGCATCGCGGAATCCGGCCGCTATCAGTTCGCGGCTCATGGCGTCCGCGTCCATGAAATTCAGGACGCTGGCCCCGAGGTACAGGTAGGCGGCGCGCGAGTCGCGAGGGAGCAGCGCCGCGGCCAGCGAGATCATGGTCCGCACGTAGAGGCGGAAGAAGAAGCGTACGAAGGGGGAGGGGGGGGCGCTGCTCTCCAGCTGCAGGAAAGTGCCGCCGGGCCGCAGGACGCGCAGGAATTCGCGCAGGCAGGCCGCCAGCCCTTCCGGCGACGACGCCAGGTTGCGGGTAGCGAAAGACACCGTGACGAGATCGAACTCCCCGTCCGGAAAAGGCAGGGCCGAGGCGGGCGTTTCGAAAAACTCCAGGCCCGGCAGGCGCGCTCGGGCGCGGTCCAGCATCGCAGCGTTGAAGTCGGCCCCGGCTACCGCGGAGCCCGCCGGCAGCCGCCGTAGCAGCAGCCCCGTCATGCTCCCGGTGCCGCAGCAACCGTCGAGGACCCGCAGGGGGCGGTCCGCGGGTATAAACGAAACGGCTTTCCTCCGCCAGAGGCCGTCGAGCCCCAGCGTCAAAAAGCCGTTCACCGCTTCATAGCGGCCCGCGATAGCGTCGTAGAAACGCGCTATCGGGCCGCGGTCTTTTTCCGGCATGCGCCGGTGGAGATCAGGGCTTCTTCTCGGAGTTGCCGTCGTGCTCTTCGACGAACTTCTTGATTTCTTCGATTGCCTCGATGATCATGCGGGCCTTAGAGAGGCCGAAGGAGAAAGGGTACCTGTCGCTCTCGCTCCGCTTGAGAATGATGACGGGTTGTCCCTTGTACTCGGTTCTTTCGATATGCATTAAATTTCCCTCCGAAGGGCCTACCCGGCCCTCGATATATTGTATTATTATACTATATATATTATTTAAAACCGGCGCAAGGCCCCGGGTCTTGACATGTCCCGGCTGCGGCTGGAGGTAGAGGAGGGAGAGTGGACAGGGAGAAAGACTGGGAGGAGTTGCTGGCGCTTGCTTTCAAGACGGGCATAACCGCGGTCGTAGTGCTGGGAATAGGGGTTTTCGTAGGAGGGCTTCCTTTCACCAGCGGGCTGAGCGCTTTCGGCGGCAGAATCTCGGCCCCCGACTTCATAAATTCCGTCCTCTCGCTGGCAGTGATGGCGGCGCTGGCGGACTTCGCCCTGTCGGCCGCGCCGCTCTTCGACCGCCTGCTCCCGGTTCTGCCCGGGGCGGGCCGGGCGGCCGCTCTGCTGACGGCGCAGCTTTCGCTAGTCTACGCCTACCATTCCCTGCAGCCTTCGGTCTACCCGTTCATCCCGGAATTCGAGTGGGCGTACCAGACGTTCTTCCTGGGGGGCACCCTTTTCGTCCTGGCGCGCCTTGGGCTATTGCTGCACGCGGCCGGCGGGGAACTGGGAGGAGCCTGCGTCGGGCTGCTGAAGAAGGCGGCCGGCCTGGGCGGCCGCCCCCGGGGTCTTGACGGGGGAGAGCGCGGGTCTTGACAAAGGGGTCGATTGCTGTAATAATTATGTAATATATAAGTGCTAGGATGTTTGGCCGGCGTAAGTCAGCCGCCGCGCGGGGGTCTAAAAGCGGGAAAATGATCGCAGATCTTGCAAAAAGAATGTTTCCTCCCAAGGATGTCGTCGGCATAGACGTCGGGAGCTACTCCGTAAAGATAGTCTGCTTCACCGAAGAGAAGAAAGAGCTCAAGCTTAAGGACTGGGGCTATATCCCGCTGGCGTTCAAGGCGGACGCTACCCCGGAAGAGAAGCGCTTCGCCATCGCCTCCGAGATAAAGACCCATCTCAAGAAGAAGGGCATCTCCGCAAAATACGCCGCGGCGTCCATCTCGGGCAACACCGTCATCGTCCGCTACGTCAAGCTTCCCAAGCTGGGGAAGAAGGAACTGTCCCTCACGCTCAGCGTGGAGGCGGAGCCGTTCATTCCTTTCGACATAAAGGACGTCAATCTCACCTGCTACGTCCTCAACGACGCGACCGAGGAGGGCCAGCCCAAGATGGACACGGTGCTGGTCGCCGCCAAGAGGGACGCCGTCGCCGACAAACTGGAGATCCTTTCCGCCGCCGGCCTAGAGCCCATGGTGATCGACGTGGACTCCTTCGCGCTGGAGACTCTTTACGAGAAACTGCAGCCCAAGCCAGAGGGCACCGTCCTCTTCCTCAACATAGGGCACAAGGTCACCAACCTTTCGATAGTCTCGCAGGGGGTGACCCGCGTCGTGCGCGACATCTTCATCGCCGGCGCCGCTTTCGACAAGGCGATAGGCAAGTTGCTCAAGGCCGAGCCTATGGCCGCCGACATACTCAAGAAGGCCAAGGGCCTCCTGGTCACCGACGAGGAGAAGCAGGCGGCTGTGTCCGACTACGACCGGGAGGGCATCGCGGTTTCCAAGGCCGCGACAGGCGTGCTGCGCGACCTCTACACGGAGGTGTCCCGCTCCATCGATTTCTACCTGTCCCAGGGGGCCGAGAGCTCCGTGTCCCGCATAATGCTCTCGGGCGGCGTCGCCAACCTCGGGAACATAAGCAAGTTCCTGTCCGCGGAATTCAAGGTGCCGGTCGAGATAGTCAACCCGTTCTCCTTCCTGAGCGAGCAACCGATGGCCAGAAACATCCCGCGAGAGACGCTGCCCTCCCTCGCGGTGGCCGCCGGCCTGGCCCTGCGCAAGATGAAGGACTGGGAATAGCATGGTAAAGATAAACCTGATCCCGCAGGAGTACATCGACCGGCTGAACCGGAAGGCCGTCATAGCCAAGGCCGTCGCCGCCGGCGTAGTGGTCGCCGCCGTCCTGGTCCTGTTCTCCGGCTGGCACTTCTCGCGCGCCAAGCGCATGCAGATGCGGCTGGCCGACCGGGAAGCCGAGATGCAGGTCCTCAAGCAGGACGTGGAGCGGGTCAGGGCCATAGAGGCCGAGATCGCCGAGGTGCAGCGCTACCTCGACGCCATCAACAGAATCAGCCGCAACCGCATGATCTATACCCGCTTCATGCAGGATCTCACGTCCGAGCTGCCCGCCAGCATGTGGTTTGCCAATATGAGCACTACCCTCAAGGACACCACTCTCTCGATGACCATCTCCCTCATGTCCAGGTCCCCCTACGATCTGGCTTACTGGATAAACCACCTGGAGATGGACCCTAGGTACGCGGACGTCGTGCTGGGCGGCGTCTCCATCTCCGAGGCCGAGGGCGCGCGCACCTATTCGGCGCCGATAACTTTCAAGTACGCGTACAAATGATATGAAAGAGATACAACTGACCAAGGATCAGGTGCTGATGGCGGCCGGCGGCCTTCTTTTTTCCGGCCTTTTCGTTTACGTCTACCTTTTCTACTTCTGGCTCCCTTACTCCAAGCAGCTCCGGGCGGACACCGTCAAGGTGGAGAAGCTGGAGAAGGAGATAGACAACGCCAAAAGGCAGAAGGCGAAGTTCGAGGACCTCGAGGGCAAGCTGGCCTCGCTCAAGCTGGAGAAGGAGGCGGCCCAGAAGAAACTCCCCAGGGACAAGCAGCTGCCCGAACTTATCCGTACGCTGACCGACAAGAGCCGCAGGTACGGTGTCACCATAAATTCCATCGGGTCCGCCTCGTCGGTCAAGGAGCAGTACTTCACCCGCGTGTCGTACTCGGTGTCCGTCAGCGGAGACTATCATCGCCTGGGACGCTTCTTCACCTCGCTGGCGCTGGAGGAGCGGATCATAACGGTGGAGAACCTTTCCGTGACCGCCACTCCCAACGCGGCGTCCGGGTCGATGAATGGTAGTTTCACTCTGGTCTCGTTCCTTTACAACGGGTAAAAATGCTCAAGACCATAATGTTCGCCGCAGCCTCTTCCTGTTTCGCGCAGGCGCCAGCCGCCCCCGCGGCCGTGGAGGTCTCCACCCCGCCCGCTACCGTTGAAGCTCTTTACCGCCCCGTCAACGCCAGGGACCCCATGATCCCCTCCACTTTCTTCGGGGATCATAAGCCGAAGGCGGGAGCCGCGGCCGCGGCGGTCGAAGTCCCGCTTTCCAGTTCCACGCTCGGCGGTCTTTCTCTGACGGGCGTCATGGAAGACGCCTCGGGCAGGCAGGCCATGCTTACCGACAAAGCTTCCGGGACGGTCTACCTGCTCAGGGGCGGAAAACTGCTGGACCAGAAGCGCAAGGCCGTGCCCGGCGTCCGGGGCGTGATACGCGGCAAGCAGGTGGAACTCACCATGGACGGCGCCTCGGTAACGCTCAACCTCCACGGGAAGTAGCCCCGGCCGCCCGCGGCCGGAAGACAGCCTAGTCGAAGAACGGGAACAAAGAATATGAAAAAAACAGTTTCAATGCTCATCTCGGCGCTGCTCACGGCGCAATGCCTCCCCCTAGCCTCGGCGGCCGAAGCGGCTGCCGTGAAGGGAGTGAGGGTCTCCGCGGAGAGCGTCTACATCACCACCGACCGCCCCGTTAAATACAGGTCTTTCACCGTCGCGGACCCTAACAGGATCGTGGTGGAACTGCAGGACGCCAGGCTAACAACCCTCGAAGATATCCCGGCCGGCGGCACTTTCCTCAAAAAGGTGCGCACCGGACAGCATCAGACCTCCCCAGTGAGCGTCGCCCGGATCGTGATGGACCTGACCCAGAAGGCTGTCTATGACATAACCCAGCGCGGGAACGAGATAATCGTCGTCGTGGGAGGCAAGCTTTTCGAGCCCAAAAAGACGGTCAAGGACGCCCCGGTTTCCGTCTCCGCCCCTTCGACTGAGGTGAAGGTGATAACCCCCAGCCCCGAGCCCTCGCGGGAGACCGGGCTGAAGGTGGCCGCCGCCGACCTCGGCGCCGAGTCGGCGCCCGTGATAAGGCCCGCGCCGGCCGCGCGCCGCCCGGCCGCCGCGTCCCGCAATATCATGGATTCTCTTTCCAGGGAGCCCGTCAGCTTCGACTATAACGAGGCCGACATAAAGGAGGTCATCGCCATGCTCGCGGCCAAGGCCGGCATAAACATCATATACGGCGACGACGTGTCCGGCAGCGTGACGATGAACCTCCACAAAGTCCCTTTCGACGAGGCCTTCAGGACCGTCCTTAACGTCAAGGGCCTCGCCACGCAGCAGGTCGGCGACAATATCCTCCGGATAGCGTCGCCGCAGACCTTCATGGCGGAGCAGAAGAAGGCCATGCCGCAGACCAGGATCTTCTTCCTGAACTATTCCAAAGCGGAGGACGTGAGGGCGCAGCTGACCTCGGTGGCCTCGGCCGAAGGCCGGACCTCCGCGGTCAACGTGGACGTCTCTAATAACGCCCTTATCATAACCGACAGCCCGATGGGCCTAGAGGCCTCGGCGCGGCTGATAAAAAGCCTCGACCGGATGCCCAAGCAGGTGCTGATAGAGGCCAAGCTGGTGGAGGTCGCGCTGGATAACAGCTTCCACCTCGGCATCAACTGGTCGGGCTACGGAGAGAAAGCGGGCGAGTATATCGGCGCCGGCGACAGCGCCAACAGGATAAGCGCCGGCGGCCCCGGCGGCCCCGGGGTGAGCGTCCCGGCCGTGGCCGGCGGTTCCGCCTATAACTCCCCGCTCGGCGGAGCCGGCGGCGGCACGGGCGTCAACCTGCCCGCCAACGTCATATACGGCGCTTTCCGGCTCGGCAAGCTCGCTTCCAACTACATGTTCGACGCGGTCATCTCCGCGGCGGCCAAGAAGGGCAAGGCCAAGGTCCTCTCCGACCCCAAGGTGGCCACGCTCAACAATAAGGAAGCCAATATAGACATCACGACCCAGGTGCCCTATACGACCACGGAGACGACGGCGGCCACGCCGCCCATCTCCACCACGAAGGTCACCTACCTATCCGTCGGCATAAAGCTGACCGTCACCCCTACCATCAATTCGGACGGGCGCATCTCCATGAAGATAAATCCCAGCGTCAGCCAGGTCTCGCCGACCATCACCCCGGTGGCCGGCGGCGCGCCCGGCATCGACACCCGCTCCGCCGACACCAACGTGATAGTGCGCGACGGGGAGACCATCGTGATAGGCGGCCTGATAAGCGACACCCAGGCCGAGTCCGTCTTCAAGGTCCCGCTGCTCGGCGATATCCCGATACTGGGCTATCTCTTCCGCAAGAAGAGCGTGACCCGGGACCGCCGCGAGCTGCTGATCTTCGTGACCCCCAGGATACTGGAGGGCTGAGGCGGTTTCCGTCTGCCGGCGATATATCTTATCCCTTTCGCGGCCGCCGCCCCGCTCCTGCAGGGAGTGATGGACCTGCGCCTGCAGGTTTTTTTTCAGTTCCTGGCCGTAGCCCTCCTGGCCTTTGACTTCTACCGGAGGGGAAAGATCCCCGTCGGGCCTTTGACGGCCCTGCTGGCCGCGGTCGCCGCCCTCTCGGCGCTCTCGGTCTATTTTTCGCCGGCGCGGGAAGCCGTCAGCTTCGAGTGGGGTTCGCTGGCCGCCGGTTTCTGTCTTTTCTTCGCGGCGCGGGGGCAGTCGGTGCGCGACCGGGCGCTTACCGACAGCGCGCTGCGCGCCGCGGCTTGGGGTGTCGCCGCCGTCGCGCTGTACCAGGCCTTCGTGCTCCGCTCGCCGAACGTCGCTTCCACTCTCGTAAACCCCAACGCGCTGGCCTTTTTCCTGCTGCTCGCCGGCCCGGTGGCCGTTTCCCGCGGGGATTTCGCCCTGACGGCCGTGCTGGCGCTGGTGTTCTTTCTCACCGGTTCGCTGGGCGCGCTGATCTCGCTTATAGTCGCGGCGGCCGCGATCGCGCTGATGCGCCTGCGCAAGTCCGGTGACCGGCGAATGATGCTGGTGCTGGCCGCGCTCTCCCTGGCCGCGGCCCTGGCGCTGACCCAGTCGGATTTCATGTCCGTTTCGACCCGGCTGCAATGGTGGGGTTCGGCGGTTTCCCTGATAAAAGAATCCCCGCTACTCGGCTGGGGGCATTCGTCCTTTACCTGGCTGACCCCGCTTTACAAGGCTCCCGCCGCGGCCGAAGCTTCGGTCTACGCGCACAATTATTACCTGGAGTTCGCCGCCGAGAACGGCGTGCCGGCGGCGGTGGCGTGGTTCTCCCTGCTCGCCTTCGCCGTCTCCGGCGCGCGGCGGCTGGCGCTTTTCGGCCTGCTGGCGGCGCTCCTGCATTCGGCCATCGATTTCGGACTATCCCTGCCGGCTAACTTCTGGCTTTTCTGCGTGCTTGCCGGGCGCGAACTGCCGGCTTCCGAGGAGGAATGGGGTTCGGTCCCGGGCGCGCCGGCCGCCGCTTTCGCCGGTACGCTGGCGGCGGCTTCCGCCTTAGCCGTCGCGGCCCCGCTGGCCTGGGAGGGTGAAATGAAGGCCGCTTCTTCCCACCTGGCCGCCGGCCGCGAAGCCGCCGCGCTGGCCGCCCTGGAACGCGCCGCAGGCATGACATACGGCCGCTCGGCCGCCGAGGAATCCTCCGGCCGGCTGAGGTTCTCGCGGGCGCTGAGGTCAGGCGACCGGGCGGAGATGTTCCTGGCGGCCGTAGATCTGGAGAAGGCGCTGCTTGCGACCCCTTCCCGCCTCACCAGCTCCGCCGCGCTGCGGGCGGTATACGCCAGGGCCGGCGCTCCGGTCCTGGCCGCTCATCCCAGGCTGGAGAATGGGCGATGAATCTGCGCGGATACGCTTCGCTGTTTTGGACCGCGGCCGCCATGGCGCTGGCTGTGGGAATGGGGGGGCTGAGGGACCCCGGCCGGGCCGCCACTTTTACGGTAATATTCTGGGGCATGGTTTTCTTCGTCGAGGGAGGCGTTCGCTTCTCCCGCGGCGGCCTCTGGACTGCCCTGGCCGCCTGGACCCTCCTTTCCGCGCTGATGAATCCCTCTGCCGGGCCGGCGGCGCTGGAGGTCTCGGCCAGGTTCTGGGTGCTGGCGGCTTTCTTCTCCTGCGCGGCGGCGGCCGGCGGTTTCGCCAAAGCCGCCGGGGTTTTCGTCGCGCTGGCCGGCGCCGCCGGCGCCGCCGGGGTCTATTACCAGGCTCTCGCCGGCCTGCCGCTCTCAGGGATAATACCGCCCAATCCCAACTACACGGCCGCGCTGGCCGGCGCCGGCGCCGCGCTGCTGACGGTCGCGGGCGCGGCGGGGAAAGGCCGCTCCAGGCTCATGCTGTGGGGAGGGGCGCTGTTCATGGCCGGAGCCGTGGCGCTGCTCAATTCCCGCGGGGCGCTGCTGGCCGGCTGGGCCTCCTTGTCCTGGGCTTTCTTCGTCTCCGGCCGCCGGCGGGCCGGCTGGGCCGTTCTCCTCTCCCCGCTGCTGCTAGCCATCCTGCTGCCGCAGGAGAGACTCGATTCGCTTTTCAAGCTGGGCGATCCGCACGCCTATCGCCGGCTTGATATCTGGCGGACGGCGCTCGCGGCTTTCGCCGAGCGCCCGCTGTCCGGCTGGGGCCCCGGTTCTTTCCGGTACGTGTTCGAGGCTTTCAAGTTCCCCGCTTTCAACGGCGTCTCTTTCTTCGGCCATTCCACCGTACACGCGCACAGCGAGCCCCTGCAGTTGCTGGCGGAGACCGGGCTTCCCGGCGCCGCGCTCTACCTTTCCGCCTTCTGGCTCTCTTTCCGCAGGTCGGCCGGCGGCGTCCTGGCCGTTCCTGCGCTCTTCCTCTTCCTGCATTCCTGCGTCGACGGGATATTTTACGCCTGGGGGCTGCAACTTCTGATGCTGGCCTGCCTGGCCGGCGCCGCGGGGGCCCGTTTCCCGTCGGCGGATGTCCGGCCCGTCCTTTTACCTTCCACGCCGGTCCAGTTGCGGGCCAGGGCTCTGGCCCTCCTGCCCGCGCTGGCCGCGGCCGGCCTGGCCGCCTTCTCCTGGCAGTGGATGTCCCGCCACGGCAGGGACGCGGAATGCGCGCTGTCGGGGAAATGGGACGCGGAGTCCAGGCTGCGATGCGCCGCCCGGGCTCTCAGGTTCTCGCCCTACAGGGAGGGCCTGCACCTGGCCCGGGCCGAACAACTGGCCGCCTGGTCCGGCAGCATGGCCGCAGGCGCCGCCGCGGCCGAGGCGGGGCTTGAACTGCTGCCTTCTTCGGCTATGCTGAATTTCAGGGCGGCCGGATTTTACGCCTCCGCGGGCGCCTCGTCGCGGGCGGAGGAAAGGCTCAGACGGGCGCTCTATCTGGAGCCGAATTTCACGCGGGCCCGACTGGCGCTCGCCGACCTCCTCGAGTCTTCCGGCCGCCGGGCCGCGGCCTCTGCCGAACGTTCCGCCGCGCGCGCCTCGGCCGCGCTGGAGCCCTCCTCCCGCTCGCCTTACGACAGGGCTATAATCCAGGCCCCGCCGGTACCATGAACTGGCGCGATTACTGCCTGGATCCGGGGATAGCCTCCGGCGGCAACGCCGCCGAACTTCTGCGCGGCGGGCAGGAAGCTTTCTCCGCGATGGAGGCGCTGATAGCGTCGGCGCGCCGCCGGCTGCTGCTTGATTTTTATTCTTTCTCGGACGACGCGATCGGCCGCCGTTTCGGAGAACTCCTGGCCGTGCGCGCCTCGGCGGGCGTGGAGACTTACCTTATATACGATTCGGTCGGCTCCATCCTTACCGACCGGGATTTCTTCCGGGACCTCGCCCGCCGCGGGGTCAGGGTGGGGGAATTTCACCCTGTGGTGCCGTGGAAGCCGCACTGGAACTGGGTCCGGCGCAATCACCGCAAGATGATCTGCGCCGATACCGGGACCGCCATAGTCGGCGGCTTCAATATGACCGAAAGGGACGCGCCCAGGTCCATGGGCGGCGCCGGTTGGAAGGACGCCCAGGTCAGGGTCTCGGGCCCGGTGGTCGGAGAGATAGAGAGTCTTTTCTGGGATTCCTGGTCGCTCTGCGGCAAGTCCGCGCCGAAGCCAGTTTCCGCCCCGGCTCACGCCGGCCGGGAGCACGCCGCGGTCCTTTCCGCCTCCGGCTTCCGGCAGGAGCGCTCGATACGCCGGGCCTACCGGCACGCCATAGACAGCGCCAGGGAGAGGATCCGCATAACCAACGCCTACTTCCTGCCAGACAGGATAATACGCAAGAGCCTTATGCGGGCGGCCCGGCGCGGGGTGGACGTGAAGATAATAACTCCCGGCAAGACCGACCATCCCTACGTGCGCTGGGCCTCCTGGGCGATGTTCCCCCGCATGATACGCGCGGGCGTCAGAATCTACGAGTGGACGGGGGAGATACTCCATTCCAAGACGGCCGTCATAGACGGGGTCTGGTCCTCCGTCGGCAGCCATAACCTGGACCATCGCAGCCTGCACTACAACCTGGAGCTCAACGTGAACGTTTTCGGCCCCTCTTTCGGCCGCGAGATGGAGGCGCTTTTCGAATCGGACCTGCTCGCCTGCAGGGAGGTGACCCTTGAGGAGTGCCGCTCCCGGCCTTTCCCCCATAAGGCCGCCAGCGCGGTCCTTTACCTCATGAGGTCCTGGCTATGAGGGCCTTCGCGCTGGCCCTGCTGCTGAGTTTTCCCGGCGCGGCGGCGTCAGCGGGAGACGCCATACCGCATGCCGTCCCCTTGCCGTCCGCGCCTCCCTGGGTCCCGGAGGCCTCGCCGTCCTCCGACCCGGCCGGGCAGGCCGGCACTTTCGAGGAGGTGCGCGACCGCATACTCTACAGCCTCTTTTTCCGCGGCGAAGTAGCCGACGCGATAATCGAGGCGGGCCTGGCGGGGCGCTTCGTGGAAGCGGGGGAGGGCGAGCCCTACTCCGAGATACGGGAAAGGATGCTGCACTGGATAAGGGCCAATCCCGACGAGGCGGCCAGGGTCTACCGGAGGGTGAAGTCCGGCGCCGCCCCGTCGCGCCCGGACCGGGTGCCGGCCGGCAAGGAATTTACTTTCGAGATAAGCCCGCATTTCGTGAGCCTGATAAGGTCCCTGGCCGCCGCTGCCGGCGATCCCAGGGCTTTGGACGAGGACCTGGCCGGGGCCGGGCGCAGGCTCTTCGAGGGGCTCCCGATCGACCCCGACGCCTACGCTGGGGGCCCCATGAAAATAGGCCCCTCGGAGGGCGGGCCACCGGAGGACGGCTCTTCCCTGGTCAACGCGGATTTCAGGCTGGACAAGAAATCACTCTCCGCCTCTGCACGCAGGCTGGGGGCTTGGGCCGATTCCGCGATGAAGGACCTGGAGCAGGCCCGCGGCCCGCGGTCCGAAAGGCGGGCCGGCCTGGTAAAAAAAGCTTTCGCCGATTACCGCGGCCTTCTCGCGGCCGCCTCCTCGGTCTCCGGCAGGGAGAGGATAACCGCGGCGGAAGCGGAGCGGCTGGAGAGGCTGAGGCTGTCGGTCAGGGGGGGGCTGTCCGCCTCCTCCCTACTGGCGGCTGCCGATGACCTGGAGGCTATGGCGGTCCTGATGGAAAAGCGGGGCCGTCCGGCTTCGGCGAGACGCGCGCGAGAAGCGGCCGCGGACCTGGAGCGAGCGGGGTCGAGGATAGAATCCGGGGCGGCCAGCGCCGGGGAGATATCCCGGCTGGTGAACGGGGGCGAGAGGCTCTACCTCGCCGCCTCCCTCTGGGCCCGGGCCGCGCTGCTGTTGGCGAACATGGCGGAGACCGCTTCGGTCCCCCGCTTCTCCTGTCTCTACGACGCGCTGGCCGATATGTATTTCAGGCGTACCGCTCCGGCTTCCGCGTATTCCCGGGCCAGGCGGCTGCTCGAGGGCTTGGGACGGGCCGCTCCGGGCGCGGCCGGGCTTGCCGAGCGGGGGGATTTAGAGGGAGCCTTCGCGGCCCTTTCGGCCGCTTCCGGTTCGGGGCCGGGCCCGGAATCCGCCGCCGCCGGCTTCGGGGAGGCGATGAAGCTCTCGGCCGCCGTCTCGCGCGCCAACGCGCGAGCCCAGTACCTCGCGTGCGGCGCGCTGCTGAACCCTTTCGGACTGGAGCCCGGTCCCCGCGGATTCCGCCTCGCCGGGCTATTTCCCGGGTCCCGCTGAGAGCCGCGCCGGCTCCGGCGCTCAGACCTTTTTTTCCGCGCGCAGTATCTCCATTATTTCCAGGTCGCTGCGGTACTTCAGCGACCCGTCCGCCTCGGCCGGGTAAGCCCAGCGCATCTCCAGGACTTCATCCGGCGTCAGGGCGCGTCCGTCCCCGCCGGTCTCTTCCATAAGGAACCAGTCAACGCGTTTATCCACCGGGACCCCGCCCCGGTAAAAAGAGTAGAACGTGACGCGCAACGGGCGCAGGATGCGGCATTCAAGGCCGGTCTCCTCGCGCACTTCGCGCAGCGCGGCCTCCTCCGCAGTCTCGCCCTCCTCCAGGTGGCCCTTGGGGAAGGTCCAGACCTCCTCGCCGAGCAGGTTGCGCATCTTTATCAGGAGCAGGCGTCCGTCCTTCAGCACGACGCCGCCCGCGGAGAATTCCTTCGCCCTTTCAGTGTCGCCCATCGCGGCCGTCTTTTACGGGCCTCCGGCGGAGCGCCGCAGTTGAGGTAGGAGATCTTTATGTGCATGTAGCCGAAAGCCAGCGCCGCCAAGCCGAGCAAGACGGGGCCCCGCAGTTCCTTGATGTCCAGGATGACGACCTTCCGCGCGCTGGCGATAATAGCCGCCATTCAGGACCACTTCCACGTTGACGACGTTCTCCCGCAGGTAGGCCTTCATCGTCTTCAGCAGCTTTATGCCCAGCAGGACGAGCAGGAAGAGGCCGAAGATGTCCGGCAGTTCGGCCATCTCCGGCAACAGGCCCGGCGGCGACGCCAGTTGCAGGGTGGAGAAAAGTATCGTAGCGGCCAGCAGGCCTGCCAGCGCTATTACTATTCCTCTTTCGAATTTTTTGAACAGTTCGATTATGATCCCTCCGAACATTTTTTCCGAAGTTATAAAGCCCCTGGCCGCCTCTTCAGACGCTGCCCGGCAGCCCGGCCCGCCGCCGGGGCGCCAGCAGCCAGGCCGGCTTGTAGAAGATCTTCAACGAAGAGGGGCGCCCGGCCCAGCCGTGCCTGGTGCCGACGCGCGCCCATATGGTATTTAAGCCCGGCGCGAGCCTAACCGCGAACTTCCCGGGCGCGGGTTCCCAGCCGGTACCCCCCGTTTTCGCAAAGAAACCCCCGAAATCGGGCGAGTTATCGGCCTTGAGCAGCAACTTGACCGTTCCCGGGTCCTTGCGGCTCTCCGCCCAGAACAGCAGCGTCGAATTCATGTCGCGGCGGAAATCGTCCCTGTCGGCCGTGAACGGGCGCCCCGGCACGGGGGGCTCTTCCCCGTTGCCGTAGGACATGAAAATGTCGGCTATCTCAAGCTTGTCCTTCCCCGCCGTGGGGTAGGAACTCCTGCCTCCGGCGGCGGTCAGGGGGCGTGCGGGGGCGCCGTTGACGCCCGCTTTCACCGGCTCGGAGAGATGGTTGTTGCGCAGCAGTATCGAGTAGGAGCTCCAGAGGCCGAGGGTTTCCTGCTTCAGCGGGCCGCGCCTCCCGGAGGATGAAACTTCCTCTATCCCCGCCCCCTCTCCGCGGAGGTAAGCCAAGTGCATTTCCATGCCGCTCAGCGGGACGCCTCCCCGCTCATAATGCGCGTCGTTGTAGGGGTCCATCGCGACCCATTTGTGGTGCTCGTCGGACCAGACAGCGGTCAGGAAATGGCCGGGCAGGTCTATATATCGGGCGTGCAGGCCCAGCGAGAGGGCCGCCTGCAGGAAGACGACCGCGTACTGCGCGCAGAAACCGCGGTTGCCGCCGCGGGCCAGTTTAAGTATCTCGCCAGCGTCCCAGGGCGGATAAGAGAAATCGGCGGCGGCCGGCTCCCACTGCCGCCGCGCCCAGCCGCGCAGCAGCACCGTCTTTTCGAACTGCGACTTGCCGGCGGCGACGATGCCGTCGAGTTGCTCGGCCTTCCGCAGGGCGGCCAGCCGCGGATGGTCCGGCGACTCCTCGCGGACGCCGTAGTTGGAGACGAAGAATTCGGGGATGTCGGAGCCGAGCGGGATCACGAAAGAGGCCTGGGCGAACCAGAAGAGCAGCGCGGCCGCGAGTGCGGCCAGCAGTATCCGGAGTCTCATATCGGCTGCAGCGGCGCGTACTTGAGCATGAAGGTCTGCCGCAGGCCGCTGTCGAAGACGACGGTGACCTTGGCGAACTCGCCGGCGCCGATCTGGTGCACCACCCGTCCGGGGCCGTAGACGGGGTGGGCCACCTTGCGGCCCTTGCCGACGCGCGGCAGCGGCGGCGGGTGCGAGGCGATGACCTGCACGTCCTCCTCGCCCTTGCGGGGGAAGGTCTCCTTTGCGACCTTGCTCTCGAAGATGAACCGAGAGGACAGATTCGGGTAGGTGGCGCCGAAGATGCGGCGCGTGGCGGCCCAGGTGAGGTGGAGCTTCTTCTCCGCGCGCGTCATGCCGACATAGGCCAGGCGCCGCTCCTCCTCCATCTGGTCGTCGTTGGAGCTGGCGGAATTTATCGGGAAAAGACCTTCCTCGAGCCCCGTCAGGAAGACGGCGGGGAACTCCAGGCCCTTGGCCAGGTGGACGGTCATCAGCGTAACGGCCTGGCCGTTGTCGCTCATGTTGTCCACGGCGGAGGCCAGCATGACCTCCTCCAGGTAGCCGGCCATGGTGGCCTGCCTGCCGTCGCGCTCGCAGCGCTCCTCGAAATCCTTGACCGCGTTGACCAGTTCCTGCAGGTTGCCCAGCCGGGCCAGCGATTCCTGCGGGTCCTTCTCCGACTCGTCCTCCACCATCTTCCAGTAGCCGGAACGCGCCAGCATTTTTTCGAGCATCAGCCGCGGCGTGCCGGAGAAGAGGTCGCCGCGGATGTCGTCGAGCAGGGCGATGAATTCCTTTATGCCGCGCCGCGCGGCCGGGGTCAGGTCTGGCACCTGGTCGGAGGTGGCCAGCGCGTCGTAGAGCGGTATCCCCTGCGAGCGGGAGTACGCCGTGACCCGATCCATCGCGGTCTTGCCTATGCCGCGGGCCGGCGTGTTAATCACGCGCAGCAGGCTTATGGTGTCGTAGGGGTTCGTCAGGAGCTTCAGATAGCAGAGCGCGTCCTTGATCTCCTTGCGGTCGTAGAACCGCACCGAGCCGATCAGCCTGTAGGGCACGCGGCCCGCGCGGAAGGCCTCTTCGAACGAGCGGCTCTGCGCGTTGGTGCGGTAGAAGACGGCTATGCCGTTGTACTCGAAGTCGCCGCGGGCGGTCATGGATTTTATGCGGGAGAGCACGCCCCGGGCTTCGTCGGTCTCGTTGAGGTATTCGACGACCTCCACCGCCTCGCCGTGGGGCTTCTCGGTCCAGAGGTTCTTGGGCTTGCGGTTGCGGTTGTGCTTGATCACCTCGTTGGCCGCGTGCAGGATCTTGGCGGTCGAACGGTAGTTCTGTTCGAGCGCGATGATGGTGGCGTCCGGGAAGTCCTTCTCGAACTCCATGATGTTCCGGATGTCGGCGCCGCGCCAGCCGTAGACGCTCTGGTCCGGGTCGCCCACCACGCAGAGGTTGCGGTGCTTGGCGGAGAGGGTCTTGACCAGCACGTACTGCGCCCGGTTGGTGTCCTGGTATTCGTCCACCAGCGCGTACTGGAAATATTCCTGGAAATACTCGCGTATCTCCTGGTTGTCGCGCAGCAGCTCGGAGGTCTTGACGATAAGGTCCCCGAAGTCCAGCGCGCCGGCCTCGTTGAGGTAGTTCTGATATTTGGAGTAGATCAGCGCCGCCTTGAGGCGGTTGGGGTCGTCGCCGGCCTGCGCGTTTATCATGTACGACTGCGCGTCGAGCAGGTCGTCCTTGGCGCGCGAGATGATGCTGACGTACATGCCGGCCTTGTTCTTCTCGGCCTCCAGCCCCATCTCCTCCATCGCCAGCTGCACCAGCTTCTTCTGGTCGCTGTCGTCGTAGATGACGAAGTCCTGCTTCACTCCGATGAGTTTGCCGTGCTGGCGCAGCACGCGCGCGCCGAAGGCGTGGAAGGTGTGTATCCACATGCCGCCCGAGTAGGGGACTATCTTCGCCACGCGCTGCTGCATCTCCTGCGCGGCCTTGTTGGTGAAGGTGATGGCCAGTATCCGCGCCGGGGAAACGCCCGAGGCGATGAGCAGCGCTATCTTGGCGGTAAGCGTCTTGGTCTTGCCGGTCCCGGCGCCGGCCACTATCAGCAGCGGCCCGGCGAAATACTGCACGGCCTCCAGCTGTTTCGGGTTGAGGCCGAGCCTGGGGAGTATGGAGGGATTTATCTGTATATCCAGCGCGCCCATGACGGGGTAATTCTATTAAATACGGGACCCCGGCCGATACCGGGGTCCTTTTCGCCGGGCGGGCCTGGCTCAGCTGCCGCGGAAGGCGCGGGTCGCAGTTTCGGGGTTCACCACTTTATAGCCGTTGTCCTTCAGCCACTGTATCAGGCGAACATTGACCCGCACGCTCTGCGGGTGTATGTCGTGCATCAGGACTATGCCCTTGCCGCGCTGGCGGATGAGCTCCGTGGTCCTGGCGAAAAGTTCGTCGGGGTCCTTGGTGGACCAGTCCAGAGTGTCTATGGTCCAGCCCATAGGGGTCACGCCGAAACGGTCTATCGCCGCCCGTAGCGCCTGCGGCGCGATGATGCCGTAGGGCGGGCGGAAGAAGGCCGGGTCCCTGCCGGTCGCGGTCTTTATCAGGTCCGCGGTGCGGCCGAGATCGGCCAGGACCTGCTCCGTAGAATAGCGGGTGAAGGGCTTGCCGCTCTCGGTGGCGTGCCAGTAGCCGTGCAGCGAAACCTCGTGTCCCTTCGCGGCCTGCCTCTGTATAACCTCGCGGCCGGACGCCCCCAGTCTGCTGCCGAGGACGAAGAAGATGGAGGGGGCGACGCCCGCGTTGGTCTCGAGCACCGAAGCGGTGAGCCCCGAAGTGTCGGGGCCGTCGTCGAAGGTGAGTATGACCTCCCCCCTGTTAAGAAAAGCGTCTCCCTGGGATAGGAAGGGGGTGTTGCCCTTGACGTACCTTATCGTCGCGAAGCCGGACTTGATGATGACCGGAGGAGAGAGCTGCTCGTCCTTCATCCTGTTGTCCCAGCCGAAGAAAGCGGAGACTTCGGCCAGCGTGGCGGCGTCGGGGCGGGCGAAGTCGAGGTCAATGCGGGCGCTCTTATCCGTGCCGGTGCCCCGCAGGCTCTCGAGGCGGTCTTTGAGATAATTGGCCGCAATGTAGGCTTCCGCGTAGGCTTCGGTGCCGGGTTCGGAGCGGAAAGCCATGTCGGAGTAGTGCCTGAGGGCGGAGAAATAGCGGGCGTAATCGGAGGCCGAGTCCCGCGCCGGGGCCGCTTCGGCCGCGGAGGGGACTTCCATGGAAAGCAGTTTTTCGGTCGAGAGGGCGTCCTCGAAAGCGCCCGCGGCGGCGGGCAGGGAATTGAGGGATATGAGGGCTGAGAGAATGATGGCCGTTTTCATGTTTATAGTTTAACAGCCTTTGCGCGCGCGCGTAAGGGACGGATGGGCCGGAAAGCGCCGTTTTTGGACCTGTGTATTATTGCCCGATAGGCCCAGCCGGCCTGGGGCGCAAGGCGGCCAGGCCACGCCTGAATTCCGGGTCGGCCGGGGAAGCGGGCCGCGTACTAGAGGTTCACACGTTGAACTTGAAGAAGCAGATGTCGCCGTCCTTCATCACGTATTCCTTGCCTTCGGAGCGGATGAGGCCTTTCTCGCGCAGCGTCTTCTCGTCCTTGTACTTCATGATGTCGTCGAAAGAATAGACTTCGGCGCGGATGAAGCCTTTCTCGAAGTCAGTGTGTATGCGGCCGGCGCCCTGCGGGGCCTTGAGCCCTCGCTTCAGGCTCCAGGCGCGCACCTCGTCCTCGCTGCCGGCGGTGAAGAAGCTGATCAGGTCGAGCAGTTTATATCCCGCGATGGCCATCTTCTCCAGGCCCGTGTACTCCTCGCCCAGGTCCTTGAGGAAGACCGCCTTCTCTTCCTCTGGCAGCTCGATTATCTCCGACTCTATCTTGGCCGAGATCTCCACCAGTACGGCGCCGCGCTCCTTCATGAAGGCGCGCAGTTTTTCCTGCACGGCCTGGGCGGGCTTCTCGGAGGTGTTGGCCACGAAGAAGACGGGCTTGGTGGTCAGCAGGTTGAAGTCGCGCACTTCCTCGGCCGTGTAGCCGGCCTCGCGCGCGGGCTTGCCGGCGGCCAGCAGCGCCTTTAACTTCTCCAGCCGCACCCGCCTCTCCTCGGCGTCCTTGGTGCGGGCCTTGAGGTCGCGCTGGTTCTTCTCCAGCGCCTTGTCCACCGTCTCCATGTCGGCCAGCATCAGCTCGGTCTCGATGACCTCTATGTCGCGTATCGGGTCTATCTCGCCCAGCACGTGGACCACGTCGGGGTCCTGGAACACGCGCACCACCTGCACTATGGCGTCCACTTCCCGGATATTGGCCAGGAACTTGTTGCCCAGCCCTTCGCCCTTGGAAGCGCCCTTGACCAGGCCGGCGATGTCGACGAACTTGATGTAGGACGGCACCTTCTTCGGCGGCTTGAACAGGTCGAAGAGGGCGTCGAGGCGCCTGTCGGGCACCGGCACCACGCCGACATTGGGGTCTATCGTCGTGAACGGATAGTTGGACGAAGCCGCGCCCGCGCGGGTCAGCGCGTTGAAGAGCGTGGATTTGCCTACGTTGGGAAGCCCGACTATGCCGATATCCATTTTGATGTCCTTGCCGAAAAATCCTTTTCCGAGCGTTGATTATACAATTTTGACTGGAAGGCCCCGGCGCGCCGCGGCGCAAAGAGGAGGTCTCCGCGGCCGGGCGGGCCCGGCGCCAAAAAAGGTAAAATGGTCGCTATGAAAGACGCCTCAACGGAGACCAGCGAAAAAAAATCAGATTTCCCGGCCAGCTACCTGCCCGCGACGGTAGAGCCCGCGCTCTGCGGCCGCTGGGAGAACGACAAGGTCTACCATTACGACCCGGCCCGGCCCCGCGGGGAGACCTTCGTCGTGGACACGCCGCCGCCCACGGTTTCCGGCTCCCTGCACATAGGCCACGTTTTCAGCTATACCCAGACCGACATCCTGGTCCGTTTCCAGCGCATGCTGGGCAAGAACGTCTTTTACCCTATGGGCTGGGACGACAACGGCCTCCCCACGGAGCGCCGCGTGCAGAACCTCTTCGGCGTCAGGTGCGAGCCGTCGGTGCCCTACGACCCGGACTACAAACCCTCCGGCCCGAAAAAGGAACTGAAGGACTACGAGCATATCTCCCGCCGCAACTTCCTGGAGCTCTGCGAGCGGCAGACCGCCGAGGACGAGAAGGTCTACGAGGCGCTGTGGCGCCGGCTGGGCCTGTCCATCGACTGGCGGCAGACCTATTCCACCGTCGGCGAGCATTGCCGCCGGACCTCGCAGCTCTCCTTCCTGGACCTCTTTAAAAAAGGGTTCGTCTACAGCGCCGAGACCCCGACGCTCTGGGACACCACCTTCCGCACCGCCGTGGCGCAGGCCGAATGCGAGGACCGCGAAGCTTCGGGCTTCTTCCACGACCTGCAGTTCGGCGTGGAGGGCGGCGGCGACTTCGTCATCTCGACCACCCGCCCGGAACTGCTCGCGGCCTGCATCGCCGTGGCAGCGCACCCGGACGACGCGCGCTACCAGCCGCTGTTCGGCAAGCGGGCCGTCACCCCGCTGTTCAGGGCCCGCGTGCCGATAATGCCCTCGCATCACGCCGACCCGGAGAAGGGCACCGGCATCATGATGATCTGCACCTTCGGCGACATCGCCGACGTGCAGTTCTGGCGCGACCATAAGCTGCCGCTGCGCCAGATCATCGGCCGCGACGGCCGCCTCATCCCCGTCCGGTTCGGCGACGGCCAGCAGTTCGACAGCGCCGATCCGGCCGGGGCGGGCGCCGCCTACGGCCAACTCGCCGGCCTCTACGCCAAGCAGGCGCGCGCGAAGACCGTGCAGCTGCTTAAAGACTCCGGCGCGCTCGCCGGCGAGCCCAAGCCGGCCAGGCAGGCCGTCAAGTATTACGAGAAGGGCGACCAGCCGCTCGAATTCGTGCCCACGCGGCAGTGGTATATCCGCATCCTTGAGAACAAGCCGGCGCTGCTCGGGCAGGGCCGCAAGGTCAAGTGGCATCCCGAGTATATGTTCAAGCGCTACGAACAGTGGGTGGAAGGCCTCAACCAGGACTGGTGCATCAGCCGCCAGCGCTATTTCGGCGTGCCGTTCCCGGTCTGGTACCCGCTCGACGCCGAGGGAGCCCCGGACCATTCCAGCCCCATCGTTGCCGATCCCTCGCGCCTGCCGGTGGACCCCCAGACCGACTGCCCGCCCGGCTATACCGAGGAGCAGCGCGGCAAGCCCGGCGGCTTCACCGGCGACCACGACGTCATGGACACCTGGGCTACCTCGTCGCTGACCCCGATGGTCTCCAGCGGCTGGGCGGCGGACAAGGACAGGCACGCCCGCCTCTACCCCGCCGACATGCGCCCGCAGGCGCACGAGATCATCCGCACCTGGGCCTTCTACACCATCACCAAGAGCTGGATGCACGAGAATTCCGTTCCCTGGCATAACGCCGCCATCAGCGGCTGGGTTGTCAGCCCCGAGAAGGGCAAGATGAGCAAATCCAAGGGGAACACGATCACCCCCGAGGGCCTGCTGCGGACATATTCGGCCGACGCGCTGCGCTACTGGAGCGGCAAGGCCAAGCTGGGCCAGGACACGGTCTACGACGAGAACGTGTTCAAGGTCGGCATGCGACTGGCGACCAAGATCTTCAACGCCTCCAAGTTCGCCGTCATGCAGGCCCGCGGCCCTGCCAGCGCCGGGGCGCCGCTGGGGCCGGCCGACATCGCCGAGCCGCTGGATAAGGCTTGGGTATCCCATCTGAAGGGGATAGTCGAAGCCTCGCGCGAGGACTTCTCCAATTACGATTACGCCGCCGTGCTGCTCTACGCGGAGACCGCCTTCTGGGATTTCTGCGACAACTACTTGGAGCTGGTCAAAGGCCGCGCTTATTCCGGCTCTCCCGCGCAGGCCCGCTCGGCCGCGGCCGCGCTGGAATGGACCGTCGGCGTCTTCCTGCGCCTGTTCGCCCCTTTCCTGCCTTTCATCACCGAGGAGGTCTGGAGCTGGTCCTTCGCCGCTCGCACCGGCCATGCCTCGGTGCACAAGGCCCCGTGGCCGTCCGCCTCCGAGATGGCCGCCCCCGACGGCGACCAGCTCACGCTTAAGACCGCGCGCCAGGTGCTCGACGCCATCCGGACCAAAAAGGCCGGCGAGAAACGCAGCGTCAAATGGCCGGTCGCCAGGCTCGCGGTCGAATGCGGTCCTAAGGCGGCCGCAGCGCTCAAGCCGGCGCTCGAGGACGTCTTTTCGGCCGGCTGCGTGGACAAGGCCGGCTTCTCGCTGGCTGAGACCGCCTCCGACGAGGCGGATCCGGCGGTGACCGTGGAGCTCGGCGCCGCCTGAGACGCGCGCACGGCACGTCCGCCGCGTAATGGAAGAACTGGACCGCATCTACGACGAGGCTTTTTTCCGGGAATGGGGCCCCGGCCACGCCGATTATGTCCGCTCGGCGGAGCTGATAACCGAAGAAATAATCCGGCAGTTCGCGCCGGCGCGCGTAGCCGATATCGGCTGCGGCTGCGGGGTCTACGGCCATTTCCTGCGCGCCCGCGGGGCGGAGGTGTTCTCTCTCGACGGCGTAATGCCGCCGGCGGAACATTCCTTCGGCCTGCCCGTCCACAGGCAGGACCTCACCGAGCCTTTCGATAACGTCTGGGGAACTTTCGACCTGGCCCTCTGCCTCGAGGTGGCCGAACATATCCACGAGCCTCTTGCCGATGTTTTTCTGCGCAACCTGGCGGGGTTCAGCGACACGCTGCTCGTCTCGGCGGCGCCGCCCAACCAGGGCGGCCATCATCACGTAAACGAGCGGCCGAAGCGCTACTGGGCGGAGAAACTGGCGGGACTGGGTTTCGCCTACTGCCGTCCCAAAACCGGCCGGCTCTTCGAGGCGCTGCGCGCGCAACGGCCTCCTTACATGTGGATGTTCCAGCACATCAGCGTCTATGAACGCGTACGGGGCGCCGGCGGGGGTTTCCCGGTCCTCCCCTTCGGGCTCAGGCTCGGCGGCGGCGATAAGTGAGTGGTGCTGCGTCCCAGCTACCCGAGGCCGTAAAACAGGCAGCAATTCCCACATAACCGAGGCCGCATTGGCGGCGCGCTTCAGATATTCCAGGACGGTGCTGTGTGCCGTCCCGCAACTGCGGGCGATCTCACCATGTCTGCGCCCTAATTCGTGTTTCAGGAGCAGGACTTCTTTGATCTTTCTCATAGGCAACCTCGGTTGGGCCATAGACGCTCCGTATCCCTACAGGATAAGTTCTATGGAACCATGTTGCCCAGCGTCGGCGATAGTGCCGGCGGCGTTAAAGGCCTGTTTCAGGCTTCAGCCGACCCCCCTCGGCATGCTCCGAGACGGCCCTCGCCCTGGTCCGAGATACCTCTCGGCTTGGTCCGAAAAACGCAGGGCATCAGCCAGGAGGCGTACTGGACGATAAAAGAGCCTGTGCTTGCCAAGGTCCATGCCTACGACTGTTTTTGGTATCATAGCCTCGTGCCTCCCTATTGAGGGCCTTCGTCGGACCCTCGTCTCCTATCTGTGTGCTGCCAGCACGTTATCATGATAGGAATTATGGAGGTACTTCGCTTTCATGTTATCACCCGATGGATAATTAAAATATCGTTAATTTATAATCATTTATTTGGGAAAATCTTGAGCGGTATGGCAAATAACTGACTTACTATGGCCAAAATATGAGTATATTCGAATCATTACATTGTTAATATTCGAATATTGTGTTGACATCTATTCGAATGTTTGCTATCATAGCAATATGACCATTCGAACATTTGAGATTACAAATGAAGACGCTGCGCGTTTATTGCTACTAGAAGAGGATCAGTTTACTGAAATTAAATCAATTGCGATTTCGCCGGCAAATTTAACGAAGACAATATCTGCCTTTGCTAATAGTGATGGCGGAGATTTGTATATAGGAATTGAGGATAGTACGCCGCGCTGCTGGTCCGGTTTTGAAAATCCAGAAGCGGCAAATGGACATCTTCAAATTTTTGAGACCCTGTTCCCACTAGGGACAGATTACATGTATGACTTTTTGAAATGCGGCGATTTCCATGGGATTGTGTTGGCGATTCATATAAATAAAGCCCAGGGAATTGTTAAAGCATCAAATGGGATTCCGTATTTGAGACGCGGTGCTCAAAATCTTCCTCAAAGCTCAGCGGAACAGTTAAAGCGGCTGGAACTTGCGAAGGGAATAAGCTCATTTGAAAAAGACACACTGAATGCTCCCTTGGATGTTGTTACTGCTTCAAACACTGTAAATGAATTTATAAAAAAGGTTGTTCCCAGCACTTCCCCGGAGTCGTGGCTTAGAAAACAGGCGCTCATTCGGGGAGATTTGCCGACCGTTGCCGGAATACTAATTTTTGCGGATGAGCCACAGCCGCACTTCCCAAAACATTGTAGTGTGAAAATATACAGATACAAAACAAAAGAGGCACAAGGATTTAGGGAGGCTCTCGCTTTTGATCCAGAAACAATCGAGGGGTCTTTATATTCCCAGATTCATCAGTCTGTAGCGCGTACGGTTGAAATAGTGGAAAGTATTCCTAGGATGGGCGATTCGGCTCTGGAGAAAATTAAATATCCATCCGTAGCTTTGCATGAAATTATTACTAACGCAATAATTCACAGGGATTACAGTATTGCGGATGATGTTCACATAAGGATATTTGATAACCGTATTGAGGTTCAAAGCCCAGGCGCATTGCCGGCGCACGTTACGCCTCTAAATATATTAGAGGAGCGGTTTGCTCGAAATGGGGCGATCGTTAGAATACTTAATAAGTTCCCTAATCCACCAAATAAAGACGTCGGGGAGGGGTTAAATACTGCCTTTGAAGCTTTAGAAAAGATTGGCCTAAAAGATCCCGTTATTAGTGAAAAAGGCGGGAGTGTTCTTGTCATAATCAAGCATGAGCCGCTCGCTTCTCCTGAAGAAGCGATAATGGATTATCTTTCACGAAATCCGACTATTAACAATAGAGCGGCCAGGCACATAACGCATATAACTGCGGACTATAGAATAAAAAGCATATTTGGGCGCATGGTTAAGGCCGGTTTTATTGAACAGGTCCCGAATACTCGAACAGTAAACACGTGCTATAGGAAGAAACAATAGTGAGGAATGCAGTTGGGTCTGAAAGGTGATTGTGACGAACCGCCGGGGAAGCCCGGCGGTTATTTTTTAGGGTGATAATATGTGAGGGTCGTGGAGGTGGAACTTGCGATTGATGTTGGGGGTTCTTCCGTAAACTCAATAAAGAAGGAATTGCAACCCGACACTGCTGCGTCCCAGCTACCCGAGGCCGTAAAACAGGCAGATGTTTTGTCCAGAGAGAATGTAGTACTTTTTCCCTGCGTTTGAGTTGGCGTCAGCGATGGAACTGACGCGAACATCATAGTTGGCACAACCAGACAGGAGTAATGCTGCCGCAACAGGAAGAAGCGCTCTTTTCATAATTTGCCTTTGGAGTCGTAGTATATACGACTTCGCTGTCACGTCCCAGGTAATTGAGGCCGCCTCAGTTCCACCTATCCGAGGCCGCTTTTCCGAATCGTTTTTACTCTAGAAGTCATCCAAAAACCTCTCCGGGTATGTTATGATTGTTAAAGACATAAT
>CAZVWK010000023.1:0-26025 GCA_964631475.1 uncultured Elusimicrobiaceae bacterium | reverse complement strand
CGGAGGCGGCCGGGGCCGGGGCCGCGGCCGCGGGCGCGCCGCTCAAGCCCCGGCTGGCGCTCGAAGGCGCCCTGCGCTACGCCGAGGTGGTGCCCGAGATAAAGCTGCCGGCCGCGATGGGAGGCGGCAGGCCCATGGGCGACAACTGGAATTATTCCCTGGGCCCGTCCGCCTACTGGACCTTCTACGACGGGGGCGCCCTGAAGGCCGGGCGGGATTCGGCCGGAGCCGCGGCCGCGGCCCGCCGTGCCGAGGCGGAAAACGCCCGCCGCCAGGCCCTGCTGAAGGGGCGCACCGCCTATTTCCGGCTGCAGCTCGCCCTGGAGAAGGTCTACCTGATAGGAGAGAACCTGCAGCTCTCCCTGGCCCAGCTCAGGGACATAGAGCTTGGCACCAGGGCCGGGGCCCGCAGCCGGCTGGACGAGATCCGCGCCCGGCAGGAAACGCTGGCCCGCCGGCGCGACCTGGTGCGCGCGAGGTCTGACCTGGCCGGGGAGTTCCGTGATTACGCTCTCGTCACGGGCCTGCGGGAGCCCGCCCTCTCCGGGCTGCCGTCCGACGCGCGGCTGGCCGGCCGCGACCTGGGCGGCGAGCAGGCCGCCGGGCTCTATCTGCGGGCCGAACCCTACACAGAGATGCTGCCGCGCCTCATGCCTGCGGCTGAACGCGGGCTGGACCGCGCGCTGCCCTCCGTGGAGGCGCTGGAGAACTATTCCCTGGCCTACAGGTCCGCCGCCGCCGGCTACGGGGCCGAGCGGCTGCCCCGCCTGCAGCTGTCGGCCCGCTCCTCCCTGGACTATCCCAACGGCCCCAATATCTACTCCTACTGGCAGAATTCGGCCGCGCTGTCGCTGAGCCTGCCGCTCTTCGAGGGCGGCCGGCTGCTGGAGAAGCGCCGCGAGAGCGAACTGAACGCGGCCGCCGCCGGGGAGCGCCGGGCCGAGGCCGCCCGGCAGGCGGAGACGGAGTACCGCAAGGCGCTCGACGCCTACGCGGCCCTGCTGGCCGAGCAGGAGATAAACATAGACGCGGTGGACGACGCAGGGGAGGCCGCCCGGCTGGCCTACGAGGCCTACAAGGCCGGCGGCGGCACCTGGCTGGAAGTGGAAAGCGCTAACCTCAAGGCGCTGCAGGCAAAGACCACCGCGGCCGCAACCAACGCCGAGATACTTATAAAACTGGCCGTGCTGGAGAGCCTTACCGGGAGCGTGAACTAGTATGAAAAAGAAGATTATACCGCTGCTGATCCTGCTGGCCGTGGCGGCCGGGCTGGCCGTAAAGCTGCGCAGCGGCGGGGACTTCCGCTACGCCGGCACCATAGAGGCTACCGAGACGGACCTCTCGGCCCGCATCTCCGGGGTGATCGAGCGCTACGGCGCCCGCGAGGGAGAGCCGGTGAGGAAGGGGCAGGTCGTGGCCGCGCTGGACTGCGCCGACCTGCGGCTGGCGGCCGGCATCGCCGAAGCCGATTTTAAGCGGGCCGAGGAACTCTTCAAGGGCGGCTCCATGTCCCGCGAGAACTACGACCGGCTCAAGTACCGCCGCGACGACAGCGCCCTGAAGGTTGAGTGGTGCGCCGTGAAGTCGCCGGTGGACGGCCGGCTGCTCTACGCCTACCGCGAGAAGGGGGAACTGGTGGCTCCCGGCACGAAGCTCGCCACGGTGGCCGACCTCTCCGAGGTCTGGGCCTATATCTATGTCCCTCACGACCTGCTGGCGCGGCTGAAAACCGGCCTGGAGGTGAAAGGCTGCCTGCCGGAGGCCGGGGACAGGGCTTATGCCGGCCGCGTTTCAGTGATCTACCCGGAGGCGGAGTTCACGCCGAAGAACGTGCAGACCCGCAAGGAGCGTACGCGGCTGGTGTTCGCCGTGAAGGTCAGCTTCCCCAACCCTGACGAGACGCTCAAGCCGGGGATGACGCTGGAGGTCGAGCTCCCGGAATAATATGTTCTCCATCCGCACCGTGGGCCTCAGGAAACATTTCGGCGCCGTGAAGGCGCTGGAGGGCGTGTCTTTGGACTTCTCGGGCGGGCTGCTGCACGGGCTGATAGGCTCCGACGGCGCCGGCAAGACCACGGCGCTGCGGCTGCTGGCCGGGCTGCTCAGGCCCACGGCCGGGAAGATAGAGTATTACAGCGACGGCCGCCCCGCCTCCTTCGCGGAGTTCAGCCCGCGCCTGGCCTACATGCCGCAGCAGGCGAGCCTCTACCCGGACCTCTCGATAGCCGAACACCTGGAGTTCTTCCGCGAGCTCTACCGGCTGGACGCCGGGGCTTTCAGGAAACGTTCGGCGGAACTGCTGGAAATAACGCGCCTCGGGAAGTTCCGGGACCGCCGGGCAGGCCAGCTCTCCGGCGGCATGTACAAGAAGCTGGGGCTCATGTGCGCCCTGCTGCAGAGCCCGTCGGCGCTGCTGCTGGACGAGCCCACCAACGGCGTGGACCCCATCAGCCGCCGCGAGTTCTGGGAACTGCTCTACGGCCTGGCGGCCGGCAAGATCCTCGTGATAGTGTCCACGGCCTACATGGACGAGGCCGAGCGCTGCGCCAGGGTGCACCTGCTGGACGCGGGGCGCCTGCTGGCTTCGGGAGAGCCGCGGGCGGTGCTGCGGGGCCGCGGGGCGAAGAGCTTCGATGAGATCTTCATAAAGGGGGCCGCGCGATGACCGCCTGCGCCCTCGAGGTAAAAGGCCTTTCCGTAAAGTTCGGGGATTTTACCGCCGTGGACGGCGTCTCCTTCCGGGTGAAGAAGGGGGAGATCTTCGGCTTCCTCGGCGCCAACGGCGCCGGCAAGACCACCACGATACGCATGCTCTGCGGCCTGCTGGTGCCCACCTCCGGCGAGGCCTCGGTGGGCGGGCTGGACTTCTCGGACGGCGGCAAGGCCATAAAGCGCATCGTCGGCTACATGTCGCAGAAGTTCACGCTTTACAACGACCTCACGGTCGGGGAGAACCTGGACTTCGCCGCCGGCCTGCGCAAGCTGGACCCCTCCTACGCCCGGCGGCGGCGCAAGGAACTGTTCGCCCTTACCGGCTTCGACCGGCCGCTTTCGGCCATGGTCGCCTCCCTGCCCGGCGGCATCAAGCAGGAACTCGCGCTCGCCGCCGCCATGCTGCACGACCCCGAGATAGTTTTCCTGGACGAGCCGACTTCCGGCGTCTCGCCTGCCTCGCGGGCGCGCTTCTGGGAGCTGATCCGCAAGGTGACCGGCCTGGGCAAGACCGTCATCGTCACCACCCATTACATGGACGAGGCCGAGCAGTGCGGCCGCATAGCGCTGATGCGCGCCGGCCGCCTGATAGCCCTGGGCTCGCCGGACGAGCTGAAGGCCTCGGCCTTCCCGGGGCCCATGGCCGAGCTGGACTTTAAAGGCCCCGCGCCCGCGGACTTCCTGGCCGGGCTGGAGAGGGCGGCGGGCCTGCTGGAACTGTCGCCGCACGGGATGCGCTGGCACGCCGCATTCCGGGACCACGCCGCCCTGGAGGCCGCGCTGGCCGGCCTGCCGGCCGGCGCCTCGCGGTGCTTTATAAAGCCTTCGCTCGAGGACGTCTTTATCCGGCTGGTGGAGGGGGACTCGCGATGAGCGCCTTCAGCCCCGGCCGCGCCCTGTCCATGGCCCGCAAGGAGGTCCGCCACGTGCTGCGCGACCCGTTCACGCTGGCGCTGGCGCTGGGCCTGCCGGTAATGTTGGTCACCTTCTTCGGCTACGCCATAGATTTCGAGGTGCGCAATATCAACGTGGCCGTGCAGGACCGCGACGGCGGCCCCGCGGCGCTGTTCATAGAGCCCGGTTTCTCCCGGGACATCTCCGGGGGCCTGGCCGCCCAGGCGCAGTTCGTGCTGGACGGCAGCGACAACTCTAAGGGCGCGGTGATGCTCGGCTACCTGCCCGGCATACAGCGCGGCGCCGCCGCCAGGCTGGCCGGGGCCGAAGCGCCGCCGCCGGCGGCCGTTTCGGTGGAAACGCGCTTCCTCTACAACCCTGAGCTCAACAGCCGCTGGTTCACCATCCCGGGCCTGGGCGCCATCATCATAGGGCTGCTGGCCATCCTGCTGACGGCGCTCACCGTGGCGCGCGAGTGGGAGAACGGCTCGATGGAGCTGCTGCTGGCCACGCCGGTGCGGCCGCTGGAGATCATCATCGGCAAGCTGGCCCCTTACGGCCTGCTGGTGCTGACCGGCGTGTTCTTCGTCTACCTGTCGGCGCGGCTGGTGTTCGGCGTGCCTTTCACCGGCTCCCACCTGCTGTTCCTGCTCGCCTGCCTGCTGTTCATCACGGCGGCGCTCGCGCAGGGCCTGTTCATCTCGGTGGCTGCCCGGCAGCAGCAGGTGGCCATGCAGCTGGCTATCATCTCCGGCCTGCTGCCCAGCATGCTGCTCTCAGGCTTCATCTTCCCCGTCGAGAGTATGCCGGTTTTCTTCCAGTATTTCACGATGCTGCTGCCGCCGCGCTGGTTCATGGAGGCGGCCCGCGGGCTTTTCCTGAAAGGGGCGGGCGCGGCTGAACTGGCCGTGCCCATGCTGGCGCTGGCGGCCCTGAGCCTGCTGCTGCTGGGGCTGGCGCTGAAAAAATTCAAGACGGACCTGGAACCATGAACCCGACGCTCAAGGCCTTCATAAGGAAAGAGCTCGTGCAGACGCTGCGCGACGTGCGCATGCGCGCGCTGCTCTTCGGCGCGCCTATCATCCAGCTCACCGTCTTCGGCCTCGCCCTTTCCACCGAGATCAGGAACGTCAAGCTCGCCGTGTTCAGGCAGCCCGCCGACGAGGCGGCCCGCCGGCTGGAGGCGGACTTCTACTCCTCCGGCTGGTTCAAGCCCGCGGGGTTCGAGGCCGGGGAGGCCCCCTTCGAGCTCATAGCTTCGGGCCGCGCCGACGCCGTGCTGATAGCCCCGCCCGAGGGGCTGGGGCGGGCGGCCGGACGCGGCGAGGGACGGCTGCAGCTGCTGCTGGACGCCTCCAACGTCACCAAGGCGCGGGTGGTGGAATCCTACGCCAGGACCATAACGGCGGCCGCGGCCCGCGAATACGGCCCGCAGGCGCCGCCGCCCTTCTCCTTCGAGGTGCGGGTGCTCTACAACCCCGCGATGGAATCCTCCCTGTTCCTGGTGCCGGGCGTGATGGGCATGCTGATCTGCCTGGTCACCATCATCCTGACGGCCATGTCGCTCACCCGCGAGCGCGAGCTGGGCACCTTCGAGACCATAGTTTCCGCGCCGCTCTCCAATACTGAGATCCTGCTGGGCAAGACGCTGCCGTTCGTGCTGCTGGGGCTCGTTGTCTTCACCCTGGTGCTGACCGCGGCGCACCTGGTCTTCGGCGTGCCGGTGCGCGGGCCGCTGTGGCAGCTCTTCGCCGCGGCCTTCGTCTTCGTCATCACCACGGTCAGCGTGGGCACCTCCATCTCCACGCTGGCGAAGAACCAGCAGCAGGCCATGCTGGGGGGCTTCATGTTCCTGTTCCCGGCCATTTTGATGAGCGGCATCATGTACCCGGTGGAGAACATGCCCCCGGCCGTGATAGCCGCCGCCTACCTGGACCCGCTGATGTACTTCATGCGCCTGCTCAGGAGCATCATGCTCAAGGGCGGCGACCTGCACGTTTTCTGGACCAACGTCGGGGTGCTGGCGCGGCCGCCGCCTTGGCCTACAACCGTTTCAGGCAGACGCTTAACTAGGAGAGGAATATGGCGAAAAATGAAAAGAAAGAAGACCTGCGCGGCAAGGCGCTGAAGGCTAAGGACCTAGTGGGGTACGACGCCGGGGCTGTGGTAAGCCGCACCATCATACAGAAGCCGGTGGGGACGGTCACCATCTTCTCGTTCGACAAGGGCCAGGGGCTCTCCGAGCACACCGCGCCCTTCGATGCGATGGTGGAGATTCTCGACGGCGAGGCGGAGATCAGCATAGACCGCAAACCGGTAAAGGTAAAGGCGGGGGAGTTCATCATCATGCCGGCCCATATCCCTCACGCCCTGAAGGCCGTCAGGAAGTTCAAGATGGCGCTGATAATGATAAAAGCCTGACGCTCATGGGCGCGGCCCGGCCTCCCGGCGCACCGCCTCCCCGGCGGCGCGCCGGTATTTTATAGAATAGTAGTCCTGTGGCCATACTTCTCAGCTGCCGCGAACTCGCCAAGGCCTACGGGCCGCGGCCCCTCTTCGAGGGGCTCTCCTTCGGCCTTTTCGAGGGGGAGCGCGCCGGCCTGATAGGCCCCAACGGCACCGGGAAGAGCACGCTCCTGAAGATACTCGCGGGGCAAGAAACGCCCGACGCCGGGGAGTTCGCCCCGCGGCGCGGCCTGCGCGTGGGCTACCTCGCCCAGCGTGACCGGGTTGAGGAGCTCGCGCCCGGCACCACGGTAAAAGCGCATCTCGCCGCCGCCCTCGCCGGCCTCGGCCTGCAGGATTACGAGATAGATACCCGCGTGGCCGCCGGGCTGGACCGGGCCGGTTTCACCGAACCCGGTAAGGACACCTCGACCCTTTCCGGCGGCTGGCGCAAGCGCCTGGCCATACTGGCCGAGACGCTGCGCGAGCCGGACCTGCTGCTGCTCGACGAACCCACCAACCACCTGGACCTGGAGGGCGTGCTGTGGCTGGAGAAGTTCCTGGAGGGGACCAGTCTCGCCCTGCTCGTAGTCACGCATGACCGGCGCTTCCTCGAGCGGGTCTGCAACCGCGTGATAGAGCTGGATAAGCGCTACCCGCAGGGCCACCTGTCCAGCGCCGGCAACTACAGCAAGTTCCTAGAGAACCGGGAAATATTCCTGGACGCGCAGGCCTCGCGCTACGCGCCCTACGGCTACACCTATAACAAGCAGGCCAAGCTGCTGGAGCTTGTTGAGAGCGAGGCCGAGGTTGTACGGCGCATCTACGCCCTGTACCTTGAAGGCAAGAGTTCCTGGGCGATAGGGGTTTTACTCGCAAAGCAGGGCATAAGGAACCGCAAAGGCAAGTGCTTCGGCAGCAAGGCCATCTTCGACATCCTGAAAAATCAGATCTATACCGGCACAGTGGTCTGGAACGCCCGCCATTACGACAAGACCCAGAAGACGCCCAAGGGCTACAAATACGTAAAGAACCCTCCGGACAAGATCATAATCGCACAGGGCAAGCATAAGGCCATTCTCAGCGATGAAGTTTTTGCGCAGGCGCAAAAACGTCGCGCCGAGCGCCGTATAAGCTGCCGCCGCGCCCGCCCCGGCGATTACCTCTTGTCCGGAACACTCTTCTGCGAGAAGTGCAACCACAAGTATATCGGGGCCTCTTCGGTCTGCAACCACCGCACCGGGGCCACCAAGAAATGGTACCGTTGTTCCGCGCGGAACAACGGCTATTCTTACTGCAGCAATAAGAGCGTAAAGGCCACGGATGTAGAGCCGCAGGTGGAGGAGTACCTGGAATTACTGCTCAGAAACGACGATTTCGGGAGCCGATGGACGAACATGACTTTTCCGGCCACCCCGCCCCCAGAAGGCGAAAAACAGGCCAAAACCGAGGCCAAGGCCAGGCTCGCCCGCAACCTTGAACAGCAGCGCAAACTGACCGACATTTTTGTGGAAGGCCATGTTTCCAAAGAGGCCTTTGAAGAGAAAAACCAGTCGCTCTACCTGGAAGCGGAAGAACTGAAAAAACTGGTGGCCCTCTACGAGCTGCGCCAGATAGACCGCGAAAAATCCGCGGACTATCTGGCACGGGTCAACGAGTATGTTTCCGTCGGAGAACCGGGGAAGGGGAAACCCGACAACCTCACCCGTAAACGCGCCCTCAACCTGGTGTTCAGGAACATCAAAATCTCCGACAAAAAAATTAAAAATGCAGAATTTTTTGCGCCATTTAATTATTATTTTTTTGAGGAAAACAAAAAATGCAGAAACCGGAAAAACCGCAGAACGGAAGCCCACGGAACCGCCCGCATAAAGCAGTATTCATTATTACTTTCGGATGCCAGATGAACGAGGCGGACTCGGAGCTGGCGGCGGCGGATTTCGCGGCGCGCGGCTATGCGCTGACCGACGACCTGAAGCGGGCCGACGCGGTGGTGGTCAATACCTGTACGGTGCGGCAGCAGGCGGAGAACCGGGCGCTGTCGCAGTTGGGCCGGCTGGAGGGGTGGAAGGCGGCGCGGCCGGGCAGGAAACTCTTTGTGATAGGCTGCGCGGCGGAGCGGCTGGGCTTCGGCACGCTGCGGCATAAGTTCCCTTTCATAGACGGCGTCATCGGCGCCAAGGCGCTGGACGGGCTTTCGGAGGAGCTGGACAAACATCTGCCGCCCGCCGCCGGGGAGACTATCCCGTCCAATCTTTTCAATTCGCCGCTCTCCGCCTATGTGACTGTGATGCGCGGCTGCTCGCTCAAGTGCACCTACTGCATAGTGCCGTCGGTGCGCGGGCCGGCGGCCTTCCTGCCCTGGGAAGAAGTGCTCCAGCAGGTCCGTCGGAGAGTAGCCGCGGGGGCGCGGGAGATAGTCCTGCTGGGCCAGACGGTGAACGCCTGGCGGGAGGGGGAGCGGCGCTTTGAGCATCTGCTGGACTCCATAAGCTCTGTGCCGGGCGTGCTGCGGCTCCGGTTCATGAGCCCGCACCCGCTCTACTTCACGCCGGCCTGGCTGCGTTCCTACGCGGAGAACCCGGCCATCGCGCGCCATCTCCACCTGCCGGTGCAGAGCGGGTCGGACCGGATACTCAAGGCCATGCGGCGCGGCTATACGTCCTCCGAATACATGGAGACGCTGGAGAAAATACGCAAGGCGGACCAGGACACGGTATTCTCCACGGATTTCATCGTCGGCTACCCGGGGGAAACGGCGGAGGATTTCGAAAAGACGCTGGAACTGGTGAGGCGGGGCCGCTTCGGCTTTGCGTTCTGTTTCAAGTATTCGCCGCGCCCGGGAGCGCCGGCCACGGACGCGCCCGATATCACGGACAGGGAGATGCGGGACCGGCTGGCCCGGTTGCTGGCGGAGGTAAAAATAGCCGGCGGGGGTATTTTCGCGGAAAGAATTGGTAGAATAGAGGAAGTCCTTGTGGAGTCCGCGCGGAGGGGCAAGACCTCCTCCAATTTCAACTGCAGGCTGGACAGGGAATGCGCCCCGGGAACGCTCGTGAGAGCGGAAGTTACCGGGACCGCAAAGACTGAACTAAGCGGGAAGGTGTTACCATGACCAAGAAACACAAGGTAGTCAAGGAAAGGCGCCAGCACGTACGACTCCCCATCCTGCACGGCATACTCGAACCCGTGGAACTGGAGTTCTTCACCACGGACGACGCGGGCAAGACCCGCCCCCAGCCGGCCATCCTCGCGGACCTCTCGGCCGGCGGCATGCGGCTCATCACCTTCATGGCCCCGCCGCATTCCAAGGAGTTCAACATAGTGCTCAACCTCGCCGGCCTGGGCGAAGTGCCGATAATAGGGAAGATCTCCTGGGTGAAGGAAAAGGGCGGCGTGTTCATGAACGGCATCTCGTTCAGCGGCATCAGCCCGGACTCCATCAAGAAAATCAGCATGATGGCCGAGGACTACACCGACTGCGACACGCGCCTGGAGCTTAAGCTGCCCGAGGTCTGCGTGGAGACCTGCAGGGCCAACGAGCTCTGCAACAAGCCCCAGAAGGACGATACGCTCTTCAAGAAGAAGTAAGAACGAGCACAGGATCGACCGAAAGGCCGAACGCTTTAACAAGGAAAAACGCTAAAGCTTTCGGCCTTCCTTTTTTTCGGCCTGAATAAAGAAGAATGTCCCGGCAAGAGATAAAACCCATAACGCTGATGGGAACGACCGCCTCGGGCAAGACGGAGGCGGCGCTGGGTCTTGCGCGCCTGCTGGGCGGAGAGATCGTATCGGCGGACTCCCGGCAGGTCTATAAGCGGCTCACGGCCGGCACGGCCAAGCCCGACGGGGCCTGGCGGGAGGAGGACGGCCGCCGGGTATACCTGGTCGAAGGCGTGCCCTACCACCTGGTGGATTTCCTGGACCCCAAGTCCTCCCACGACGCCGCCTCTTTCGCGGCCGACGCGCACAGGCTGGTCAAAGAAATCACGGCGCGGGGCAAGGTGCCCATAATCGCCGGCGGCACGGGCATGTACATACAGGCGCTCTGGAGCGGGCTGGACCCGCTGCCGCCGGCCAGCCCGGAGGTGCGCGCCGAACTGACGGCCTTCGCCGATAAGGAAGGCCGGCCGGCGCTTCACGCCAAGCTGGCGGAGCTGGACCCGGAAGCCGCGGCGAAGATACCGTTCAATAATATCCAGCGCGTCATCCGCGCGCTGGAGGTCATCCGGATAAGCGGCAGGCGGATCTCCGAGCTCTGGACCGGTAAGTTTCACAACGCGCTGCCGACCCATCTATCGCGCTTCCTTATCCTCGCGTGGCCCAAGAAGGAACTGGCCGACCGGGTGCGCGCGCGGACGGCGGTCTCCTTCGTCCGCTGGGAGGCCGAGACCCGGTCGCTGCTCGACGAGGGATACCCTGACGACTGCCCGGCGCTAAAATCGATGGGCTATCCCCAGATGATCGACTGTATACGCGGCGCCGCGGGCCAGGCCGCGACGGCCGACAAGATAACGGCCGTCACCATGTCCTACGCCAAGCGCCAGGCCACCTGGTTCGGCCGCTACCGCAATGTCCCTCGGGTGGAAATCTCGTCGCCCTCCGACCTGTTGCCGGAAAGGCTGCTCAAAGCCGCGGGGGCCGCCTGAAGGCGCTGCTCGTCGCCGTGTTCAGGGGCGGCCCGGCCGAATCGGCCGCCGCCGCCTCCGAGCTGGCCGAACTGGGCCGGCTCTGCGAGACCGCAGGCATCATCCCGGCCGACAGCGTCCCGGTCCGCGTGAAGGCCTTCACCCCGGCGACGCTGCTGGGCTCGGGCAAGGCCAGGGAGCTGGCCGCCAAGGCCGCCGAGTTAAAAGCCGACGCGGTCATCTTCGACGACGACCTGACCCCCGCGCAGCAGCGCAACCTCGAGAAGATATTCTCCCTGGCTGTCACCGACCGCACCGAGCTCATCATACAGATCTTCTCCCAGCGCGCCCGGACGCGCGAGGGGAAGCTCCAGGTGGAGCTGGCCCGCCTCACGCACATGCTCACGCGGCTCTCTGGCAAGGGCGAGGCGCTGGAGCAGCAGCACGGCATGATAGGCACGCGCGGCCCAGGCGAGCGCAAGATAGAGTACGAGCGCCGCGCGCTGCGCGACAAGATAGGCGAGCTGCACCAGCGCATGGAGGCCGTGCGCCGCGAGCGGTCGGTGCAGCGCGGCCGGCGCGACGCGGTGCCGCTGCCGCAGGTCTCCATCGTGGGATATACCAACGCGGGCAAGTCCACGCTGCTCAACGCGCTCACCCGCGCGGCTGGGCGCGGCGCCATCTACGCCGACGACAAGCTCTTCGCCACCCTCGACCCCACCACGCGCCGCGTGCGCCTGCCCGGCGGGGGGGAGGCCCTCTTCACCGACACCGTCGGTTTCATACAGAAGCTGCCGCACTCTCTGGTGGCGGCCTTCAAGGCCACGCTGGAGGAGATCGGCCGCTCGGACCTTGTCATACACCTGCACGATCTGTCCTCGGCGGCGCTGGCCGAACAGCACGCGGCCGTAAAGGCCACGCTGGCCGAGATAGGCGCGGGAGACAAGCCCACGCTAAACGTCTTCAACAAGGTGGACGCGCCCGGGGCCTCGCCGGCCCGCGCCCGGCGGCTGGGCCGCTTCTTCCAGCCGCTCTGCGTCTCGGCGCTCAGGGGCGACGGCCTGGACGCCCTGCTGGCCAAGGCGGAGGCCATGCTCTCGGCCTCCTGGCAGGAGCGCGAGATAGTCCTGCCGCGCGCCAGGGCCGGGCTGATAAAGGAGATTTACCGCATAGGGCAGGTGCTCTCGGCCGACCACGCCGAGAAAGAGATACGGGTCCGCTTCCGCGCTACCGCCGCCAACTGCGCCCGCCTAGAGGCCCTGCTGGCCAGATAATCCTTGCGGCGCCGCCCATTTTTATATAATTTATTGACTTCACCATGTACGAACTTTCCATCGCCATCACCTTCATCGCCAGTTATGTACTGGGCGGCATACCGGCCGGCTACCTCATAGGCAGGCGCTTCTACGGCATCGACATCAGGCAGTACGGCTCGGGCAATCCGGGCACGGCCAATGTCTACCGCACGCTCGGCAAATGGGCGGGGATATCGACCTTCGTCATAGACTTCCTCAAGGGCTTCGTCCCGGCTTGGTACGCAATGCAGTTCTACGTGCGCGACGGCCACTGGTGGATACCGGTCACGGCCGGAGCGCTGTCCATCGCGGGCCATATCTGGACCATCTTCCTGGGCTTCAGGGGCGGCAAGGGCGTGGCCACCGCCGCCGGCGTCTTCATGGCCCTGCTCCCGGTGCCCACGGCCGGCGCCTTCGTCGTCTTCGGCCTGGCCGTGGGCGTGACCAGCCACATCTCGGTCGGCTCCATGGCGGCCTCGGTGGCGCTGCCGGTGCTCTGCTATTTCCTGACCGATCCCGAGGGCAAACAGCGCCCGTTCACCATACTGGCGCTGGTGGTCTGCGGGCTCATCTTCTACACGCATATCGCCAATATCCGCCGTATCCTCAAGGGGAAAGAACTCTCGTTCCGGCACAAGGACGGGGCGGCCGACGGCAGGAAGGAGGGGGGCGCCTGAGCCCCCGCCCATGACCGAGCCCCTGGAGAAAGAAGTAAAGATCTACTCGATAGCGACCAGCCTGAGCGAATCGATAATCTTCCTCGACGAGACCGACGGCTCGCGCATACTGCCCATCTGGATAGGGCCCTCCGAGGCGCAGGCCATCGCCATACGCCTCTCGGGCTACCCGTCGCCCCGGCCGATGACCCACGACCTCCTCTTCGCCATGATCAGGGAACTGGGCTATACGCTGGAGAAGGTCGTCATCAAGGACATAAACGACAACACCTATTACTCGCTCATACACCTCGCGTCCAGGTCCGGCAGCGAAAGCAAGGCCGTGGACGCCCGCCCCTCCGACGCCATCGCCATGGCCGTGCGCTTCGGCTGCCCCATCTACGTCTCGGAGGCCGTCTTCGCCAAGACGCAGGTGCTCTCCAAGCCGATCACCGAGGACGAGGTGGTCAAGTTCCGCGAGGACCTCAAGAGCCTTAAGCCCAACGATATCATCTCGCAACTGCTCAAGGAACCCGGCCCTCCCGGCGGCCCCGGCAAGGGCGCGCGAGACGACAGCCGCGGAGAAGAGGAAGAAGAGGAGGACTAGGACGATGAACAGGCATGACATAATCAAGGAGATCGCCCGCCACCTTACCACAGAGAAAGACGCCAAGATGGCCGTGCACCGCGTCTTCGAGATGATGGCCGGAGCGCTGCGCTCCAACGAGAAGGTGGTCATCTCCAATTTCGGCACCTTCCGCGTCAAGGAACGTCAGCCGCGCCAGATGCGCAACCCCAAGACCAACCAGAAGGTCATGGTGGGCCCCCGCAAGAGCATCCGCTTCAAGCCGTCCAGGAAAATCCTGATAGGGATATAGCTACGGAAAAGAATTATCTCTCCATAAACGAGATAGCCGGCAAGACCGGCATCGCCCCGCATACCATCCGCTACTGGGAGGCCCGGTTCAAACTGCTGCGCCCCCTGCGGCTGGCAAGCGGCCACCGCCGCTACACCCGGCAGGACCTGGAAACCATCAACGAGATCAAGGACCTGGTCCTGCTCAAGGGCTATTCGCTGCGCGGGGCGCGCAAGGTGCTTTATTCCCGGGGCAAATCCAAACCAGAGAAGAAGCAATTCATCCCGCCGGCCGCCGACGCCAGGACGATGGAACTCCTCGACGAGATAAAGAAAGAGCTGCGGCAGATCGCCAAAGAGATCTAGGCCGCGGGATTTTGAGGCCGGGCCCGTTTTTGATAGAATAACGCCTCGACGTTTTCGACTTTCCTCACCGGGGCGTGGCTCAATGGTAGAGCGCTCGCTTGGGGTGCGAGAGACTCCGGGTTCAATTCCCGGCGCCCCGATGAGGACGGTCGATTCTTTTGTGTAGCCGCGGAAGACCTTTCCAGGGCAAGCCGGGAAGAACCCGGGGTCTCGCTTCGAGACGAGGGTTCGCCGGCGCCCCGATGAGGACGGTCGATTTTTTTGGCAGGAGACTACGATGGGAAATAAGATAGCGATGGCGGCGGTTTTCGTGGCGACTTTCGCGGCTTTCGCCTGCGCGGGCAAGACCGGCTCCGAAAAGAAGGCCGGCGCCTCAGCCGGGACGGAACCCCCGGCCCTGGCCCCCTACAACAACGACTTCGCCATAAAGCTCTACCGCTCGCTGGCGTCCGAGGGCGGCAATGTCTTCTTCTCGCCCTACAGCATCACCTCGGCCTTCGCCATGACCCGCGAAGGCGCCAAGGGCCCCACCGCCGCCGAGTTCGACTCGGTCTTCGGTTTCCCTGCCCCCGAGAAGGGGCTGGCCGAAAGCTTCGCCGCCGGCGCCGCCGCGCTGGAAGCCGGCAAAGGTTCGGCGAAACTGGTCCTGGCCAACAGCATCTGGCCGCAGAAGGGCTACAAGTTCAGGGCCGCTTACCTCTCTAAGCTCAAAAAATCCTACTCCGCCCAGTCCTCCGCGGTCGACTTCCGCAACGACGCCGAGGCGGCCCGCAAGGAGATAAACGACTGGACCGAAAAACAGACGGAGGGGAAGATAAAGGACCTCTTCCCGCCCAGGTCCCTCAACGCGCTGACCCGCCTGGTCCTGGCCAGCGCCGTCTATTTCAAGGGCAGCTGGCAGCATCCCTTCGAGGCGGGCATGACCTCCGACGCCGACTTCTTCGTCAGCGAGGGGAAGCCGGTGAAGGTCAGGATGATGGCGCACCCCGGCCAGAAGAAGCGCCTCTACACCGCGGATGAACTGGCCTCCGTGGTGGACCTGCCGTACGCCGGCGGCTCGCTGTCGATGATGGCCATACTGCCGCGCGAAGGAAAGTCCCTGCCGGAAGTGGAAGCCGCGCTCTCGGCGGAGAAACTGGCCGCCTGGCGGGCCGACATGCAGGAGCGCGACGTCAAGGCGTTCCTCCCGAAGTTCAAGTTCAGCGCCAGGTACAGCCTGGCCGAGCGGCTGCCCGAGATGGGGCTCAAACTGGCCTTCACCGACGCCGCCGATTTCTCGGGCATGGACGGCACGCTGGACCTCTACGTGCAGAAGGTCTTCCACCAGGCCTTCGTGGAGGTCAACGAGGAGGGCACCGAGGCCGCCGCCGCCACCGGCGTGGCCATGGGCCTCAAGTCGATAATGATGGATTTCGAAATCTTCCGGGCCGACCGCCCTTTCCTCTTCCTGATAACGGAGAACAAGACGGGCCTGGTGCTGTTCATCGGCCGCGTGGAGAATCCGGCCGCCTGAAGCCGTAATGCGGGCCCGGCGGGGCCCTGGGTCAGCCGGCGGAGAAGCCGGCGCGGCCCAGGGCCTTTTTCACGGCCTCCAGGGTCTCCGGCCTGCCGTCGTGGTCCAGGGAAAGTTCCGCCGGCTCCAGGCTGACCTCCGCCGAATTCACTCCGGCCACCGACTCCGCCGCCTTTTTGACGCCCGCCGCGCAGCCCCCGCATTTCATCCCGCGTATCGTAAGGACGGCCTTCATATCCCGACTCCTTGACAACAATGGTTCTAATTTAGTAATATTTATAAAACGATATTTATTCTAATTTACCTTATGCCTAAAGTCAACACGAAAAAGCGCCCGGCTGCGGCGCCGCGTAAATCCGCCCCCCGGGCCCGCCGCACCCCGCAGCGGGACGCCCTGGAGGCCCTGCTGGAGGGGAACACCTCCCACCCTTCGGCCGAACGCCTCCACGCCGCGCTCAGGCGCCGCTTCCCCGGCCTCTCGCTGGCCACCGTCTACAACAATCTCCAGAAGCTGGTCTCGCTGGGCCGCCTGGCGGAACTTCGCTTCGACCCGGAGCGCAGCCGCTTCGACCCGGACCCGGGCGTCCACGCCCACATGTTCTGCCTGGCCTGCGGCTCCGTCCGAGATATCAGGCGCCCGGCGCCGCGCCCGCCGGAGCCCCGGCGCTGCGGCGGCTTCCGCACGGTGCGCTCGGAGACCGTTTTCCGCGGTTACTGCCGCCCCTGCGCGGCGAAAAGTTCCAAGTCGTCCAAAAGGAGGACAAAGCCATGTACGAAGAAAAAGAAAGATCGCTGACGGTGGGGGAAAAGGTCCCCGACTTCGAGCTCGAGACCTTCGACCCGGCCTCCGTCAAGTTCGGCCATTTCCGCCTGGCCGACGCGGTAAAGGACAAGCGCTGGACCGTCCTGATCTTCTACCCCGCCGATTTCACCTTCGTCTGCCCGACCGAACTGGCCGACCTCGCCTGCAAGCACGCCGAGCTCGCCGCCCTGGGCGCCGAGGTCGTTTCGGTCAGCGTGGACACCAAGTTCACCCACATGGGCTGGCAGGCCCAGGAGCGGCTGCTCAAGGACGTTAAGTACCCGATGGGCTCCGACGTGAAGGGGACTCTGGCCAGGGCCCTGGGCGCCTACGACTACAAGAGCGGCCTGGCCTACCGCGGCACCTTCGTCATAAACCCGGAGGGACTCCTGGTCGGCGCCGAGGTCAACTTCAACAATGTCGGCCGCGACATGGACGAGCTGCTCCGCAAGATGAAGGCCTTCGTCCACGTCTACAAGAATCCGAGGGAGGTCTGCCCCGCCAAGTGGAAGCCAGGCGAGAAGACCCTCAAGCCCTCGGAGAAGATGGTCGGCAAGGTCCACGAAGAACTCAAGTAAGCGGTTCCTCCCCGGCGCCGGCGGTAATGATGCCCGCCGGCGCCTTTATTTTGTATAAAAGCATCATGCGCCGTCGCCGCCCGCTCAAAGCGGCCCTAATCTACAGCTGCGAGCCCTCCGGCCATTCCTCCGCCGCGCAGGCCATAGCCGAGGAACTGCCCCGAGAGCTGGTGGAGCCGGTCCATGTCAACCTCTCGGCGGTGTTCCCGTCGTTCGGCCCCTTCGTGGCCCGCGCCTACCTGCAGATCCTCAGGAAGACGCCGGCCGTCTGGTCCTACGCCTACGACAACAGCCTCGTCTCGATGGCGGCCAGGAGCCTTCGCGGAGCGGTGCTGCCCTACTATTCCCGCAGGCTCTCCGCCTACCTGCGCAAGCGCGGCGTGAAGGCCGTCATTTCCACGCACGCGGCGGCCTGCCAGATGCTCTGCTCCGACGGCGGCGGCACGGCCCACGGCCCCCTCTTCGCCGTAGTCACAGATTTCCGCGCGCACTCCTACTGGCCAGGGACCGGGGTGAAGGCCTGGTTCACGCACGACCGCGCCGGGGCCGACGACCTCAGGAAGAACGGCGCCCCGGCCGAAAGGATCTTCGCCTGCGGCATACCCGTGCGCAGGGGCTTCGCCGCGCCGCGCAGCAGCGAGGCCGAGCGCCTCTCCCTCGGCCTGGACCCGCGCCTCTTCACCGTCCTGCTGGCCGGCGGCAGCAAGGGCCTGGGCGAGCTGGAAGAGGCGGCCGCCGCGCTGAAGCCGCTGCTGGGCAGGATACAGCTCCTGGTGCTCTGCGGCGAGAACCGCAAACTTTCCGCGCGGCTGGAGAAATTGCTGGGGGGGAGGCGCCACGCGCGCGTCTTCAATTACTGCAGGGACGCCTCGCCGCACCTGGCCGCCGCCGACATCGTGGCCGGCAAGCCCGGCGGCGTCACGGCCGCCGAGGCGCTGGCCCTGATAAAACCGCTCTTCATCTTCGCCCCGCTGCCCGGCCAGGAGGAGCGCAACGCCGATTTCCTCTCCCGCCGCGGGCTGGCCCTCAAGGCCGGGACGGCCGGGGGGCTGGCCCAGCTGGTGAAAAAGGCGGCCGCCGACCCCGCCATGCTCGACCCCATGAAAAAGGCGATGACAGCCTGCTCCCGCCCGCGCGCCGCGCGCGACATCGCCGCCCGCGTGCTGGAGGAACTCTACCGGCCGTAACAGGGCGGCTTTCGCCGCAGTCGGTGCCGGGAGCACTGCGACCGGCCCCCTTTTGAAAAGGGCCGGAAAACATGCTAATATAATTTCACAATCGGGGCGTGGCTCAGCTGGCTAGAGCGCTCGCTTCGGGTGCGAGAGATCGTGAGTTCAAATCTCACCGCCCCGATTTTACGTTTTACCGCGGTCAGGAACACAACGAAGCCCGGCGCCCGGCGCCGGGCTTCGCCGTTCCTTCCGCGGCGCCCCCATTGCGGTGTCAATAGTCCTTGCCCGTGGAGGCCGATTTTAGGTATTATTTCCCGCGGTGACAGGGTTCGTTCAGGAACAACATGAACACGCCATTAAAGAGGTTCACGCCACATGCTCGAGAAGAAAGACAGGACCGAAGAGAAGGAAGAGGAGAGGGAAGAGGAGTCCGCCCGCCCCGAAGAGAAGGAAGAAGGCGCGCCGGAGGGCGCGGAGCAGAAGAGCGCCCCCAAAGAGAAGCTCAGCGCCATAAACATAGATTCCACCAACCAGTACATCCGCAAGATCAGCACCATAGACCACAAGATCTCGCGCGAGGAGACCCACGACCTCTGGAAGCGCGTCAAGCGCGGCGACCGCCGCGCCAAGCAGCGCCTGCTGGAGCTCAACCTCAAGCTGGTCATACCGATAGCCAAGCGCTTCCTCTACCCCGGCGCCGACCTGATGGACCTGGTCGAGGAAGGCAACCTGGGCCTGCTCCACGCCATCGACAAGTTCGACATACGCAAGGGCTACCGCTTCTCCACCTACGCCTCCTACTGGGTGGAGCAGTACGTGCGCCGCTCGGTGGAGGAGACCTCGCGCACCATCCGCGTCCCTCCCCACGCCTGGACCGCCCTGCGCAAGTGGCTCAAGCAGTGGGACAGCATGCACGGCAAGCTGGGCCGCGATCCAACACTGGCCGAGATGGCCAAGCAGATGCACTGGACGGCCAACCAGGTGCGCACCGCGCTCAACGCCTCCGAGGTCATGACGGGCCTCTCGTCCATCGAGACCCCGCTGGGCTCCGACGACGGCTCCGACACGGTCGGCGACACGCTGCAGGACCACAACGCCTCCACGCCCGACAACCTCATCTCCATACTGCGCCTTCACGACGAGCTCAAGGACGCGCTGGTGGAGATAGGCGAGCGCGAGCGCATGATAGTGGAACTGCGCTACGGCCTGACCGGCCAGACCGCCATGACGCTCAACGAGATAGGCCAGAAGCTCAGCCTCTCGCGCGAGCGCGTGCGGCAGATAGAAGAGCGCGCGCTGCTGCGGCTGCGCCGCGTAGCCGCCCGCATGGGCCTAATCGAGATGTCCAACAAGGGCGGGCCCACCAACATACAGCCCGGCTGGAACAAGCCCAAGCAGAAGACCGACCTGCTGGGCGACGCCATCCCCACCAGGCCCTACGTGCCGCGCAAGCAGGGGAAGAAATGATGAACGCCACCGCCGCCGACATAGAGACGCTCAAAGCCGCCATCCGCGACGTGCCGGACTTCCCCAAGCCAGGCATCATGTTCAAGGACATCACCCCGCTGCTCAACGACACGGCGCTTTTCGGCCGGGCCGTGAAGCTGCTGGCCGAGCCCTATAAAGGCAGGGGGATAACCAAGGTCATCGGCATGGAGGCCCGCGGCTTCATCTTCGCGGCGCCCGTGGCGCTGGAACTGGGCGCGGGCTTCACGCCCGTGCGCAAGAAGGGAAAGCTGCCCTACAAGACCGTCTCGGTCACCTACGACCTGGAGTACGGCCAGGACACGCTGCAGATACACGAGGACGCGCTGGCGCCCGGCGAGAAGGTCCTGATAGTGGACGACGTGCTGGCCACCGGCGGCACGGCCAAAGGGGTCTGCGGCCTGGTGGAGAAGCTCGGCGGGAAGGTGGAGGCCGTGGCCATGCTCATAGAGCTGGGCTTCCTCAACGGCCGCGGCAGGCTGTCTGGCTACCCCGTCGAATCTTTGATAAAATACTAGTTCGATTGCGCCCGTAGCTCAACTGGATAGAGCTGCTCCGTCCTAAGGAGAGGGTTGGTGGTTCAAGTCCGCCCGGGCGCGCCAGTTTTTTAGGAGAAAAAATAAATGCCTTCATCCACTTGGGTGTCCAGCGGCGAGCCGCAGATAAGGGTCAGCAGGACCGACCAGTTCCTGGCCTTCCTGAAAGAGAAGCGCGAGACCGTCATCGCGGCCTCCGTGGTCCTGCTCGCGGCGGTCATACTCGGCGCCTGGTTCTTCCTGCACTACCGCCAGATAAACGACACGGCCTGGAAGCAGCTCTTCATAGCCCAGCAGACCGGCTTCTCCGGCGCCTACGCCGAGTCCGAGAAGAAGCTCGACGAGGTCTCCGCCGGCTTCGCCCGCTCCGACGCCGCGCCCTACGCCGTCATGAGCAAGGGCGACATACTCTTCCGCCAGGAGAAGTACAAGGAAGCCCTGGAGGAGTACAAGAAGCTGGTCTCCGGCCCCGCCCATATCCGCCCCTTCGCCGTCTACAACGCCGGCAAGGCCCGCGAGGCACTGGGCCTGCACGCCGAGGCCGCGGCCGACTACCGCGACTTCCTGGCCAAATACGCCGACCACCTGCTGGCCCCCGAAGCGCATTACTCCCTGGCCCTTGTCCAGGAGAAGACCGGCGACAGGGACGGCGCCAGGGCGACCTACGAGAAGATCGCCATACTCTATCCCGAGACCTCCTGGTCCGAAAGCGCCAAGATAAAGACCGGCCAGGCCGCTCCCGCCCAGCCCAAATAAAGCGGCCCCTGCCGCTGCAAGCCCGGCCCCGCGGCCGGGCTTTTTCATGCCCCGGCGCCGCCGCGGCCATGCCCGCCTTTTGCCATATATGGCATATCCGTCATATATATTAAATATATACTTGACAGGTTTCTGGGGTTTTTGTAGTATTATGGTGCTCTGTAAAGGAGGCCTTCCAACCGCAGTACAGGAGGGTCCGCCAGCCCCGGGGTAGTATGGGGGGGAGCGGAGCGCCCAAATTTAAGGCGCTTCTCCAGAAAGGCCGTAGGCTCCGGATACCGGGGCACAGGCACTAGCCCAAGGGCGGATTCAAAACCCTCCCGCGGGAGAGAGCAAAGGCCCCGGAAACGGGGGCTTACGACAAAACAGGAGGAGAGTAAATGAAGAAACTGATAGCGATGCTTGCGCTGCTCGCGTTCACTGGCAATATTGCCAGCGCCGAGCTGCTCAAGAACTTCAAGTACGACGGCGTCATAGACGTCAACGCGTACAGCAGCAAGAACAACACCGACGCGGACGACGACCTGGACGACACGACCAGCGATGTCGACACCCGCCTGCAGGTTAACATGGCCTTCGACCTCAACGACGATGTCGACGCGGTCGTGTCCCTGGTGAAAGAGAACCGCAAGTACGGCGACACCGGCACCGCGACCGGCGAGTCCGTGGACAACCTGACGCTCAACACCATATTCGAACAGGCCTACCTGAACCTCAAAGGCGTGTTCGGTCTGGACCACAAGCTGGGCCGCCAGTACTACGGCGAGCAGGGTGACCTGGTCGTCTATTACGGTCCCCAGGGCTGGCCCTATGTCCCGACCGCGGCCGTGACCGCGCTGGACTCGTGGACCGGCTGGTACAAGAACGACAAGTGGACTATCCATGCTGTCGCCGGCAAGGCCGTAAATGATACTACTCCTATCGCCGTCCCCGAAGCCGACACCGACCTGACCGGCATCGTGGCCAAGTACATGCTCAATGACGATCTGTCCCTGGGCGCGTACTACTACAACAATAAGACCTATGCCGCCGCCAGCGACACTGTCCTGAAAGTGGCCGGCGTCAAGGCCATGGGCAAACTCGCCGGGTTCAACTACTACGGCGAATACGCCAAGAACATGGGCCAGAACGGCGCCACCGCGAAGTACGAGGGCATGGCCCTCCTCGCCAAGGCCGACTACGGCATGGACATCGCCGGCAAGCTGACCTTCATGGGCGAGTTCGCCATGGGCTCCGGCGACGACAACTCCACGGACACCAAGACCGAGCAGTTCGTGGCCGTCAACTCCGACTATCGCCCGGGCGTATTCTGGGGCGGCTTCAACGCCAACAACGGCGTGAGCGGCAACCCGACTGACACCGCCTCCGGTCTGACGACCTGGAATATCGGCGCCAAGTGGATGCCGGAGTTCGAGGAGAAGTTGAGCCTCTCGGCCAAGTATGTCTTCCTCGCCCCTACCGAGGACAAGCTCGACGGCGCGTCCATCGGCTATGACGAGATCGGCACCGAGCTCGACCTGTGCGCCAGCTGGCAGCACAGCGAGAACGTGAAGATCAAGGCGTACTACGCCTACTTCATGCCGGAGAAGAACTACTCCGTCGCCTCGGGCAACACCAAGGACGACCCGGCCCATGTGCTCGGCGCGGCGTTAAACGTCAAGTTCTAATAACCGCAAGGTTAATAGACATAAAAACCCCGGGGACTAACCTCCCCGGGGTTTTTTATTCCTAACTTTAAGTCCCGCCCGGGACTTAAAGTTACCCGCGCAGCGGGTCGAGTCCGGAGCGCTATGCGCGACAGGACGAGAGGATGTATGCCGCACGGAGTGCCCGCGCTATGCGCAGGGGGAGTTTCACCGGAAACTCCCCGGCCATTGTTATTTTGTTATAATAAATCCCGAATGAAGCGGCATATCATTATCTCCTCGGCGCTGGCCGCCCTTTTCGCCCTCTCCGGCACCGCCCGCGCCGTCAAGCTGGACATACTCTCCGACATACGCGTGAAGGCCTCGTCCTACGAGGACCTGATCTACATCGATTCCCGCAACAGCGAGACCATCTATACCGAGAACGTCTCGCTGGGCTTCGTGGTCAAGGACATAGCCCTGCCCCGCCGCCCGCTGTCCACCATGGACATAGGCGTCATACTCCAGAGCATGGGCACCGGCGGCACCTCCAGCACGGTGGACTCGCCGCAGTTCCAGGGCGGCGTCGGCAAGTACGAGAGCGTCAACGGCTCGCCTTTCGTCCGCAACGCCTATGTCAAGATCTACAATTTCGGCCGCCGCGGCCTGACGGCCACGCTGGGCCGGCAGGACTACCGTCTGGGCCAGGGCATAACCCTCTCGTCGAGCGACCAGGGCTTCCCCGGGGTCCTGCTGGAGGCGGACAGCTTCTTCGGCTTCAAGACCGACATCTTCGCCTTCCGGCCCTACAGGTCCACCGCCGCCTACACCGTCTTCGGCGCCAGCGTCTACCGCCCCTCCAAGGAGGGCGTCTGGCAGTTCTACCACTTCCGGGAGAACTCGCCGTCCAACGCCGAGGCGCTGGATTACACCGCCTCGTCCAGGAACCGCTCCTATACCGGCGCCCGCTATTTCCTCAGCCGCAGCCAGCTGGAGTTCGACGGCGAGTTCGCCATGCAGGGCGGCTCGGGCAAGAAGACCGACGGCACCAAGGTGGACTACGAGGGCATGGCCTTCATGATGAAGGGCGCCTGGAACCAGCCGCTGGGGTTCTTCGGCACCTCTAAATTCCGCCTGGCCTATGGCCGGTCCAGCGGCAATCCCGGCGCCGCGGGGGGGACCGACAAGGCCTTTTTCCCCGCCTTCGGCTCCCGCAACGACGGGCTGGAGCGCGGCGGCTACGGCGCCGTCATGGGCGCCAGCCTCTACGACACCATAAAGACCTCGGATACGGTCAACGGCATGCCCGAGGGCGTCTCGGGTCTCAATGTCATCAATATAGGCGCCGACATTCCCTATAAGAGGCTGATCCTGTCGGTGGACTATTTCAAGTACCGCGCCTCCAAGAACATCAACAGCAGCAACCGGCAGCTGGGCACGGAGCTGGACCTGGCCGTGGCCTGGCCGATAGACAAGGACCTCGTCCTGAAGGGCGTTTACGCCATCTTCACCCCGGGCGGCCTCTACCCGACCGACGACAAGGCAAAGCTCGTCTCAGCCTACGTGCAGGCCCGTTTTTAGCCCTTCCAGCCCCCGTAACCCAGGTAACACTGCCTCCGCAAAGCCTCCCGCCCCCGCTCCAAAAAAACCATGGAGGTCCTGCCGGCGTCCGCATAAGGAGACAACCGGGGGATGGCGGGGGCTCACCTAAGAAAACCGTCCGAAGCGAGCTTACGGAGTATGCGCCGGAGCTAGCCAGTGGAGTCGCATCTCGAGGGCGCGGAGGCGCATACGAGCGCGAGCGGCGAGGAAGGAGCGCGAGTACGGTGTACGAGCGCGTTTTTCGTGGTGAGCCCCCGGCAGCACCCGGAATAGTCCTCATTTTCGAGGACCGGGAGAGGGGAAGGGGGGGTATTTTAACCCCTTCCGGGGCCTGAAAACAAGCTGTTCCTGTGCATATCAGGCCCCCCGGAGAGGCCTCCGGGAACCCCGCAGATACCCCCTTTTTCCCAATGAGAACCGCTACGGAGCCCCGTTATCCCCAAAGCTATCCACAACCTGTTGACATATGACCACCATATGCTTGTCATATATTGACATATAGTAGCGCATAAGCTAGAATAATGGCGCGGGCGACTGTCGGCAAGTTGATAACCAACAGGAAAACACCATGGAAAGCTATAAGCTCAGGATAAAACATCCTTCAGGCGCCGAGTTCGAGGCCGAGGGCCCGCTGGATTTCATAATCACGGAGAAGCGCGGGTTTATGGACGAAATCGCCGCGCCGGGAACCGGCGCGCGGCCGCCCGCGACCGCCGAACCCGGCCGCGAGCCGGGGCTCTGGCAGGCTATAACCGCGACCAAAGCCGGCCTGCTGCAACTGCGCAACAAGAGCCCGGAGATCGGCCCGGAAGAGGCGCTCCTGGCCCTGGCGGCCGCCTACAGGCTGCTCGAAGGCCGCCAGGAGACCGGCGCCATAACCCTGTCCAAGGCCATAAAAGCCTCCGGCTACGCCCCGGAGAGGCTGGACAGGCTCATAGCCCGGGAGATCAAAGAGGGGCTGATAACGGCCAGCGGCAGCAAGCGCGGCAGGACTTATTCGATCACCCAGAAGGGCCTGGAGAAGGCCTGGGCAGCCGCCATGAAGCTCAAGAAGATAGCCGACAGCAAGGGCTGAAAACCACCGCACAGACACCGCCAAGCCGCCGCGGGCCCGGAACAGGGCGGCAATGCCGCAGTCGGTGCCGGGAGCCCCGCGACCGGCCCGGCCGAAGGGACCCCGGCGGCTCCGGCATTACGGCAACAGGAACCACGGGGCGAGACACCGCGAACAGGCCGATCAGCAGGGCCCGGAGCAGACCCTCGGCTCCCTATTGGCCAACTTACGATAAGATATATTATGTTAACTAAAATATCCCCCTTGCCCGGCTCGCGTGAAGTTATAATTGTTTTTAATGTTTTCACAAAAACCATTATTTTATAATGATTTTTTAAGTAAACCTAATACGATATATAGTTTTTTATTAATAGCAGTCTCCTTATATATAGTCCGGCCCCCGACAACCGGCAGCCGGCCGCCGAATTTCCAAAAAAGTTGCCAACTTTTTGAAAACCTGAAACCGACGGATCGGGCCAGGCAGCTCAAAATCGCGACTTCAAAAAAACCATGAAAGGCCTACCCCGGGCTTCATGGGCTGCGGATCCGAAGAAACTGAAAACTTGCCGACTTTCTGCAAACCCTGGAAGGCCAGGGGGGCCTACGAGGCGGAATAGGCCCTCTCCCCCCGCCCGGCCTAAAATACCATAAAAGAGCTGCCCGGCCAGGACCCATAAAAGACCCTGGAAACAGCCTGAAAACGCGCAAGTTTAAAAATACCATGAAAGGAAAATAGTCAAAGAAAGGGCCGGGGGGAGCCAAAAAGGCGCACGATCGAAAATACCATGAAAGGCCCTGGAGGCCGGGCGGGCGCAAAAAACAGGCAGGGAGAGCGCGACGCTGAATTTACGAGGAGAAAAAAAATACCATGAAAGGCCCCGGAAAACCCGGCGGCCCAGGGCACGGGGGTTTCATGGTATGACCTAAGCCCGGAAAGGACGTTTACCGGGCCTTTAAAAAAGACCGGCTAAGGTATTTTTGCGTTACTGAGGCCCGCGTAAATAATGTCGGCGCTGGAGGCTTGAACTTTGAGACGGGTGCGAGGCGCGA
>CAZVWK010000022.1:19978-26827 GCA_964631475.1 uncultured Elusimicrobiaceae bacterium | reverse complement strand
GCTGGATTCATACACTCGCCGACCGCCGGGCTCAAACTCTCCTCGTTTTTCTTCTGGTCCTACCTGCTGCTGATGGCGGTCATCTTCTCGGTATATGCCAGGCTCGGTCTCAAATGCCGCCTGGACGGTTTTTCGGAGATGATGCTGGGGAAGGGGGGCGAAAAACTGCTGAAGAATCAGCGGTCCCGGCAAAGAGAAGGCCCGCGCGAGCGGGCCTTTTTCATTTGGCGATGGCTGATGCCGGGGGCATTCAGTAAACGGCTTCCTGCTTCTGCAGCCGGGCGTTAAGCGCCTTGGCCCGCAGCAACCGCAGATAATCCTTGTCCGAACCGCCCATCACCGTAACCATGATCTCCATAGACTCGCTGCCCAACAGCGGCTCGTCCCAGGCGAAAGGCCTGTCGTAAAGGACCTCGCCCTTCCCGCCGCTCAGCACCAGCCGGCCTTTGAAGGAGCGCAGCGTGCGGGTGGAAAGGTTCTGGAAGTGAAGGAAGAGCCTGAGGCCGAACTTGTCGCCCTCCACGACGTTCTGCTTGCGCAGGAACTGGACCATGACCGGCACGGCCGGCTCTTTCTGTATCACGGGCGCCGCGGACTGCCCGGCCGGGCCCTTTCCCTCCAGGACCGTGACCCTGGTCTCCAAGCGCTGGACCCTGACCTCCACGCCGCGCACCCGCCGCTCAGTCACCTGGGCCTGCGAGAAGGAGGCGGACAGGAAAAACAGCGGCAGGGCCGCAAGGATCAGCCTCATACGTAAAATTATAGCAGGAAAGCCGTTTTTTTACATCGGAAAGCTGCGGAAAGCTGCAGGTTATAGAGCGCCACATCCAGAGTGGAGTTCACGGTGCTTATGGCGCGGACCAGCACCGGCGTGATGGCCGTCTCTTCGGAGAAAAGATGATAGGGCAGCCCGGTATGGTCGAAGCGCGCCTTCTGCGGCCGCGGGGGGCAGGTCGCGCAGCGAGGAAAGGAACGGGACTTCGGCGGCCGACAGGACGTCCGGGGCGAAGCCGGCAGAGCGGGCTGGCGGGGAGAAAAGGGAGACCTGGAACAGGGCGACGAGCAGGGTTATGGCGGTTTTTATCATGTATCGATTCTACGTATGGCGGAGCGCAGCCGTATCGGGCATAGGTCCCGGTCCCGGCGGCTATTTCGCCCTATCCCCGGCTGGGACCATCGGCATGTGACAGGGAGCCTCCGCTTTACTATAATCGTTCTACATGGCAACCGAAGAACCGGGCATAAAAGTAGCCCGCGTCGCAGGCGAGGGCGCCTCCTGGCGCAGGGCCTTCAAAGTTTTCTACGCCGACTGCCCGCGCCCGGACAGGCGCGGGGCGGAGCACGCCTATTTCGCGGCCTGGGCGGGCCGGAAACTGGCGGGCCACAGCGAGATCTATTTCGACGGGGGGCGCTGGGTGATGGACGGCCTGAGGGTGGCCGCTGAGTTCAGGGAAAGGGGCATCGCGAAGCGCCTGACCGCGGCCCGGATACGCTACGCTACGGAGCGGGGGGCCAAAGAAATCTGGTACGCCTGCGACGACGGCAACCTGGTCGCCATCTGCTGCCACCTGCGCTTCGGCTTCAAGAAAGTGTGCCCGGCCGGCCACTCCTGCAACGCGGCCACGGCCCACTGGTACAGGCTCAAGGTCACGAAGAAACTTCTCAGGGACCTGGAGTCCCTAGCCCCCGCCTGAAGACCCGCTTTAGGCCGCTTCAGCCTTCCAGGTCTCCAGCATGGAGAAAAGTATTGCGGCCACCACCGGCCCGAGTATGACCCCGAGTATCCCGAAAGTCCCTATGCCGGCGAAGATCGACACTATCGCCAGCAGGGGATGCATATTGGCCTGTCCTTTCAGGAAGGCCGGCTTGATGGTATAGTCGAGCATGCTGGCGGTAAAGCTGATTACCGCGAGGACGACTATCTTCCCCATATAGCCCTGCATATAAAGGTAACCCGCGCCGGCTAGGCAGACGGGGAAGCTGCCCAGCACGGGGATCCAGCCGAATATGAAGGTGATGCCGGCGGCGATGAACATCCCGGGGATATCCAGCAGCCAGAATCCCGCCAGTATGGTCAGGGCCTGGGCGGTGGCCGAAGCGGAAGTTGCCCAGACTATGGTGGATGTCGTGCCGCGGAAGGAAGACCAGATCCTGCCCCTCAGATCTATGTCGAGTGGTAGCCGGGCCGTCAGCCATTTCATGAACGGCTCGCCATCGCAGAGGGCGAAGAACCAGGTCAGCACCACCAGCGCCGCTTTCAGCGTCACTGCGGGCAGGGCCGCGGCCTGCACCAGTATGGAGGTGCTGAGTCCTGCGGCGGCGTTGTGCAGGAATTCCATGCCCTTGGACTGCAGCGCCGCGGGATTGTCCACGAAGAAGGCCGCGGGCCTGAGGGCCATCACGCCGTCTATAGCCTTACGCAACAGCGCTCCGCCCTGCGGCCCAGCCAGGGCCTGGGTGAGCTCGATCCCCTGGCTGATGGCGGCGTAGGTAAAGAGGGCCAGCGGCACGATTATGACCGCGAACATGACCAGAAGCGAAACGGAAGCGGCGAGTTTGGGCCCGGCTCCTGTTTTTATGAGACGGTCGTAAAGCGGGCGGGTAAGCAGCGCCAGGATGACCCCGATCAGCAGGGAAAGAAGGAAAGGCCATACCATGGCGAGGAATATGCCCAGGAATACCAGTATCAGCGCCGGCAGCGCGGCGGGATATTTTTTTATATCTTTTGTCACGCGTTCCTCCCGGCGCTGCGCGCGCCGTAAAAACCCAGTATCATTCCGAGAGCCAGCGACCAGACGGCCGCCAGTCCTATCCTGAAATCCTCGGGGAACGTGAAGGTGACGGTATGCGCCGGCACCCAGAACCAGAGCAGCGATAGCAGCGCCTTGTCGATTCCGCCCCAGTTGCGCCGGCCGTCGATGGCGTTGTCTATCAGCCGGTGGACGATTATAAGGAAGGGCCCGAACTGCAGATTCATTGAAAGGGAAACGGAGAAGGCGAAGGCAACGGGCCCGAGTTCCCCGGGCAGCAAGCCTCTCTCGGAAAGGCCGGCCACGAAAGCCGTGAAACCGGCGAAGGCGTACTTTATGAAGACAGCCAGCACGGACCAGCCCAGGGCCTTGAGAAGCGCGACGCGGGGCGGGAAGGGAACGAAGAAGCGGCGCTCCCGCAGCCAGGCCGCCGCGGCCTCCCCCAGCGTCCCGAGGACGGCGAACTGGAGGATGGCGCTGAGGAAAGGGTTATCCCTGACGAAAGAGACGTACGCGTCCATAGGCAGATTTTACCAATAAAAAGGCCAGCCGTCGCCGGCGGGCCTAGGGGCGCGCCGTTTCAGTCTTTTAGCCGCCAGGCGGTCGGCCGGGAATCGGAGGAATAATCCACCGTCAGCCCGACGGCGCTGTTGAGAGAATACCTCTCGTACTTCGGGGCGGAATTATCCCAGGCGGGCTGGCCGGGCTTGGGGGCGCGTATAGCACCTGCCCGGTGATTATGACGTCCCTGCGGGCGTCCGGCAGGGTGCAGCCTATCTCGAAGGCGACATGCCCGATGGCGTGGGTCTGTCCGAGCAGTTTCACCGCGGCGTTGTTGCGGGCGAAAGAAACGGCCAGCGAGCCGAGCGTGCTCCAGTCCGTAGGATAAGGCGAAGGGATGGCGTAGCTGGTGAGATGGTTGGGGAGGCGCCGGAAGGAGCGCCCGGCCGTTGCGGCGAAGCTTCCCGGCCTGCCGGCTTCGCCTGAACCTCCGCCCCTGTAAGAGAGCGGCGTCGCTTCGGGAACCGCAATCTCCGGCGCGCCGGCTTCGGCCTCCAGCCAGGAGGAACCGGGGCGGGGAAAAAGCGTCCAAGGACCCAGGCGGATGTGTAAAAAGGCCCAGGCTCAGGAGGCCGGACCGAGGCCGCGGGTGGCGACCAGGTCGACTCCCAGGCCGAGGAAATCCTTCGAGACGGCTTGGCCGGTCTCGACCGGCGCTTCGACGACCATCTTCTTAACGGCGGCCATCGCCTCCATCAGCCGGCCCTTGGGTATCGGGGCGGAGGTGCGCACGGGCAGCATCCGGAGTTCCAGCCCCCGGGTAAGCACGGCTGTCGTCAGCGTGCGCATCGGCGCCTCGACCTCCTGCCTGGCGTACTTGTCGCCGCGCGGGCACTGGTGCCCCGCCACGGCGGACACCTTCCACTCGCTCTCAAGGGTCACTTCCATAGCGCAGCCGCGCGGACATTCGATGCAAATCATCGTCCTTTTCATCGCGCCCCTCCGGCCAGGTACGCGGCTGCGGCCCTGCCGGCCAGTTCGCTGTCCCGGCTGACCCAGTCCACAAGGTCGTACACCTTGAAAGAATTTCCGCAGGCGAACACGCCCGGAATGGAAGTGCCGTTAAGCTCCTCCGCGACGGGGCCGTTGGTGCGGGGGTCTATCGAGGCGCCGGCAGCCTCAAGCAGCTCGTTCTCGGGGATAAGGCCGACCGAGACCAGGACCGTATCGCAGGGTATGCTGAATTCCGAGCCTGGCACTGCGGCGAAATTATCGTCCACCCTGACGACATCCACGCCCTCCACCCGGTCCCGGCCGCAGATACGGGCGACCTTGTGCCGCATATAAAGGGGGATTCCGAAATCCTCCAGGCACTGCACCACGTTGCGCACCAGGCCCCTGGTCTTGTCCTGTATCTCGATGACCGCGCGGACTTTTACGCCTTCCAGCGCCATCCGGCGCGCCATTATCAGACCTATATCGCCCGAGCCGATTACGACCGCCTCACGGCCCGGGATCCAGCCCTCCATATTAACCATCTTCTGCGCGAGGCCCGCCGGGTAAACGCCGGCGGGGCGGGTGCCCGGGATAGGGATCATCTCGCGGGTGCGCTCGCGGCAGCCGGTGGCCATTATGACGGCGCGGGCCTGCACCTCTTCCAGCGCGCCTGGCTTCAGGTATGAGACCCGGCGCCCCGGGGTCAGCCTGACCACGAAGGAGCGCAGGCCGACCTCTATTTCCGGCGCGGCGGCGATCATCCTGACGAACCTGTCGGCGTATTCCGGCCCCGTCAGCTCGGCCTTGAAGCGGTGCAGGCCGAAGCCCGGGTGTATGCACTGGTTGAGTATACCGCCCAGATACTGATCCCGCTCCAGCAGGAGTATGTCGCGGACCCCGGCTTTGCGCGCGGCCAGGGCCGCGGCCATGCCGGCCGGGCCTCCGCCCACGATAACGAGGTCCCTCGTCTTCATCTCAGTTCAGGTACAGGTCGAAGACGGCGCGCCCCCGCCTGACCGGCACTCCCAGCGCCGTCCGGAGGAGGCGCCTGTCCTTCTTCGCCGTGGGTCTCATGTAGATTATCCTCGGTGTCTCGGCCATATTATTTCCTTTCGTCCTTTATTATTTCGGAGCCGGGCCCGCGCTTGGTTATTTCCGAAGGGGAAAGGCCCATCTCCTCCTGCATTATCTTCATCAGCCTGGTGGTGCAGAAGCCGCCGTGGCAGCGGCCCGCCTGCGCGCGGGTGCGGAACTTGATTCCGTCCAGCGTGCGGGCGCCGCGCTTAATCGCGTCGCGCACTTCCCTGGCGGAGACCAACTCGCAGCGGCAGACTATGTCGCCGTAGCCCGGGTCCTCTTTTATCAGCTCGCGCGTGCGCCCAAGCGAAACCTGGAAAAGGTGTACGGGCTTGACCCGGAGCGGCTTGAAATCCTCCCTGGGCTCCAGGCGCAGACCGCGCCCCGCCAGCAGGCCTTTGAGCATGAGAGCGATGGCCGGGGCCGCGGTAAGCCCCGGCGATTGTATGCCCGCGGCGCTGAAGAAGCCGGGGACGGCGTCCTCGTGCCGCACGATGAAATCGTCGCCGGAGGCCGGGCGCAGGCCGGCGAAATAGGCGATAATGTCCGACTTGTTCACCGAAGGCAGGAGGCGGCGGGCGCCTTCCAGCACCTCGGCGAGCCCCTCGTCCGTAGTAGACAGGTCCCCGCGGTCGGGCGTGTCGTGGGCGGTAGGCCCTATCATCGGGTTTCCGTCCGAGGTCTTTATGACCAGTATGCCCTTTGACTTGCCGGAGGGAAGGGGGAAAATTATCCGGTTGGCGATATGTTCGCGCTTGCGGTCGAGGAGGTACTCCTCTCCCTTTCGCGGGCGTATCGGGTAAGGAGGAAGCCCCGCCAGCGCGGCCACGTCGTCGGCGCACAGACCGGCCGCGTTGACCACGAAGCGGGTGCCGAATGACTCTCCGCCGGCGGTCAGGGAAAAGACGCCGTCCGCGCTGCGGCTTATGGCGGTGACGGGCGCGAGCGTGCGCAGGGCGACGCCGTTCCCGACCGCGTTCTCCACCAGGGCGTGCACGAAACGGTATGGGCTGATCATGCCCGCCGTGGGACAGAGCAGGGCCGCCGTCACTTCTCGGGAGAGGTTGGGCTCATTGGCGTCGAGCCAGGCGCGGTCCACTATCAAGAGACCTTCTACTCCCATGGCCTCGCCCTCGGCCTTTATGCGCTCCAGGCGCGGCAGGTCCTCCGGGCCGAAGGCCGCTATTAGCTGGCCGCAGCGGATGAAATCCAGGCCGAGTTCGGCGGAGAGGGGGCCGGCTATCAGGCGGTTGCCCTCCACGCAGAGGCAGGCCTTGAGCGTGCCGGGGGTGTTCTGGGTGCCGGCGTGAACTATGCCGCTGTTGGACTTGGAGACGCCGAAAGCCGGCTCGACCTCTTTCTCCAGCAGGAGGACGGAGACCCGGAAGCGGGAGAGCTCCCGGGCCAGCGCCGCCCCTGTTATGCCGGCCCCTATTACGGCGACATCGTAGGTCTTCATCCGGAATATCTTATCAAAACCCGGAGCCGCTTAAAATAACCGCCTAAAATAACCCTTGAAAGCCGG
>CAZVWK010000022.1:0-19959 GCA_964631475.1 uncultured Elusimicrobiaceae bacterium | reverse complement strand
CAATCGCGTTTGACGCGGTGCGCCGGGGGGCGGGGAGGTATCGTTTATGGGAAATACCGGGAAGATCGGAAACTCCGGGACAGGCGGAACGGAGAACCTTTACGCGGCCATATTGCGCAACACCGGCACGGGCCTGCACGTATACCGCCTGGAGAAACGGTCGGACCCGGCCAGCCTGCGCCTGATAGACGTGAACCCGGCCGGCGCGCGTATGGTCAGGATGCCGGCGGCCAGCATGAAGGGCCGCCTGATCCTAGATCTTTTTCCCGGACTCGCCAAAGCCGGCATACACCGGAAGTACCGGGACGTGGCCGTAAAGCGCCGCCCCTTTCGCGTGAGCGAGATGCTTTACGGACAGCCGGGCCTCAAGGAGACCTGGTACTCTTTCAACGCTTTCCCGCTGCCGGGCGACTGCGTCGGCGTGCTTTTCGAGGACATCTCCCGCGCCAAGCGGGCCGAACTGGCCCTTGCCGGGGCCGGCGCCCTGCTGGACGTCAGCTCCAAGGCCTGCGAGAATCCAGGGTGTTCCCGCTCCAAGCTGCTGAAAAAGAAGGTCTGGGATTTCGCGCGAAGTCAAGGCGCTCCAGTAGCTGATACCGATCTGCGCCAGCTGCAAGAAAATACGCTCGGACAAGGGCTACTGGGAGCGGGTGGAGATCTAGTTAGAGGCGCAAGTCGAATGCCAAGTCCACCCACGGGCTCTGCGACGCCCGCGCCGGCAAGCTCTGCGGGAAGGAGCCCCGGTACCGTGACCTTAAGGAAAATGGGGAAAAGCGGGAAAAGATGAACAGGCCGACCGCCTCTTACGCCATCGCGCTCCTTCTGCTGGCCGGCCAGGGCTACGCGGAGCCGCCCGACGAATTCTGGATCTTCATGAGCGAGGAGGCCGCCAACCTCACGATCGCTTCTCCCACGCCTGAAAGCGTCTTCGACAGCGTCTCCAACGTCAGGGTCATAGGGCGGGCCGAGATAGAGCGCTACAACTTCGGCTCGGTGGCCGAGGCCCTTCAGACCGTGCCGGGAATTTCGGTCACCCGCACCTACCTGATGCATAATATCCCGACCGTGCGCGGCGGACTGCAGGAGCACTACGCCAACAAGGTCCTGGTGATGATAAACAATGTTCCGATGTGGAACGCCGTCACCGGCGAGGGGGACCTGGACCGCGTGGAGATAGACGCGGTCGAGAGGATAGAGGTTCTCCTCGGGCCGGCGTCGGTCCTCTACGGCTCCAACGCCCTTACTGGCGCAGTCAACATAGTGCTTCGCGAAAGCCCGCGTCCGGGGGGAGGACATCTCGTAGGCGGGCTGGGCTCGGGTGCCGGAGGCTACGCCGGGCACTCCGCCCTGTCCCGGAGCGGAGGGCTCTATACCTGGAAAAAGGACGGCCTTTCCTGCACCGTCTCCGCCGGCTCGCGGGACGACTCGCAACCAGCCGTTCTTTTCAGCGACGAGAACCGCGAGATTATTTCCCTGCGCGAATATCTGCGGACGCGCAGCCTGAATTTGTCCGCCAGGAAAGGCGGCACGTCTTTCCTCTTCAACGCGGCCGGTAGCGACCAGAACTATCTTGGCAACGGCCTGGACCTGGCCAGCGGGGCCCTCTTCAACGAGGCCAAGGAGATGGCGCTGGCTTCATTCTCCCATATTCTGGATACCGGGTGGGGGCGGATCGACCTCCGCGCGGCCTATGACTGGCAGCGCCGCAACATCCCAAGGGATGCCGCAGACGACCTCCGCTCTGATATAGCGGGGGCACGCTTGGCAGGCTCGGCCTCGGCCGTCGTTCCTATTGGCGGAGGCTTCTACCTGGAGACCGGAACGTCGGGCGAATACCGCAGCGTGACGCACTACCTCAATTACGACAGCGACACGGGCGTACCCCTGGACGACAACAGCATGACCGACCGTTCGACCAGGGAGAACTCGGCGCACGCTCAGGCCGGCTACGAAAAGGGAAAATGGAAGTTGCTGGCCGGTGCCCGCTACACCAGCAACAGCCAGGCGGAGGATAACACCTCCTCACGCGCTTCAGCTATCTACAGGATGGATACCAATAGGAGCCTCAAGGCGATGTTCAGCCAGTCGTTCCGCTCTCCTACTCCCTTCGAGCAGTACTTCAAGCCGGACCCGGTCACGGTGCTGGGCAATCCCGGCTTGAAGCCGGAAAAGACCGAGACCTGGGAGGTATCCTACCTGGAGGCGAGAGGCAGTCTCTTCGCGCACATGACGATCTACGCCTCCCGTCACAAAAACTCGATATTCCGCAATTACGGGACCTTCACTAGGGACGGGGCCACCCAGAACAACGTGAACTATTACGACAACGCGCCCGAATTCACTTCGAACGGGATGGAACTCTCACTGCGCTATGACAGCCGCCGCGCCGGCGCGTTCCTCGCGTTCCAAGCCTCTCGCGGAAGCCGGGGGGACGCGCACGCCATAGCCGCCCCTGACCCGAACACTTTCGGCCTGCCCGGCGGCACCTCCTGGAACTACCGTTATCTCCCCAGCTACACCGTCTCCGGCGGAGTCTCCGGGAATATGGGAGACTTTTTCGCGGCTTCCAACTTCAACGCCTTCGCCCGGACGCGTTCGCTCCGGGAGGAGATAGGCGCCCAGCTCTGGGCCGACCTGAGCCTGGGCTGGCGCGCCGGCGGGATCAGCCACGTCCTAGCCGCCAGGAACGTCACGGACAGGGTTGTGGAGGTCCCGGAACACGTGCGGCTTCAGGTGGTGGAGCGCCTGCCCCTCTACACCGGGCGCCGGCTGGAGTACACGTTCAGCTATCGTTTCTGAGATGAAAAAAACCGCCCTCCAACTGTTCGCGGCGCTCTTCTGCGCCCAGGCCCACGCGGCGCCGCCGGTCGAGGTCGTCGCCGTTCTCTCTAAGTCGCAGGGCGTCTATATGGAGGCCTTCTCCGCTTTCCAGGCGGTCTACGGCGCCGATATACCGCATTACGACATCTCACGCTCCGCTCCGAATCTGCCGCCACAGGTCCGCACAGTAGTGGCCTTCGGAGGCAGGGCTGCAGCCTGGAGCTACCCGCCCCGGGTCGACCTGGTCTACACAATGGCCCCCGGACTTATACTCTCCAGGCGCGGGACGGGCAGGACGGTGAAGATAAGCCTGATTCCGGGCATACACCGGGTCCTCGCCAGAATAAAAGACTTACAGCCGGATATCAGGAAACTCACCATGTTCTGGTCGGCCGACCGCTATGATGCCGTCGCACAGGAAGCTTTCCGGGTATCGTCCCATCTTGGCATCGAGCTATCCCTGCAGAAAGTGGGCAAACCGGAAGATCTGCCCGGCCTGCTGCGCAGCCATATGGGTCGCATGGAGGCGTTCTGGCTGCCGCCCGACCCGCTGCTGGTAACGCCCGTAAACCTCAGGCTGCTGCGCGAGTTCTCCTGGAGCAACGGCATCCCGTTCTACGGGACCACCAAGGGAATGTCCAGGGAGGGCGCCGTCGCATCTGTGGGTGTTACCTGCAGGGACATAGGCGAAGCCGCCGCGAAGGCGGTACGCGACCTGGAGAGCGGCGCGGAAGTCCCGGAAGTCATTTATCCCGAACGGGAAGAGCTCACACTTAACGCGACCGCGGCCAAACGCTGCGGCCTCGTACTCAACGCCCGGCTTACCGGGGAAGCAACCTTCCTCTTCCCATGAAACTTTACCTCAAGATAATGCTCTTCGTCCTAGCGCTGATACTCGCCGCGGTCTGGGCCAACATCCATTTTTCGCGCGCGGCCGTATCCGAGGCGATGAGCGCCCAGATAGCCGAAACGGGAGAAGTGGCGGCTTCCGCACTTGTGCCCGACTTTCGACGCGCATTGGGCGCGGGGAGCGAATCAGAGGCCCTGAAGGCCCTGCAGGCGTTCAGCCTCAGGACCGGGGCGCTTTACGCCGCCCTTCTCGCGCCGAACGGCATGGCGGTAGCCCACACCAATGTCGCGCTGGCAGGGGCGGACATGTCCGGGCCGCTGCTGTACAGTTCGGTCCGTGACCGCTCGACAGTTTTCCGGAGGGACTACTACCGCACCGAGAACTTGACGGTGGAAATAGTGGAGGCGTTGATTCCCGTGCCCGCGGAGCAGAGGCGCTCCGGAGAGGCTCTCATCCTGGAAGGGGCCCAGGAGGAGGGCGAACCGGCCGGGTATCTTATGGTCGGCCTGTCCCTCGCCTCCGCTAGGCGGGCCGAGGCCGAAATAGAGCTGAAACTCTTAATACTGGCCTTCATAATCGCCGCCGCGGCCCTAGCCGTTTCCGCGCTTTTCGCGAGGCTGCTGCTGCGGCAGGTGGAACTGCTGGAGACCGGCATAGAAAAAGTACGGGCCGGCGAATACGAATTTTCCGTGCCGGTGGTCTCCCGCGACGAACTTGGCGCGGTGGCGTCCAGTTTCAACGAGCTCAGCCGCGGCCTGGCGGAGACCACGGTTTCGAAGCAGTACCTCGACTCGCTTATAGAGAGCATGCCGGACCCGTTCATAATTACCGACGAGAAAGGCATGGTCATGCGCGCCAACAGGGCGGCCGCCGTCTTCGCCGGACGGGATTTCAGCCCGCCCGGCTCCGTGAACCTCCGTGCGTTGCTGGAACCCGAGGCGGCAGGCGCCCCGCATCCTTACGAAGCCTTGGCGAAAGGCGCCCATATCCGCGAGCTGGACCTGCTGATGGTCGCGGGGAACGGCAAGCGCAGGCCGGCGATGCTCTCCGCGGCCGTGGCCGGCCGCCAGGTAGTCGTGGTCCTGAAGGACACGGCCCAGCACAAGGAATCCGAGTCGCGTATAGCCCAGTACCTGAAGGACGTGGAGCGGGCGAACAGCGAGCTCGACTCCTTCGCCCACACGGTTTCGCACGACCTGAAAGAGCCGCTGCGCGGCATAGAGATGTTCTCCGGGATGCTCATCGCGGACTACGCCGCCAAGCTCGATCCGCAGGCGGCGGATTATCTCGGCAGGGTGGTTAAAGCGGCCTCGCGAATGCGCCGTCTTATAGACGACCTGCTCGGCTACGCCAGGATCGCGCGAGTGCGCAACCCCTACGAGACCGCCTCCTCGGCCGCGCTGGCCGAGGAGGCGGCCGCCGGCCTCTCTGCGCTGATAGCCGAACGCAAGGGCTCCGTAAAGCTCGACCCGGGACTTCCCGACATCTTCTGCGACCCCGTAAAGATGCGCCAGGTATTCCACAATCTCATCAGCAACGCGCTCAAATACAACGACAGTCCCGCCCCCGAGGCGCGGGTGAGCGCCGAGATGTTCGGCCTCTACTGGAAATTTACCGTCGCCGACAACGGCATCGGGGTGCCGCCCCAGTACGCCGTGGAAATATTCAGGATGTTCAAGCGCCTGCATTCCCGCCACGAATACGGGGGCGGCACGGGAGCCGGACTGGCGATAGTCCACAAAATCATAGAGGAGCACGGCGGCAGGGTGTGGGTGGACTCGGAGGAGGGCAGAGGCTCCTCCTTCAGGTTCATCATCCCGGCCGGGGAAGGGGAGAAGGCGTGAGGAGGCAAAATGACTGACATCAAGAGGGAGAAGCCCAGCCTGCTGCTGGTCGAGGACAACGAGGACGACGTCCTGATCGCGCGCCGGGCTTTCGGCGAGTTCCGCGTCTTTTCGGAAGTTAGCGTGGCCGGAGACGGGCAGGAGGCGCTGGACCTCCTTGCGGGAACCGGGGGCAGGAAGCCCCTGCGCCCCTCCATAATACTACTCGACATAACGCTGCCGCTGATGGACGGCATAGCGCTGCTCAAGCGGCTCAAGGCCGATCCGGGCCTCCGGTCGATCCCGGTGGTCATGCTGACCACCTCCTCGCGCCGGGAGGACATCGCGCGCAGCTACGCGGCCGGAGCGGCCTCCTACATAACCAAGCCGGCCTCGCTGGAAGATTACGCCGAACTGGCGCGCAGGTTCGAGTTCTACTGGATTAAGGTGTCCAGTCTCCCTTCCTGAGGCTCCGCCATGAACCATTTAAAAAGTTCTTCGATACCGGACATAGCCCTGCTGAAGTGGCAGAATATAGCCGACCTGCTGGCCGAAGTGGCGCAGGTCCCCGCTACCGCCATCAACATGGTGGAAGGCGACAACCTGCGCGTCATCGGGGTGAGCAGAGGGCCGGAAAACACCCTGCGCCAGGGCTCGGTCATCAGGACCGACGAGGACTCGCGCAGTTACTGCGCGGCCGTCATACGGGCCAGGGAGAGGCTGGTCATCGAGGACGCCCGCCGGAGCGCTTTCTGGAAGAACAGCGAGTCCGTCAAGGCGGGTTTCATCTCCTACGCGGGCGTCCCGGTCTTCCACCCGGACGGCGACATCTTCGGCAGCATCTGCCTCCTGGACAGGAAGGTCAACGACTTCAAAGGTCCGGTCGTGCGGCTTATGGAGGAGTTCGCGGATATCATAACCGGACACCTCTCCCTGATATCCAAGAACTGCCAGCTCGAAGAGACCCTCAAAGAGGTCCGCACGCTGCAGGGGCTGATACCTATGTGCGCCAACTGCAAGAAGATACGCGACGATAAGGGCTTCTGGCAGAAAGTCGAGGTCTATCTCGAGGAAAGGTCGGGGGCGCGGTTCACCCACGGCCTCTGCGACGCCTGCGCAGACAAGCTCTATGGCAAGGAGTCCTGGTATAAGGATTTCAAGAAGCCGGGCGGGAGGAAATAGCCCTTACCGAGGCCTGCGCAAGCATATAAAAATGGGACTTTAGACCCAGACCCGCTTAGGACCGCCGGCCCTTACCGAGCGCCCCCATCATTGCTAAAACATTTACCGCATGGTAAATTCGTTCCCGCAGGGGGTATCAGCGTGACTAAAGTACTGGTTCTTCTGTTCTCCATATCTTTCGTTCCCGTCGCCTGGGCTTTCGAACTTCCTTCGCTCAACTCCGCTGACATAGCCGCGGCGGAAACCCCGGCCGCCCCGGAGGCTGCCGCGAGCCCCGCCGAAAAAGGGCCCATCCAGCATCTGTGGATGAGCGTGCGCCACAACGAGTACGTCAAAGAGGCGCAGGCCACCGACTGCGCCGCCCGCATCGAATCCCGCGTGCGCAGGGACTTCAACGACAGCTTCAGCGTCAACAACCGCGTGGACAACGACTACTCCTGGGCCTCCATCCGCAAGTGGCAGGACACTTACACCTATTCCGGCTCGGGCTCATACGTGACGATGAACTGCCATTCGGCGAACTGCAATATCAGCGGCAATGTGCGTGAGAACGGCAAGACCTCTTACATCAGCGCCTTCGTCAGCCGCCGCTTCGACGACTATTCCTGGAGCGTCAGCGGCTCCGGGCTGAGCCTATATACCGACAAGCGCTCCATAACCGGCAATTACGATCCCGACCGGTCCCCGAAGACCGCCGTGGCCGCGGTGGTCTCGCTGCTGCTGGCCCGCGGCATCGACGCCAAGCCCTCCACGACGGACAATAAAGCCGTGCAGAACGGCCAGCGCATCTGGATGTCCATACGCTCAGGCGGAATCTGGAACGATGTGGAGGCCGTAGACCCCTGGGCCCGCATAGAGGTGGGCCTGCGCAAAGTCTTCGACCGGGAATACGACGCCGAACTGGAGACCGACAGCGACCGGCGCTGGGGCCGCGTCAGCGGCTTCTTTACCCGGCGCTATGAGCTCCGCGCAGGCCGCACAGACCTGCGCATGGAGGAGGAGTGGGCCGGCGACTTCCGCGTCGAGGGCCGCGTGGAAACGCGGGATGGTGAAAAGGCGGTCCGGCTTGAGCTGCGCAAGCTGTTCATGGACGACGCATCTTTCTATGTGCATGAGAACGGCATCTACCTCACTATCGACCGCAACGGCATCAGCGGCGAAGTCGACCTGAAGGTCTACCCCAAGGAAGTGGTGGCCTCGATAGCGGCTCTAGTGATGACCTACCAGCAGATAAACAAGCCGCAGAACCCGGACCGGCCCTGAGTCCGGCGCAGCCCCCGAAAGGCCCTCCCCGCCGCCGTGGAGGGCCTTTGTTTTTACGTCCATTATTTATATATTCATTAATATGAACCCCTTAAGCCTTATACGCCAGTTCGTCAAAGGCCTTACGGCCGAAACCACGCCGGGCCAGATCGGAGCCGGCATCGCGCTTGGCTTCCTGATCGGCCTGATGCCCAAGGCCACGCTTACCGCACAACTCCTGATAGTCGTCATGATGGCCTCGAAAGTTAACCTACCGATGGCCATATTCACGGTGGCCATAGTCAGCCTCCTCAACCCATTCATCGACAAAGTCACCGACCCGATCGGCTACGCCCTGCTGACCGCGGAGGGGCTGCGCCCGCTCTGGGCTAAGCTCTATAACACGCCGGTGTTCCCGTGGACCGGGTTCAACAACACCGTGGTACCTGGCGGCCTGGTCTTCGGGGCGGCCCTGCTGGCCCCGGTGTACCTGGGGGGGAAAAAGTTCGGCGCTTACTACAACGACAAGTTGCGCGTCCGCGTCATGAACTCCAAATTCGTAAAGAGCCTCAAGGCCTCCTGGCTGCTCGACTGGTATTTCAAGGAGGGGGTGTAATATGCGCTGGTCCTATGCGGGCCCCCGCCTGACCCTCCTGGTCTTGGTCTGGGCTTTCTTCTTCTTCGCCTTCGACCCGCTGCTCAAGTGGGGGATGATAAAGGGAATCGAGAAAGCGGCCAAGGCCAAAGCGGAGATCGCGGAGTTGGAGACCGGCTTCTTCCCGCCGCGCCTGAGGGTTTCGCGTGTAGCCGTCGGAGATTCCGCCGCCGAGTTCCGCAATGTCGTGGAGTTCGCCGAACTCTCCTTCGCCGCGGAGGGCAAGCCGCTGCTGGAGAAAAAGCTGGTGGTCGAAGAGGCTTGGCTGAAAGGCCTGAAATTCGGCACGCCCCGGGAAAAATCCGCTAAACTCGCTTTCGTTAAAGAGGAAAAAGAGGAGTCGAAACTTGCGGCGGCGATGAGCGCCGAAGCCAAAAGCTTCGCCCTGGACCGCGTCGCGGACATAAAGGCGGACTTCTCCTCGGACTACAAAGTGGAGCCCGACGACCTGGAATCCGTGAAGCTGGCCAAAGAGCTGGAGGAATCCTACAAGACGAATTACGCCGGCCTGGCGGAGAAGTTCGACGACGGCAGGTACAAGGCCGACATGGACGCGCTCAAGTCCCGCTATGAAAAGGCGAAGGGGGAAAAGAACTTCATAAAGCAGGTAAAGGAATACGCCGACATAGCCAAGGACGCCAAAAAGATCATGGACGCCTTCAAGAAGGACAAGGCCGCGGCCGAGGCGGCCTTGGCCGAGGCGAAGGGCGCCTTTAAAAAGCTGGAAGAAGCGAGAAAGAGGGACCAAGCGGCCGTCATGGAAAAAATGAAGCTGCCTTCCCTGGACACTCGCTCCATAGGCAGGATGCTGGCGGGACCGATGATAGCCGAGAGGACCGAACAGATCATGACGTGGATGGCTGTCGCCAAGAAATACATGCCGGCCGGGACCAAAGGCGTCCTTAAGAACGAGGCGCCCCGCGGCCGGGAAGTCCATTTCCCCAAAGAGAAGACCTATCCGACAGTCCTCATACGGAAACTGCAGCTGACCGGCGAACTGGGCCTGGACCAGCCGCTGGATTACTCGGGCACCATAGAGGGCCTGACCACCCAGCCGCGGGTCTACGGCCGCCCGACCGTCGCCGTCATAAAAGGATCCAAGGGCCCGCGCCGTCTCGATTTCCGCGGCTCGCTGGACGCCACCGGGGACGCCTTGCGCACTGATTCCAGGCTGGCCTATTCCGGCATGGCGATCGGCGCGCTGAGCCTTGGATCCCCGTCCTCGCTGGCGGTGGAGATAAACGGCGCGACGGGCGCGCTGGAGGCCGCGGCCGCCACAGAGGGGGATAAAGTCGAGGGGAAGGCGGCCTTCCGCCTGACCGGGGCATCTTTCAAGCCCTCGGCGGAGAACATAAAGGCGCCCCAGCTGCGCTCTGCGGTAGAAGCTTCCTTCGCGGGCCTGACCTCCGCTCTTATAGAGGCCGACATCTCCGGTACCGTTACAAAACCGGAGCTGGCCGTCAGGACGGACCTGGCGGACAATCTTTCCAGGTCTTTCTCCAGCGCCATGGGGGCAGAACTCAAAAAAGCCCAGGACGCCGCCCGCGCCAAGGTGGACGAGGCCCTCAAGCCCTACAAGGACCGCCTGGACTCACTGGCCTCGGAGAAGCAGGCAGAGCTTTCCAATAAGCTCAGGGCCTCGGGGGAGAAACTGTCCGCAGAAGGGGAACAACTGCTGAAAGGCTCCTCCGGCGGCTCTCCGCTGAACAAGATAAAGTTCTAGCGGCTTCCGTTGACAGTCTGCAAAAAAACCTTCGTTTTCTAAAGTTACTACCTGATTTTACGTCGATGCAAGGGGGTGCTGGAGAGAGTGCTGTCGCCGTTCCCGGAGGCGCTCGCCGCATACCGGAAGGCGGTCACCGGGACCTGACGTCGTATTCCGGGTGGGTGAGCAGGCAGTAGTTCCTCATTACTGCGCGCTCATTGGCCGACGTTATCCGGCCGGAGGGGCAGGCGTCGGAGGCCGGCGGGCACAGCGCGGCCAGGGTATGCCCCGAGGCCCTGTAATGGTCGCAGGCCGAGCATATGTTCTTAAGGTCTCTGGCGATATGCCGGCGCTTCTCCGCGGCGAGGAATTCCAGGAACTTGCGGACGTCCACTTTAAGCCTGCCGGCGAAAGTGCGGGTCGGATAGACCATGGAGGCCGGCACGCCGCAAAGCTTCGCCCAGGACCCGTCTGGAGCCCTCTCCGGGTCCGTTATCGTCTCATGGCGGCTGAGAACCCTGCCCCTGGCCTGCGCGGGAGCCGGGACCGTCTCGGAGTACTTACTGTGGTAGTAGAAGCCGCCGAATATCTCCCGGGGAGAGGTGCAGGCCAGCCCGTCGGGATAGAACGTCTCCGCTCCCGTCATGAACCCGCCCTTGTGGTCCCCTCTGCCTATCATCGCGAAGCCGAATATGGAAGTGCGGGACAGCATTGAGAAGGCCTCGTCCCTGGAAGCGGGCTCGAATATCTCCACCCGGGCCAGCGGGTAGAGGGCCTTTATGCCGCTCTCCAGCGCCGCGGCGGCCTCGGCGCAGCTCTTGGGCGATACGGCGTCCCTGTCGGACGAACCGGCCGGAGAGCAACTCCCCTGGAGTATCGCGAAAAGACCCGACCGGCAGAAATCCAGGGCAAGGAATCTGTCCTCCTTCGGCGCGCCGAAACTGGCGAAAGGTTCGAAGGCCGCCGCGCCTGGCGGCGACAGCAGCAGGAGCGCAAGCAGCGCGCCTTTCACGCCGCCACCCCGATCTTCCCCAGCGCGGCCGCCAACGCCTTCGCCGCCGGCCTCTCCGGGTGGGCGAGCGGGTAGAGCTCGCCCTTTTCCCCAGAGGACAGAAGCTCCCGGTCGAAGGGGACCGTACCCAGGAAAGGCACGCCGGCCTCGCGCGCGGCCCGCTCGCCGCCGCCGGAGCGGAACAGGTCCACCTGCCCGGCGCAATGGGGACAGGCGAAGGCGCCCATGTTCTCCACGATGCCCGATACCTTGACCGGGATAGTCTTCAGGAAATTGACGGCCTTGACCGAGTCCAGCAGCGCGATCTCCTGCCCGGTCGTGACGACGACCGCCTCCACGTCCGGCACCATCTGGCAGAGTGAGAGCGGCTCGTCTCCGGTGCCCGGCGGCGCGTCTATGACCAGCCAGTCCAGGTCTCCCCAGCGCACGTCGGCCAGGAACTGCTTGAGCACATTGAGTTTCATGGGGCCGCGCCAGATGACCGGCGTGCCCGGCTTGCCCAGCAGCGACCCCATCGATATCAGGGAGAGGTTTTCCCGCACCGCCACCGGGTCCATGAACTTGCCGTCGGAGGCGGGGGGAACTCCCTCCTTCCCGGTCAGGCGGGCCATGGAAGGGCCGTGGATGTCGATGTCCAGCAGACCGGTCCTTCGGCCGGACGCGGCCAGCAGCGCGGCGAAAGCCGCCGCCACCGAACTTTTGCCCACGCCGCCCTTGTTGCTCATTACCAGGAGCTTGCGGCCTATCCGGGCCATGTTCTCTTTTAGCAGCGACTGCCGGCGGTCTATGTGTACCTGGTGCATATTGTCCTCCTCACGCTCTCCATACTATATTATTTTGTTATAATTAGTGAAAATTTCGTTCCATTGCGGGCGGCGTCCGGCCGCGCCAAGGAGAGGAAAATGAAACCAGTCGTGACCGCTGAAAAAGCGGTGGAGGACATAAAAGACGGCGCAGCGCTGATGGTGGCCGGCTTCATGGGCTGCGGCAACGCTTTCACGCTCATCGACGCCCTCATAAAAAAAGGCGCTAAGAACCTCAACCTGATAACCAGCGACACCGCCTATCCCAACGTGGGAGTGGGGCGCCTGATCTGCGAATGCCGCGCCGCCACGCTGACCGCCTCGCATATAGGGACCAATCCCGTAAGCGGCCAGAAGATGAACTGCGGCGAGCTCAAAGTCACCCTGGTGCCGCAGGGAACCTTCGCCGAGCGCATACGGGCCAAGGGCGCCGGCCTGGGGGGCGTTCTCACGCCCACGGGGGTCGGCACCGAGGTCGAGAAGGGCAAGCAGAAGCTCAGCCTCAACGGCAGGGAATACCTCCTGGAGACGCCGCTGGGAGCCGACTTCGCCTTCATCAGGGCGGCTGTCGTCGACAAGTACGGCAACTGCTTCCTGCCGGGCGCGTCCAAGAACATGGCCGTCGTGATGGCCATGGCCGCCGACCATGTCATAGTCGAGGCCGAGAAGATAGTGGAGCCCGGCGAACTGGACCCGGAGCGCGTCACCATACCCGGCGCCTTCGTCTCGGCCATAGTGCCGGCGACGCTGCCGGTCTCCAACCTGCAGCTCAAGCCCTGAGGAGAATCCCAATGGACCCCAAGGAACTCAAGAGAGTACGCATCGCCAGGCGCATAGCCCAGGAACTGCCCGACGGGGCGCTGGTAAATCTCGGCATAGGCATGCCGACGCTGGTGGCCAACCATATCCCGCAGGGCCGCACCATAATACTGCAGTCCGAGAACGGCTTCACCGGCCTGGGGCCGGCCCCCGAAAAGGGAAAGGAGGACCCGTCCATAGTTAACGCCGGCGGGCAGCCGGTGACGATAATTCCCGGCGGGGCCTTCTTCGACTCGGCCATGAGCTTCGCCATCATACGCGGCGGGCACGTCGATTACACCGTCCTCGGCGCCCTGGAAGTGGACATGGAAGGCAACCTGGCCAGTTACATGATACCCGGCAAGATGGTGCCGGGCATGGGCGGCGCGATGGACTTGGTGGCCGGGGCCCGGAACGTCATAATAGCGATGGAGCACGTCAATAAAAACGGCGCGCCCAAGATACTCAAAAAATGCACCCTGCCTCTGACCGCCAAGGGGGAAGTGGACCTTATAGTGACAGATATGGCCTTCATACGCGTGACCAAGAAGGGCCTGGTCCTCGAGGAGACGGCCGAGGACACGACGGTGGAAGAGGTAGTGAAGGCCACCGACGCGCCGCTGCACGTCGCGGGCAGGATGGGGAAATTCTGATGAACAAGATGGTCATAACCTGCGCGCTGACCGGCGCGGAGACTACTAAAAAGCAGTGCCCCGCGCTGCCCGTCACGCCGGAAGAGCTGGCGGCCAGTGCCGAGGAATGCGCCAGGGCCGGAGCCGCGATAGTCCACTTGCACGCCCGCGGCGAAGACGGCTCGCCTACCGCCGACGTGAAGGTGTTCAAGAAGGCCATCGACCTCATACGCAAAAGGACCGACGTGGTCGTGGAGATAACCACGGGCGGCGCGGTGGGAATGACGCCCGAAGAGCGCATAGCCCCCGTCGCGCTGGAGCCGGACATGGCCTCGCTCGACTGCGGCACGGTCAATTTCGGCGACGAGTACATCGTCAACACCCTGCCGATAATGCGCCAGTTCGCCTCCGAGATGAACAGGCACAAGGTCCATCCCACGCTGGAGTGTTTCGACGTCAGCCATGTCCAGTCCTCGCATATCCTGATAAAGGAGGGCCTGATAAAGCCGCCCTACCATTACGGCTTCGTCATGCAGGTGCCCGCCGCGCTGTCTCTCTCGCCCAAGACCCTCGGCTATATGATGGACCAGATGCCGGCCGAAAGCCGCTTCACCGTCATGGGCATAGGCCGGGCGCATATCCCGGGCATCTGCCTGGCCATCGCCTCCGGCGGCTGGATACGGGTCGGCTTCGAGGATAATATCTATTACGCCAAGGGGCGCCTGGCCGCGTCCAACGCGGAGTTCGTGGAGCGCGCGGCCAGGATGGCGAAAGAAGCGCAGTTGGAGACCGCCGGACCCGGCGAGGTCAGGAAATTCTTCGGACTCAGAGGAGCGTAAAGTGCCGGCCATGAACATACTCAGGAACGGAAATCCCTTCGGCACGCACCGCGTGCTGGAACCCAAAGGCGTCCTGCCCCAGCCGGCGCTGAAGATATCGAACGACATGGACTCCATCTACGACAACGAGATGCTCGTGGACGTGGAGACCCTGAATATCGACTCAGCCTCCTTCACCCAGCTCAAGCAGGCGGCCGGCGGGGACGAGGAGAAGGTCAAGGAGTCCATCCTCAGGATAGTCTCCGAGCGCGGCAAGATGCAGAACCCGGTGACCGGCTCGGGCGGCATGTTCATCGGTCGGGTCGCGAAGATCGGTCCGGCCCTGTCGGGAAAGACGGATCTGAAAGAAGGGGACAAGATAGCCAGCCTGGTCTCGCTCTCGCTTACGCCGCTGAAGATCGCGAAGATACACGGCATAAAGAAAGGGACCGAACAGGTCGACGTAGAGGCGAAAGCGATACTCTTCGAGAGCGGCATCTACGCCAAGCTCCCTTCAGACATGCCCGAGACGCTGGCGCTGGCGATACTCGACGTGGCAGGCGCCCCGGCCCAGACCATAAAGCTGGTCAGGCCCGGCGACACCGTGGTGATCATCGGCGCGGCCGGCAAGTCCGGCGTGCTCTGCGCCTACGAGGCCCGGCGGCGCGCCGGCGAGGGCGGAAAGGTCATCGGCATAGAATACGCCCCGGAGGCCGTGGCCAGGATAAAAGAGTACGGCTTCTGCCACGAGGCCGTGCAGGGCGACGCCACCGACGCCGTCGGCTGCCACGGGAAAATTTCCTCGCTTACCGGGGGGAAGCTGGCCGACGTGGTGATAAACTGCGTTAATGTCCAGAACACAGAGATGGCCTCCATCCTGATGTGCCGCGACGAAGGGACCGTCTACTTTTTCAGCATGGCGACTTCGTTCACCAAGGCCGCGCTCGGCGCCGAGGGCGTCGGCAAGGACATAAACATGATAATCGGCAACGGCTACACCAAGGGCCACGCCGAGACAACGCTGAATATACTGCGGGAAAGCCCCGCCGTCCGGGCCGCCTACGAGAAACTTTACGCTTAAGGAGAAAAACATGCGCGAATGCGCCAGGATCGAATACGAAAAGATACCGCTCTGGAAGAACGTGCCGGAGAGAGACTGGAACGATTACAGGTGGCAGCTGCGCAATGTCATAAAGGACATCCCGACGCTGGAGAAGGTCGCGGTCCTGACTGCGCAGGAGCGGAAGGACCTCAAGGCCTGCCTGAAGAAGTTCACGATGGCCATCACGCCCTACTACGCCGCGCTGATGGACAAGCGCGACCACGGCTGTCCGGTGCGCATGCAGGCCATACCGAGGGGCCTGGAGCTAATGGACGATCCGTCCGACCTTTCCGACCCGCTGCACGAGGACGTCGACTCGCCGGTCCCGGGCCTCACCCACCGCTACCCGGACCGCGTCCTGCTGCTGGTCACCAATATCTGCTCGATGAACTGCCGCCACTGCACCCGCCGCCGCCTGGTCGGTTTCACCGACGTGCACATGTCGCAGAAGAACCTGGACAGGGCCATCGAATACATACGCCGCAGCCCCGAAGTGCGGGACGTCCTGATCTCCGGCGGCGACCCGCTGGTGCTTACCGACGATATGCTCGAGGGCATAATCCGCAGGCTCCGCGCCATAAAGCACGTTCAGATCATCCGCCTGGGCACGCGCACGCCTGTAGTCATGCCCATGCGCATAACGGACTTGCTGGTGAACATGCTGAAGAAGTACCACCCCATATACGTCAACACGCATTTCAACCACACGAAGGAACTCACCCCCGAGGCCCGCGAGGCCTGCCGCAAACTGGCCGACGCGGGCATACCGCTTGGCAACCAGAGCGTGCTGCTGCGCGGCGTGAACGACTGCCCGCAGACGATGAAAAAACTGGTCCATGAACTTCTGATGGCCCGGGTGAAACCCTACTACATATATCAGTGCGATCTGTCCAAAGGCATCAGCCACTTCCGCACGACGGTATCGAAGGGGGTCGAAATAGTGGAGAACCTCCGGGGGCACACCAGCGGTATGGCCGTCCCGACCTTCGTCGTAGACGCCCCCGGCGGCGGCGGCAAGACGCCGGTCATGCCGAACTACCTGATATCCATGTCGGAAAAACGCGTTGTACTGCGCAATTACGAGGGCGTAATCACCACCTATACCGAGCCCTCCGGCTATTCGGCCTCGTGCGGAGGGGAGAAATGCCCGGACAAGGCCTACAAACCCATGGACGGGGTGGCTAAGCTGCTCAGCGGCGAAAAATTGACGCTGGAGCCCGCGCATCTCATCAGGACCAAGCGGAACCGCAAATAGGAGACGAATTGAACCCTATCGGCCAGTTCGAAGGCCGCACGACCTTCATCATCGGCTCCCGGAAGAACGCCGGCAAGACGACGTTTCTCAACTACGTCCTGGCGGCCCGCCGCCGGCCATGGGGCCGGGGCCATCTCCGGCCGGCGGCCTGTCTGAGCGTGGGGCTGGAGAGCGGTTCCGAAGACAGGCTGTTCGGCACCCCCAAGCCGAGGGTGCGCCTGCGCCCCGGCGACGCGGCGGTGGTCCCGTCCTCCTCTCTGGCCTCCTCCGAAGCGGCCCTGGAGATACTCCAGGTCTATCCGTCCGCAACGGCGGTCGGCCGCCCCGTCCTCGCCCGGGCCAGGCGGGAAGGATCGGCGGAAATAACCGGTCCCTCGACCAATTTCGGCCTAGGAGAGATGCTCCGCGACATAGCCGAAGCGGGGATAGGCACCGTTTTCGTGGATGGGGCCGTGGACCGCATCACTCAGGCCGCGGCTGACGCCGGGGCCGGGATAGTATACGTTACGCGCGTGGAGCCGGGCACGCTGGACTCAGCGGCCGGCGCCGTCAATCTCCTCGCCGACACAGCGGGCTGCCCGGCCGCGCCGGCCTGGAAGCAGTACTTCACCGGAGGCCCGGCGCCCGCGGAAAATGGCGCCTTCGCGGTAAAGGGCGCCTTCACTTCTTCGCGCGCGGCCGAAGTTCCGGCGGACGCGCGCCGCCTAGTCCTGGAGGACCTGACCAAGGTCTTCGTCGGCTGGCGCGAGTGGTCGGCGCTGCGCCGCCGAGTTAAGGCGGCCTTTGCCTCGGCGCTCCAGCTCAAAGCGGTGGCGGCGAACCTTTATAACGTGACGCCGGGGCAGTTCGAGGCTAAACTGACGCCCGCCGCACGGGCGAAGCTGACATACAACCCTTACCTGAGAAAATGAACGAGACAGCCGCCAAATTCTGCGAGTTCGAACAGTTCCTGGCCCTTTACAAGCCCCTGACCCCCTATGGCCGGGCGGAGAAGGGCAGGGGGAATTTCTACTCGTCGGCGAAAGAGCTGGAAGCGCTCTACGACCTGACCGACGACTTCGCCGCTTTCGCTAAGAACAAGCACAAGGCGGACAAACTGGCCTGGCATCTCAGAAATATTCCCGCGCTGCCCGCGGACGGGCCCTCTTCCGGACCGGCCGGCCTTTTCCTCGTTCACAGGTTCCTGTCCAATTTCAAGGCGGCAGCCGGACTGCTGCCTGCCCCGCTGGCCAGGAAGCTGGGCTTCCGCTGGACCTGCGCCGAACTGCTGTCGATACTGGACAAGGGCGCGCAGTCAGGAGCTTTCCATATTGCCGACGCCTTCACCCCCGCGCTCGCGAAAGTCCGGAGCGCGATAGCCTCGGCCGACCGACATCTCGCCGGACTGCGCGCGGAGCGGCTGGCCGAGATACGCCAATGCTCGGGACTGGATTTCGGCGGGCTGGATTTCCTGGTCATTGCCGAGGACAGGGCCAGGCCGCTCTGCGAATCCGGCCGCGTGTTCACCGAGCCCTACGACGCCGGCCGCGTCGTCGCCAAACCCATAATGACGGCCGCCTGGCTGGAACTGTCGGGAGAAAGAGAGCGCCTGCGGGCGGAAGAGGGCAAAGCGGAAGCCCTGGCCTGCGCCGAGCTCTGGGCCGCCGTGACGGGCGCGCGGGCGGCGCTGGAGGCCTGCGAGAAGGCCGTCGAGTTATGCGACCTGGCTTTCGCCAGGGCGCGCATGGCCGGGGAACTGTCGCTGTCTCGCCCGGAATTGAAACCCGCCGGCGCGCCCATAACCGTCAAAGGGGCCAGGTTCCTGCCGCTGGAGCGCACTCTCGCCGGTTACGGTCTCAGGTACACCCCGCTCGATTTCACCTTCTCCAGACGGCTCGCGGTCATACACGGCTCTAACATGGGGGGAAAGACCGTAGTCCTTAAGACCGTAACGCTGCTGCAGCTGGCCGCGCAGTCGGGCTTCTTCGTGCCGGCTAAAAAATACTCGGCCCCGGTCTTCGACTCCATAGCCGCGGTCTGGGGGGACCCCGACGACAAGGCGGAGGGCCTGAGCGCCTTCGGCCTCGAGATGGAGGCCTTCAACCGGGCCTGGGCAGCCTCCGGCAGGCCGCTGCTGCTCATCATGGACGAGTTCGCCAGGACCACCAACGCCGCCGAAGCGTCCGCCCTGATAGCGGGCGTGCTGGAAGAGGCCGCCCGCAATCGCAACGTCCATCTCATGCTCGCCACCCATTTCCGCTCCCGGCTGCCGCAGGACGCCGCGGCCCTGCGCATGCTCGGCTTCGACGCCGCCGCCTTCAGGAAGAATTACAAGGGGAAGACGGCCGCCGGACTGCGCGAAAAACTGGGAACGATAAATAAATTCATGCGCTACGGCCTCACGGCCGACAGGGGCTCCGCCGGCCCGGCCGACGCCCTCAGTATAGCCGCGATACTGGGCGTGCCCGCGCGCGTGATCGAAGCGGCGCAAAAAGCCATGGAGGAACAGAATGCCGGCGATTAAGTCCAAGTTAGGCCTCTCGAAACCGAAGATAGCCGGGGCGCGGGCCCTGGCCGCGAAAATAGCGGCCCCCGTCCAGAAATACATCGAGCGGCACACCACCGTCACGGTCGAGCGGGCCACGCTGCGGCTGCTTGGCGCCGACGGGGCTGACAAGGACGGCGTGCCCGTGCCCAACATCGTGGTCTCGCAGTGCGGCGCGGCAGCCGCCGGCGGGGCCGCCCGGACCTATATCAACGCGCTGGTAAAGCGCTCCGGCACGGTCGAACAGTTGAACGAGGAGATAGCGGGCGGGCTGGACATAACCAGGATCCCCGCCGCCGAAGAGAAGCTCGTCAAGACCCGCGCCGCGGATCTGGTCAGGCGCCTGGACGAGAGAATTACCTCCAACGCAAGGTTCCGCCGGGACAGGCTGGCGGAATGGAAAGCGGCGGAAAAATCCCCGCTGATATACGTCATAGTCGCCACGGGCAATATCCACGAGGACGTAAAGCAGGCCCGGGCCGCCGCCCTGCAGGGCGCCGACATCATAGCCGTCATCCGCACCACCGCGCAGAGCCTGCTGGACTATGTGCCCTACGGCGCCACCACGGAAGGCTTCGGCGGCACCTACGCCACACAGGAGAACTTCCGCATCATGCGCAAGGCCCTCGACGAAGTGGCAGCGCAGGAGAAGCGCTACATCCGGCTGGTCAACTACTGCTCCGGCCTCTGCATGCCCGAAATAGCCGCGATGGGCGCGCTCGAACGGCTGGACATGAT
>CAZVWK010000021.1:23916-27337 GCA_964631475.1 uncultured Elusimicrobiaceae bacterium | reverse complement strand
CGCCGCAGCGGCAAATTCTTCGGCTACGCCACCAGCGGCACGCCGGCCGACTGCGTGAAGCTTGCGATAAAATCGATAATGAAGGGCAAGCCGGACCTGGTGGTCTCCGGCATCAACTTGGGCGCCAACTCCGGCGTCAACATCCTCTATTCCGGCACGGTCTCGGGCGCCACGGAAGGCGCGCTGCTCGGCATCCCTTCCTTCGCCATCTCGCTGGACACCTTCGTAAGGCCCGACTTCTCGACCGCGGCCGATTTCGCGGCCCGGCTGGCCAACTCCCTGAAGAAGAAGCGCCTGCCCAAGGGCACGCTGCTCAACGTCAATGTCCCGGCCCTGCCGAAGGCCCGGCTGAAAGGAGTCAGGGTCACCAGCCAGAGCCACATGGTGTTCAAGGACTGGTTTCAGAAGCGCGTCGACCCGCACGGGCAGACCTACTACTGGATGACCGGCGAATTCAAGACCGGCGCCGCCGAGCCGGCCAGCGACGTGGCCGCCGTTCATAAGGGGCATATCTCGATAACTCCGATACAGTTCGACCTTACCGACTATAGGTTTATAAGCGAACTCGAGACCTGGGGACTTAAATGACGCTTAAACCCGAGACCGTCGAGGAGGCCGCCGCCAGGCTGATAAAGAAATATCCCGCCGAGGAAGCCAGGATACGGACGGGCGTGGACCAGGCCGCGGCCATGTGGACGAAAAAGGACGGCGGCCCGAAACAGTTCAAAAAGTTCTGTTGCGCGAATTTCCTGATGACGGGGCCAGGCCTGGACGAGCTGCTGGCCCGCTTCGAGGATAAGCTGGAAGCCTTCGCCGGGGCTTTCAACGGGCTCTCCCTGAACCTGCGCCATGAGATGGACGAGGATACCGGCCCGCTGCATCAGGCCGACGGGCTCTTCGCCGCGCTGTCCCCGTCGGCCCACCTGACGGAGGACCTCTTCGCTTCGAAGCTCGCCTTCATGGTCCTGCTGAACTTCCCTGTGCGCCGCCTGGAGGAATGCCTGGAGAAAGGGAAGGGCTGGGGCCGGGACGAATGGGCCCGGACCCGCCTGGCGCGACGCTTCGCCTTCCGTGTGCCGCCGGAGATAAACCAGAAGATCGCGCGGGCCTACGCGGAGGCCGACGCCTATATCTACTCCTACAATATCCACATGAACGCGGTGACGGACCCCGACGGCAGGCCGCTTTTCCGCAAGGGGCTGAAACTGATATCGCACTGGGGCCTGCGCGACGAGCTGAAGGGGCTTTACGCGGAAGGCGAAGGCAACCTGGACCGCCAGCGCGTCATACAGAAGATCATGGAGCGGGTAATATCGCAGGAGATACCGGCGAAGGCGGTCAACTCCGACAGGCGCCCCTGGGAGCCTTTCGCCAATACGCTCGACGGCAAAGCCGCCCCGGGCGAGGCGGACGCCCGCTACGCCAGGATGCTTGCCATTTTCCGCGCCCACCGTGAGGAGGACGCTTTCTACCAGTCGGAGCCGACCCTGATGGACAGGCGCTTCAACCTCGACCGTGAAATACCCGAGCCCGAGGTGGAAAAAATGTTCATCGGACTGCTGACGGCCCCGGAAGGCGCCGCCGCCGGCGCGCTGATAAAGTCCAGGCTCGGCCGCGGCCTCGAGCCCTTCGACATCTGGTACGACGGTTTCAAGCCGCGCTCGGCGATGTCCCAGGAGGGACTGGACAAGGCCGCCGCCCGCCTTTACCCGGACGCGGCGGCGTTCGAGAAGCAGATCCCCTCCATATTGCGCCGGCTGGGCTTCGACGGCGAAACGGCGGACTTCATCGGTTCCCGGATAGAGGTGGATCCGGCCCGCGGGGCCGGTCACGCCTGGGGCCCGGGTATGCGCGGCCAGAAGGCGCACCTGCGCACCCGCGTGCCGGCGGGCGGCATGAACTACCAGGGCTTCAATATAGCCATGCACGAGCTGGGCCACTGCGTCGAGCAGATCCTCTCGCTCTATAAAGTGGACCACACGCTGCTCTCCGGCGTGCCCAACACGGCTTTCACCGAGGGCTTCGCCTTCGTCTTCCAGTCGCGGGACCTGGAGATACTGGGCGTGGAGAACAAGGACCCGATGGCGGCCCGTCTCTCGGCGCTGGACAATTTCTGGGCGACGCGCGAGATAGCCGGCGTGGCGCTGGTGGACATGAACGCCTGGCGCTGGATGTACAAGAACGCCGACGCCGAACCCGGCGAGCTGCGCGAAGCCGTCACCGAGATAGCCAAGGGCGTCTGGGACCGCTACTTCGCGCCGGCGCTGGGCGTGACCGGAAGCCCGCTGCTGGCGATCTACTCCCACATGATAAACGCCGGCCTCTACCTGCCCGACTACCCGCTCGGCCACATCATCGCTTTCCAGGTGGAGGAACATCTGAAGAAGCACGGCCTGGCCGCCGAGATGGAGCGCATGTGCCGGCTCGGGTCCATAACTCCGGGAGAGTGGATGCGCCAGGCCGTCGGCGGGCCCATTTCACCGGAGCCGATGATAAGGGCGGCCGCCGCGGCCCTCGCCGCGCCCGGGAGCTAAAAAATGAACCCATACGAACCGTCCGAAGTGAAGCGCTATTATGGTACCGCCGCGCTCGTCTCGGGCGCCATCGGCGGCGCGCTGATAATGTACGCCGCCGCGGCGGAGATACTGCGCCTCGCCGCCGGCTACGTCCCTCCGCTGGCCGGCTCGGGAACGGCGGCGGCGCTGCGGCCGGCGCTTTATGTCCTGGCCTTCGCCTCCATCGCCGCGGCCAGGATAGTCCCCTCTAAAATTGCCGCCGCCGGCAAGCCGGAGAACCCCGCCGCCCTGGCGGCCGTCCTGACGCGTGTTTCGATAGCCCGCACCGCGCTTTATGAAATCCCGGGCGTGCTGGGACTGGCCGGCTGGCTGGCCGCGGGGCTCTACCCGGACTTCTACGCGCTGCTGGCCCTCTCCCTGGTACTCGTGATCAAGAACTTCCCCAGACTGCCCGACTGGGAGCGCGAGTTCGCGGCACGCTTCGGGGCCGCGCCGGCGCCCGATAGCGGGGGAAAATGAAACCGGGCGAATACTCCCTGATCGCGGTGGTCGGCGTCTCCGGCGACGCCTCCAAGTTCGGGCACCGCATCTTCCGCGACCTGCTCAGGGCCGGCTATCCCGTGGAAGGCGTGAACCCGAAAGGCGGCTTCGTCCTGGGCCGGCAACTGCACAAGTCACTGTCCGAAATGGAAAAGAAGCCGGACCTGGTCATCACGGTCGTGCATCCCGAAGTCGCGGAGAAGGTCGTGGAGGAATGCAACCGCCTGGGCGTAAAAGCCGTCTGGATGCAGCCCGGCTCCGAGTCCGACGCGGCGCTGGAAAAGGCGAAGGAATACGGCATACAAGCCACCACCGCCTGCTTCATGGTGGTCAAAGGCGTATGGTGAAAGCCCGGCCTTCCGCCT
>CAZVWK010000021.1:0-23906 GCA_964631475.1 uncultured Elusimicrobiaceae bacterium | reverse complement strand
CGCTCGTCACGGTTCGCTTTTTCCGGGGATACACCTCGCCGCGAGGCGGAAGGCCGGGCTTAACGCTTATGTTCCACAAACTGCTGGCGGAAAAGCAGGAGCATTACTTCGCCTACCTCCGGAAGCATATGGCGAAGGAGCAGCTCGCGGCGCGCGGCATAAAGGACCGCCGCCTGCTGGACGCTTTCATCGCCCTGCCCCGCCACCGCTTCGTACCCGTCGAGCTCTGGACCCGCTGCCACGACGACTGCCCGCTGCCGGTCTTGGACGGCCAGACGATATCCCAGCCCTATATCGCGGCGCTCATGGCGCGGCTGGCGGAGATAAAGGGCGGGGAAAAAGTCCTGGAGATAGGCACGGGCACCGGGTACAGCGCCGCGCTGCTGGCCGCGCTGGGCGCCGAAGTCCATACCGTCGAAATAAACGAACACCTTTACAATTTCGGGGCAAAACCGCTGGCTCGGTATGCGCCCGGCGTGAAACGGCTGCTGGGCGACGGCGCCGGGGGCTGGCCGGAGCACGCGCCCTACGACCGGGTCGTCTTCACCTGCGCGCCGGAAACCCTGCCGGCCGGCATAGAGGAACAGCTCAGGCCCGGCGGACTGCTGCTCGCCCCGCTGGGCAAGGGTACGCAGCGCCTCAAAGTATTCCGCCTGGGCAAGGGACTGACGGAAATAGAGGACGCCGGCGAGGTGGTCTTCGTGCCGCTGCTTAAAGGTGGAAAAGAGTGACGGCCAAGATAATCCTGCGCCTCGTCGTTTATTCAGGCCTGCTGCTGGCCGTTTTCTCCGTCCTCTTCTTCCTGATGTACACCAGGCCGAAGCGCTATATCAGCCCTTTCACCCCGGCCGAGTTCGGCCTGCCCTTCGAGACCGTGGAGATAAAGTCTTTCGACGGCATACCGCTGGCCGCCTGGTTCATACCCCATAAGACCTCGAAGACCGCGGTCCTGGCCCTGCACGGCTACCCGATGGACAAGGGCAATATCCTCTCGCTGGTCTCTTTCCTGGCCGCCGATCATAATATCCTGCTCCCGGACCTGCGCGCCATGGGCGCCAGCGGCGGGCGCCTGACCTCGGGCGGCGCGACGGAAGCGCGCGACGCGGAGGCCGCCGCCGCCTGGCTGGCGGGCAGGGGAATGGAGAAGATAGGGGTGTTCGGTTTCTCTATGGGCGGCAATACCGCCCTGCTGGCCGATCATCCGCTCATGGCAGCCCGCGTCTGCGACTCTCCCTACTATTCGCTGCGCGCCATGCTCGACATAATTTTCGACGGCTTCGGCCCGCTGCGACGGCCGCTGATCCGGGCGATGGAGCTTTGGTACAGGCTGTCTTTCGGCCAGGGCTTTTCCGCCGGTGACGCGCGCCGCGCCGCCGGCCCTGGCGCGGACCCGCTGCTGCTCATACACGGCTCGTCGGACCGCACCATACCTTCGTCGCATTCCGAGAAACTCAAGGAGGCCTTCCCGCACGCCGAGCTCTGGCTGGTGCCGGGCGCCGACCACGGCCAGACTTCCGGAGCGGTCGGTAAAGAATACGAGCGCCGGGTGGGGCTCTTCTTCGGCCAGCATCTGAGGCTATAACCAAAATCACCTAGCCGCAAAGGACTATGTCTGCTAGAATCTGAGATGTGCCGCCATAGCGCGGCCGGGAGGTTAAGGAACATATGAGAACACTCATCGTATCGCTGACGGCTTTATTCTCTTTCGCCGCGGCTGCGGGAGCCGAACAGTGGCAGGTGCTGGGAACGCGCCCCATGGGCATGGGCGGCGCCTTCGTGGCCGTAGCGCGGGGCCCGATAGCGCAGTACTGGAACCCGGCCGGCCTGGTCAAGACCACCGCCAATGTCTCCGGCATGGAGCTACCCGTCGGCGCCATGGCCGAATTCACCGGCGGCATAGTTAAGAACGCCAGCGAGATAGGGGACATGGCCGACCAGCTCAACGCCATACAGGCCGCCCAAGAGACCGACGGGAGCATAACCCCGCAGCAGACGGCGGACTTCGTAAAGACCATGTCCCTGCTGTCGGATATGAACAAGCCCGGAAAGGGCATACTGGTGGAAGCCAATGGCGGGGCCAATTTCAAGTTCTCAAAGGTGGCTCTCTCCGTCAACAACTTCACCTCGGTAGGGGCCAATCCCTTCATCGACGTCAATAACCTGAACCTGGGAACGGCCGGAAGCAGCATCGACTTCCCGGCCGGGTCGGGCGCACTTTTGAACGATGGAGCCTATGCATCCGCGACCACCGCCCTGACCGCCGCGCTGGACAGTCTGAACACCACCACGGCCGACTCCGTTTACCGGCTGTTCTGCGGCGGCGGCGATTGCGACGGCAGCATAACCGACAACGCCACCCTGGCCATAGCCTTGGCGAATTACGCAGACTCGCAGAACATCTCTCCGGAAGAGGTTTCACAGGCCGCGGCCCTGATCGCGCAATACTCCGATTCGGCCGCGCCCGTACTGGCCGGCGCTCTGACCGGCGGCAGCTACACGAACAACACTTCCAACCTTACGCTGGAGGCGGCCTCTTTCGTGGAAGTAGCCGCCGGCTACGCCTGGAATATGGACAAGTATCTCAGCGGCCTCTCGCTGGGAGCCAACCTCAAGATGGTGAACGGCCGCATAGCGACCTCCACCTTCGAGTTCATGAGCAATTCCGAGACCGGCGACGCCTTCGACGATATGCTCGAAAACGCCAAATCCAGCTGGGAGCCGGCGGCCGATCTCGGCCTGCTGTGGAACGTCAACGCCAAGTACCCGGGCGTGCCGTTCCGCCCGCGCATAGGCATAGTGGGCCGCAATCTCAACAGCCCGAAGTTCAACCGCCCCGATACCGTGGGCGGCGACTATACGCTGGACCGGCAGGCGCGTCTGGGCCTGGCGTTCAACCCGCTCAACTTCTGGACGCTGGCAGCCGACGTGGACCTGACCGAGAACGACACGGCGGTAGACGGCTTCAAGTCCCGCCAGCTGGCGCTGGGCACCGAGATAAACATAATCAACCGCAAGGCTTTCAATATACCGCTGAGGGCGGGCATAATGAAGAACCTGTCCGAGAGCGACTCGGAACTGGCCTATACGCTGGGAGCAGGCCTGAACCTGCTCTTCATACACCTGGACGTCTCGGGCGTTATCAGCAGCGAGAAGACCACGCTTGACGATAGCGATATCCCGACCAAGGTCGGTGCGGCGGTCAGCTTCGGCCTCCTGTTCTAAAGAAGAAAGAACCGGATACAGGGACCCCGCCGCGAACCGGCGGGGTCTTTTTTTGTTATTTGCTAAAATCTACCTGTGCCGCCGGCGATAATCACCACGGATCTCTCCAAGCGCTTCGGCGCGCTCACGGCCGTCGACGCCATCAACCTGGAGATACGCGAGGGCGAGGTCTTCGGCCTGCTGGGCCCCAACGGCGCCGGCAAGACCACTCTCATCAACCTGCTCTCCACGCTCCTAAAAGCCACCTCGGGCACCGCGCTGGTCGCTGGCCGGGATATAAACCGGGAGCCGCTGGACGTGCGCCGCAATATCGGCATAGTCTTCCAGGAGCCCAGCGTGGACGACCTGCTGACCGGCCGCGAGAACCTCTGGCTCCATTCGCTGCTCTACGGCGTGCCGCGCGCCGAGATAAACGGGCGCATAGCGAAAATGCTGGAACTGGTGCGCCTGACCACCCGCGCCGACAGCTTCGTAAAGACCTACTCCGGCGGCATGCGCCGTCGGCTTGAGATCGCCCGCGGCCTCATACACCGGCCGAAGGTGCTTTTCCTCGACGAGCCCACGCTGGGCCTGGACCCGGCCAGCCGCAAGGACGTCTGGACCTATATCCGCGGGCTCAAGGAAGCCGGCGACACCACGATCATACTCACCACCCATTACATGGAGGAGGCCGACAGCCTCTCCGACCGCATCGGAATCATCGACCAGGGACATATAATCGAGCTGGACACCCAGGACGCCCTCAAGCGCAAGGTGGGCAGGGACATAGTCTACCTGCGATGCGCGCCCGGCACGCTGGAGAAGGTCCGGCACCTGCCTTTCATCAGCGAGGGCATAGAGGAGGACGGCAGGATACGGCTGACCATGGACGATTCCGGACGCAACCTGCAGGCGCTGCTCAAGTCCGCCGGCGACGTGGAAGAGGTGGAGGTGCGCCGCGTCACGCTCGACGACGTGTTCCTCAAGTTCGCCGGCCACCAGATAAAGGACGAGACCGAGAACCATTCCATGTTCGAGCGCATCGCCGAGAGCAGGAACAGGCGCTGATCATGCTCAACTTCCCCGCCATCTACGCCCTGCTCATGAGAGAGGCGCTCATCTATTTCCGGGAGAAGGAGCGCATCGCCTCGATACTGGTCTCGCCGCTGCTCTTCCTCTTCGTCGTAGGCAAGGGGCTTTCGGGCTCCAGCCCCGTCGAGGGCTATTCCTACCAGCAGTTCATCTTCCCCGGCATCGTCGTGATGGTGATACTCTTCACCTCCATCACCTACGGGCTCTACATCATCTGGGACAAACGGCTGGATTTCCTCAAAGAAGTGCTGGCCGCGCCCATCTCGCGCACGACGCTGTTCATGGGCAAGGCGATGGGGGGGATGCTGGGCGGGATCATAGAGACGCTGCTGCTGCTGGCCATCGGCATGGCCTTCGTCATGCCGCTGACCCTCTGGAAGCTGCTCCTGTGCCTAGCGGCCGCGGTGCCGGTAGCCTACATGATCACCAATATCGGGCTCATCATCGGGGCGAAGATGAAATCGATGGAGGGTTTCGGCCTGGTTATGAGCTTCCTCACCTGGCCTATGTTCTTCTTCAGCGGGGCGCTGTTCGACCTGGCTACGGCGGCGCCCTATATACGCGTGGTGGCGCTCATCGACCCGGTCACCTACGCGGTGGACCTTATGCGCTATGTCCTCATCGGCTACGGTTATTTCCCGCCGCTGCTCAGCCTGGGCGCGCTGCTGGGCTTCTGCGCCGTGACCACGGCGCTGGGCGTGGCCGCCTTCGGCGCGATTCAGCAGGAAAAATAAATATTACCGGGGCTCAGGCCGCCGGCTTCCTGCGCGTAAAACGCGACAGGAGAGCGGCGGCTTCGGCTTTTTCGCCTTGCAGGAAGAAGCCCGCCAGCCAGAGGGAGGCGGGGAAAAGCAGGGCGGCGGCGGCCTTCAAGCCGAAGGCGGCGGGTCCGTGGGCGCCGGAACCGAAGGCGTAATGGCCGGCCAGGAAAAGAGAGGTCACCGCCGCCAGGCGCGACAGGCGCCCCCACTCGTAAGGGACCGCCATGACCTGCCGTCCGGCGCGGTACATCAGGCCGGCCATTACGGCGTAGGCCAGCAGGGCCGCGGCGGCAGCGCCCATGGCGCCGAAAGGCGGGATGAGCAGGAAGTTGGCGGCGACGCTGGCGGCGGCGCCGGCCAGCGTGACTTTAAGTATCTCGCCGGTGCGCCGGGCTATTATGACCGGCGCGAGGAAATTCACATATACGCCGTTGAGCAGGTAGGCGGCCAGCACCACGGGGACTATCCTGATCCCGGCCCAGTAATCCGGGTGTATCAGCGAGAAGCCTCCCAGGTCGGCTTTCACGGCGTCCTCGATCAGCAGGGAGACTCCCACCAGCGTCCAGGCGGCCAGCGCCGCGAAATAGGTAAGTACCCGCGCGAATACCGGCAAGGCCTCCGGCTTGCCCGCCCGCTCCAGGAAGAAAGGCCGCCAGGCGGCGTCGAACATGCTGACTATAAGCATCATGAAGATCCCCAGGCGATAGCCGGCCTGGTAGAGGCCGACGGCGGCCTCGCCCGAGAGCGCCAGCATTATCGGCCGGTCTATGACCTGCACAGCCATCGCGCCCAGCCCGGCGGGCAGCAGCGGCAGGGCGAACGAGAGAAGCCGGCGGGCCGTCTCCCGGTCGAAGGACGGCATGGCGGAGAAGAGCAGGTCCGAGAGCAGCAGCAGCGAGAGCGCCGACGAGATGATATTAGCCAGGAAGACGCCTTCGACGCCCATGCCCCGGAAAGCCAGGAAATAGACGTTGAGCGCCACATTGAGGGCGATGGAAGCCGTGCGAACCAGCGCGTAGCGCAGCGCCTTGTGCCGCATGCGCAGCTCGGCGAAGGGCAGCAGGGCGAGCGTGTCCAGCGCCAGTATGGCGGCGGCGTAGAGCACCAGCCGGCCGGAATCGGCGCCTATGCCCGCCAGAGCGGCCAGCGCGGAGGGGAAAAGACACATGAGCAGGGTCAGGAAAGCCGTGGAGGCCAGCAGGCAGGCCAGCGACGAACTCCAGGCCCGGCCGGTCGCGGCGGTCTGAACATCCCCTCCGGCGCCCCAGGTGCCGGGAGTTCTACGACCGGCCCCGGCGCCGGTTGCAGACAATGCTGCCCCGTTGCGGCCGGCGTCCTCGGAGCGGTGGCGCATGTACGACTGATCCAGGCCGTAATGGTAGATTATGTTGAGGAAAGCGATGTAGGAGAAGACGGCCGCCACCACGCCGTAGCCCGCCGGGGGCAGGTAATGGGTGTAGAACGGCATCAGCAGGAAGGTGAGCAGCCGCGCCGCGACCGTGGACAGTCCGTAGATGAGGGATTCCCCGCCGAGCCTGCCTATATCCTTCTTCATGGTGCGAGGGAAAAGTTTATCATATTTGCCGGTTTCCGACGGGGGGAGGCCCGGATTTGCTATAATAGGGGTGAAAGAAAGGCAGGGGGGACCAGGCAATGGAACATTCCGTGAAGACAAAGACCAACTGTTATGTCTGCCAGTTCCGGCAGAACTGCATTTTCGACGCTCTGGAGGCGCCGGCCCAGAAGGCCTGGAACGAAGGCCGCAGCGTGCTCAATCTAAAAGACGGCCAGATAATCTACTCCGAGACACAGAAGCCGGCCGGGGTCTACGTAGTCTGCAGGGGACGGTCCAAAGTGTACAGCACCGACGCCAAAGGCCAGCAGATGATAACCGCGATACACCATCCAGGCGAGTTGTTCGGCCACATCGCGCTGTTCTCCGGCACCGAGTACTTCTGCAACGCCGAGGCGATGAACGCCGTCACGCTCTCCCACATAGACGGCCGCAGTTTCATCGGCTTCCTGGAGAAATTCCCTAAAACGTACCCGCTGATGCTCAAGAAGATGGCCAACGAGGTCAAGCGCATACAGTTCAAGCTCAAGGACACGGCCTATAAGCCCGCCAAGGCCAAGGTCGCCGCCACGTTGCTGCAGCACGTCTCGTTCAAGAGCAAGAACACCGCCGTGCCCACGATACACGGTCTCAAGCGCACCGAGATCGCCGAGATTACCGGCTTGGCGCTGGAGACCGTGGTGCGCATACTGGCGGACCTAGAGAAGAAAAAGGTCATCAAGCGCGAGATCAAATCTCTCAGGATCCTCGACAAGGACACGCTGGTCAAAATAGCCCACCAGGCCCACTGACCCCTAGTTGGTGCCGAACATGCGGTCGCCGGCGTCGCCCAGGCCCGGCATAATGTAGCCGTCGCCGTTGAGCCGCTCGTCCACGGTGGCCGCGTATATCGGCACGTCGGGATGCGCGGCGGCCAGTTTGCGCAGGCCCTTTTTGGACGCTATCAGGCAGACGAAGGCGATCTTCTTCGCCCCGCGGGCCTTGAGTATGTTCACGGCCTCCACGGCCGAGCCGCCGGTGGCCAGCATCGGGTCGGCCAGCAGGACGAAGCTCGACGAGATGTCCTTGGGAAAACGGACATAGTAGTTGACCGGCCGCAGCGTCTCCTCGTCGCGGTAGAGCCCGATATGAGCCAGCTTGGCCTCCGGCGCCAGCCGCGTCAGACCTTCTATCAGGCCCAGGCCCGCGCGCAGTATGGCGACGAAGACCAGGTCCTGGGCCAGCGCCTGCGACTCGCAGACACCCAGCGGAGTGCGCACTCGCACCTTCTTGAGCTTCGCGTGGGCCAGCGCCTCGTGACCCAGCAGCATCGAGATCTCGCCCATAATGCGGCGGAAGTCGGCGACATTGGTGCGGCGGTCGCGCAGCCGCGCCGCCTTGTCGAGCACGAGCGGGTGGTTGGAGACGAATACGTTCTTCATCAGACGAGTATCTCCTTTATGAGCTTGGGCCTGGAGGGCTTCGACTGCTTCACCTCGACGGCGGCCATGAACATCTTCACGCCCTCGGCAAGTTTCTTCTTATCCGACGAGTAAATCGTCGCCAGCGGCGCGCCCTTCTCCAGCCTGTCCCCCATTTTGGCCGACAACATGAGCCCGGCGCCGAAGTCCACCTTATCCTCGGCCTTGCCCCGGCCCGCGCCCAGCACCACGCTGGCGTGGCCGATGGTCCTGGCGTCCAGGCGGTAGAGGAAACCCGGGGCCGGAGCTTTGGCCACCGCCGAGAACTTCGCGCGCGGCATATGGCGGGCCGGGTCGTCGGCCACTCGCGGGTCGCCTCCCTGCCATTTCACCATCAGGCGCATTTTCTCGAGCGCCGAGCCGTCGGAGATGGCGCGGCGGGCCTTCTCGCGGCCTTCGTCGGGCGTGCGGGCCCTGCCGCCCAGCTTTATCATCCAGCCGGCCAGCACCTCCAGCACCTCGGTGAAGTCCTCCGGGCCCTTCTCGCCCTGGAGTATCTTTATCGACTGTTCCATCTCTATGCCGTTGCCGATGGCCAGGCCCAGCGGCTCCTCCATGGCGGTCAGCAGCGCCACGCAGCGTATGCCCAGCAGGTTGGCGGTCTTCATCAGCGCCACGGCCAGCGCGCGGCTGGGCTTATAGTCGCGCAGGAAGGCGCCGGAGCCGTATTTCACGTCCATGACCAGGCCGCTGATGCCCTCGGCGTATTTCTTGGAGAGTATGCTGGCGACTATGAGGGGCAGGGATTCCACCGTGCAGGTGGCGTCGCGCAGAGCGTAAAGTTTTTTGTCGCTCGGCGCCAGGTTGTCGGTCTGGCCGAACATGGACAGGCCGGTGGCCTTCAGCTGCGCCTTGATACGCGGCTGCGGCAGGCGCACCTTGAAGCCCTTGACGGCCTCGAGCTTGTCGAGCGTGCCGCCGGTATGGCCCAGGCCGCGGCCGCTCATCATCGGCACCACCACGCCGCAGGCCGCGGCGACGGGCGCCAGCGCCAGCGAGACGCCGTCGCCGACGCCGCCGGTGGAATGCTTGTCGACCTTGACGCCTTTTATGGAACCCAGGTCCAGGCGGTCGCCCGAGCGCGCCATGGCGCGGGTCAGGTCGGCCGTCTCGCGCCCGGTAAGGCCGTTGAAATAGACGGCCATGAGCCAGGCGGAAAGCTGGTAATCCGGCACGGCGCCGGCGGCGGCGCCCATCGCGATGAACTCTATCTCCGCGGCGGTCAGTTCGCCGCCGGAACGCTTCTTAAGTATAAGGTCCAGCATTCTCATGATATTTTCCTTCCGGCCTTCAGGCAGCCTTGACCAGTCCTTCCAGGAGAACCTTCATCTTGACCGAAACCTTCTCGCCCAGCGCCAGCACGTCGGCGTGGTCGAGGACTTCCCTGGAGATGCCGCTGGCGAAATTAGAGATCCAGCAGAGGCCGGCGACGCGCATCTTCAGCTGGCGGGCGGCTATGACTTCGGGCACGACGGACATGCCGACCACGCTGCCGCCGAGCCGCTTGTAGAGCTTCACTTCGGCGGGCGTCTCGTAGGTGGGGCCGCTGACGGCGAAATAGACCCCTTCGCGCGGCTTCACGCCCGCCGAGCGCATAAGCTTCAGCGAGGCCTTGCGCAGCCCGGCGTCGTACGGATCGTTCATGTCCGGGAACATAGCGCCGAACTCGTCGTGATGGTTGCCGATGAGCGGGTTGGTGCCCATCATGTTTATGTGGTCGCGCAGGGCCATGATGTCGCCGGGGCGCAGGTCGCGGCTAAGCGAACCGACGGCCGCGGTGACCAGGAGGTTCCTCACGCCGAGCGCGGCGAGTACGCGGACGGGAAAGGCGATGAAGGCCATGTTGCCGCTCTCGTAGTAGTGGAAGCGGCCGCGCATGATGACGACCTTCCTGCCTCCCAGCGTGCCGAATACCAGCTCTCCCTTGTGGCCTTTTACGGTCGTTTTCGGGAAGCCCGGGATCTCGCCGTAGGGAATTGTCTTTTTCCCGGCGAGGTCCGGCAGCGCATTGGCCAGGCCGGACCCAGCTATTATCGCGGTCTCGGGGCGGAAGCCGTCGGTCTTCTTCAATAGCCAGGCGGCCGTTTTCCGCACCGCGGCAAATCCGTCTTCCTTCTTCATCTGCTCTCCTGTTGCCTCTTCAGTAGTAGTAGCCGGGCGCCTCGAAAGCGTTCTTTATCAGTTCCGGCTCCGAGCCCATCTTTATCGAGACCACGTCGAACCTAATCCCGGCGGGCTTAAGGCCCTTCGACTTGATATAGACCAGCGCGGCCTTTGCTATCTTCGCCTGCTTGGCGCGCGTCACGGCCTCGAACGGCCGCCCGTAGGACTCGCCGCGGCGGGCCTTGACCTCCACGAACACCAGGTCGCCGCCCTGCTCCGCGATTATGTCCACCTCTCCCATCGGGCAGCTGAAAGAGCGCTCCGCTATCTTGTAACCCTTCCCGGCCAGCCAGCCCGCGGCTAGGTCCTCGTAGCGGGACCCGACGTTCCTGCTCACGCGGGGACCTTGAGCGGGGCGAAACTCAGCCGGTGTACCGGCGAAGGCCCTTTCTCGCGTATGGCCGCCATGTGGGCGGCGCTGCCATACCCCTTGTGGTCCGCGAAACCGTAGCCGGGATAAAGGCCGTCGAGCCGCGTCATCCAGCGGTCGCGCAGGACTTTGGCGCGCACGCTGGCGCAGGCTATGGCCAGCGACTTGCCGTCGCCGCCGACTATCGCGCGCTGGTCGGCGTCGAGACCGCGTATCTTCATCGAGCCGTCCACCGCTATCACGAAATCTGAGAGGGGCCGGCCGGAGACCGCGGAGAGCCGCTCCAGGGCGCGGCGCATGGCCAGGAAGGTAGCCGAAAGTATGTCGGAGGAGTCTATCTCGGAATGAAGCGCGTAGCCGAAGCCGAACAGGACGCCGGCTTCCCTCATCCGCTCGAAGGCTTTCTCCCGGCGGGCTGGAGTGAGTTTCTTGCTGTCGCTGACTTCGGAGAGTCGGCCGGAGGCGCCGGGCGGGACAAGGGCCGCGCAGGCGGCGACGGGCCCGGCCAGGGGACCGCGGCCGGCCTCGTCCACGCCTATTACGGGCTTGCCGCCGCAGGCCTGGGAGAGGGAGAGGTCGAATCCGGCCAGTGGCAAACGCAACTTTCCGTTTACTTCTGGGCTTCGGGCTGGGCGGCCGGGACGGGCGCCGGGGCGGGCGCGGCCGCTTCGACGGCCTGGCCGCTCTCGTCCTTGAGCTCGGACAGGCGGGCCGCCTTGCCGGAGAGCCCGCGCAGATAATAAATCTTGGAGCGGCGGACCTTGCCGGCTTTGACGAGCTCTATCCTGTCGATGCGGGGGGAGTGCACCGGGAATACCCGCTCCACGCCCACGCCGTAGGAAACCTTGCGCACGGTGAAGGTCTCGGATATGCCGCTGCCGCGGCGGGCTATGACGGTCCCGTCGAAGATCTGGATGCGCTCGCTGTCGCCTTCCACTACCTTCGTGTGGACCTTAACCGTGTCGCCGGCCCTGAAATCGAACTTGCCGGGCTTCAGTCCGAGATGTTTCTGCAGTTGTTCCATACTTCCTCCATTCTAAAGTAAATCGGGTCTGTTCTTCCTGGTCAGCTTCAGGGCTTCTTTCGCCCTCCAGGCCTCTATCGCCGCGTGGTCGCCGCTCATCAGCACCGCCGGGACCTTCTTTCCCCGCCATACCGCCGGGCGCGTGTACTGCGGCGCTTCCAGCAGCGGCTCAGTGAACGACTCCTTCTCGGCCGCGTCGGCCTTTTTCAGCGTTCCAGGCAGCAGCCGCGTCAGCGCGTCTATCACCGCCACCGCGGCGGGCTCGCCGCCGGTAAGGACGAAATCGCCCAGGGAGATCTCGTCGTCGGCCAGCGAATGGGCCCTTTCGTCGACGCCTTCGTAGTGCCCGCAGACGAGCACGAGGCGCTTTTCTTTAGAGAACTCGCGGGCCAGCTTCTGGTCGAACTTCCGTCCCCGGGGGGTCAGGAAGACGACCCTGGAACCGCGTTTCTTGACCTTCCTGACGGCCTGGTAAAGAGGCTCCGCCATTATCAGCATCCCGGGGCCGCCGCCGTAAGGCCTGTCATCCACCGTGCGGCGCCTGTCCTCGGCGAAGTCCCTCGGGTTGGAGAACCCCAGTTCCAGGAGCTTCCGGGCGCGGGCCCTGCCGACTATGCTGCCGGAGAGAGGGCCGTCCACCAGTTCCGGGAAGAGGGTGACTACGTCGACCCTCATCGGTCTATACTATGTCGAGAAAAACTTTCTTGCCTTCTTTCTCGGCCGCGGCCTGCAGCAGGGAGCGCATCGCCTTGATGGTGCGGCCCTCCCGGCCTATGACCTTGCCCCTGTCGGACGAGGCGACGCTGAGCCGGAAGCGCACCACGCCGCCGTCCTCCGACATCGAAAGCTTGACTCCCTGGTTGTCGTCGACCAGGGCGTTGACCATGTACTTTACGAGTTCCTTCATCCAGCCTCCGGGACTCTCAGGCCTGGGGCGCTGAGAGCTTGCGGGCCTTGTTGATCAGGCTGCCGACGGTCTGGGACGGCTTGGCGCCGTTCTTGAGCCAGCGGTCGGTCTTGGACAGGTCCAGGGTTATCTTTTCCTTGTCCTTGTCGGCTTTGGGATTATAATGCCCTATGACCTCCAGCGGCTTGCCGTGGGGACCGCGGTTCCTCTCTATTACCACAACCCGGTAATGCGGCTGTACCCGCTTGCCAAACCTCTGAAGCCTTAAAACTACTGCCATAATACTCCTCCTGGGTCTGCTGGGATGCGAAATCGTGAAAAACGCGCGGCCCGCAGAGACCGCGTCGTCTATATTATATTATATTTCGGGGCGTTTTGCGAAGAGAATCAGGCCGGGCCGACAAGTTTCCGGACATGCTCCAGCAGGCGATGCCAGTCGTAAGGCTTGCTGACGTAAATATCGGCGCCGGCCTTGAAAGCGTCTTCCATGTCGCCTACCAGCTTTTTGCCGGTGAGCATTATGACCGGGATGTGTTTTAGGGCCTTGTCATTCTTAATGAGCTCGCAGAGGGTGTTGCCGTCTATGACGGGGATTCCTATGTCGAGCAGGATCAGGTCGGGCTTCTCCTTCTTGACGGCCTCCAGGCCCTCTTCGCCGTTGAAGGCCGAGGCGACCTTGTAGCCGGACTGCTCGAAGCGAAGGCTGAGCACCTTCACTATCATCGGCTCGTCGTCGATTATAAGTACTTTCTTGGCCATTCGATCAACCCCCGCGGCTCCCCCTGAGAGCGCGGGTAAATTCTACTAGATTGGCGGCCGAAAACAAAGCGCTGCCGGCCACCAGCGAGTCGGCGCCGGCCTTCACCGCCAGCGGGGCCGTTTCCGCGTTTATCCCGCCGTCCACCTGCAGCCAGACCGGCCGGCCGGACTTCTTTATGGCGGCGCGCGCGACTCTAACCCGGGGCAGCATGGCCCGCATGAACTTCTGTCCGCCGAACCCCGGCTCCACGGTCATGACCAAGAAAAGGTCCAGCAGAGGCAGCAGACGCAGAGGGCCGGCCAGCGGGGTGCGCGGGCGCACGGCCAGCCCGGCCCGCAGGCCCAGCGACCTTATTTTTTTCAGCGCAGCGAGCGCGCCGCGGGATTCGTAGTGAACGGTTATGAGGTCGGAGCCGGAACGGGCGAAGGCCTCCGTAAAATCTCCGGGGCGCTCGACCATGAGATGGGCGTCCACCGGCAGGCCGGCGGAGCGGGCCACCGCCGCGCCTACATGGGGACCGAAGCTGATATTGGGCACGAAGCGGCCGTCCATAACGTCGAGCTGCACCCAGTCGGAACAGGGACGGACGCGCCTGAGCTCGGCGCCCAGCCGCGTGAAGTCCGCCGACAGCACCGACGGGACTACGGCCACGCGCCCATCCGGCAGGGGGAATTTCATTTGACAGGGCGCTCTTCCACTAGGATGCCGTTTACGAAGATGCGTATCTTGTCGGCGCTGCCGAAAGGTATCGTGAGGTCTATCTTGGAGCCGGGGTCGCGCAGCCCGTTGAAGATCTCCTTGTCTCCGCTCTTGCTTACGGAAACTATCCTTATGTGCCGCTGCACGCCGCTCTGCGGAGCCTCGTAGCGCACGTGGTATTCCATCTCCGGCTCGGCCGAGACCGACCGCGCGCTGATGGTCAGGTTGATGCGGCTCTCCTGGGAGACCACGGTGTCGGGGAGGGGGGACTGCTCTATTATGGTGCCGCGCGGGAAGAGGGAAGACGCGTCCTCGATGATTTTGATATTCAGGCCGGAGGCCGCCGCCCAGGCGTGGGCGTCGTCGGCCTTTTTCTGCCGGAAGTCGGGCATCAGGTTTATGCCGGCTGGCGGGGCGCCGGCCGAGACCACGACGCTGACCATCTGGTTCTTTCCGACGCTGTTCTCCGGCTTGGGATCCTGGGAGAGCACCGTGCCCTTGTCCGCTTTCAGGGAATACGACTCGCTGACCTCTCCCAGCAGGAGTTGTCGCTGGCGCAGGAACAACTCGGCGTTGCGCAGCGGGAGGCCTATGAGGTTGGGAACGAAGACCGACTCGCCGCCCTGGCTGAAGACCACGGTTATTATCTTGCCCTCGCGCACGGTGGTGCCGGCGGCCGGATGCTGGCGCAGCACCGTAGCTATCGGCACGGCCTCGTTGAACTCGTAGCCGCCTATGCGCATGGCCAGGTCGTTCTCGGAAAGCAACTGGAGGGCGGTGACGGAGGATTTTCCCTTTATGTCGGGAACTATAACCTCTTTGCGGTGATGGATTACGGTCTCCATCGTCCAGGAGAAGGAGAAGTAGGTGAGGAGGAAGACGAAAAGGGCCAGCGAACTTATCTTCGCCATGAAGACGAAATTGATTGGGATATCGTCCTGTATTTTCTTTACGCTGTCTATGACTTTTTTCATTTCTGGGGACCTTCGCGGCCGGCCGGCGGCGGCGTTATCAGCGCGGAGCCTGGGCCGAGCCTGGCGCCGTTGAGAAAATCGGCGGCGCCCACGGGGCCGCGGCCCTCCGGGTTGAGCTTTTCGAGGAACAGGCTCCCGCCGGTGAATCTTACAAAAAATCCTCCGCCGGGCTCAACGGGGCCGACCGTGCCGGGGGCGCCGGCCGGCGCCCCCGGGGGCAGGGGGCGCAACGAGGCCTTCAGGACCTGCACCGCAGTTCCGGCCGGGGTCACGAAGCGGGCCCGGGGCCCGCAGGCCAGTCCGCGGAAAAGGTCGAAGGCGGATGAGGCGCTCATCGCCGGGGAGAGGAAAGAAAGCGAAGGCCGTATCTTGGGGGCCTGCGACGGCTCGCCGGACTGCGGCGTGAACGAAGCCCGGCCGGCGGCTATGTCACGGACGGCGGAGACCAGCAGGCCCCGGCCCAGTTCCGTCAGGCGGGCGAAAAGCGCGGGCGCCTCCTCCGCCGGGCCCACCGGCGCGCGCCGCGAGGCGACGACGGGACCGGTGTCCATTCCCTCGTCCAGGCGGAACACCGTCACGCCGGTCTCTTTTTCGCCGTTGATCAGCGCCCACTGCACCGGGGCGGCTCCGCGGTACTTCGGGAGAAGTGAAAAATGGAGATTTATGAATCCAAGCGGGGGGAGAGCGAGGACCTCTTTCTTTATGAGACGGCCATAGGCCACCACGACGCCGAGGTGCGGTTTTAGGGCCGCGACGGCCTCGCGCAGTTCAGAGCCGGAGCCCGGCTGGAGGACGGGTAGCTTGTGGGCGAGCGCGGAATCCTTGACGGGGGGGCAGCAGAGCTTCAGGCCGCGCCCTACGGGCCGGTCCGGCTGAGCTATTACTCCGGCGATGTTGAAACCGGCCGAGATGAGCGCTTCCAGGAAAGGGCAGGCTACGGATGGCGTGCCGAGGAAGACCAGCCTCGGCGCGCTCATTTTCCGGCTTCCCGGCGCGCCGGCCGGGGGGCCATGAGGCTCTCGTCGGTCTTCTTCCACTGGCGCTTGAGGCGCATAAGCACCGGCTTGAGCTTGAGTCGGGTGAGCATCGGCAGGTGGTCTATGAAGACGACGCCGTCGAGATGGTCGATCTCGTGCTGCAGGGCCTTGGCCAGGAGGCCGTCGGCGGTGATCTCCACGGGCATGCCTTTCTCGTTGAGGGCGCGCACTTTAACTTTGGAAAAGCGCTTTATTTTCGCGAAAAGGCCCGGGAAGGACAGGCAGCCCTCGTCCTCCTCGACGATATCGGAGCCGGAAACCACTTCCGGGTTTATGATGACTACCCGGATCTCGCCATCCTCGCGCGCCGCCTTTATGACGGCGAGCCGCAGGTCCAAGCCTATCTGGTTGGCGGCCAGGCCCGCCCCGCCGACTACGTCCATCGTGTCGAACATGTCGGACAGGAGCGCCGGGAGGGAGGGCTTGAGCGCCTTGAAATCGACGGGCTTCGTTTTTTTGGCGAGTATCTTCTCGCCGTACTTGCAGATGCGTCGTATCGCCATATTTACCTCAAAGCTTGTAGGTCAGCTCGCGGCCCTGCCAGATCACCCTGGCCGTCACCGACAGCCCGTCCTCTTTCTGCAGGATACCCCAGGCCATGGCTAGCTTCTCCAACTGCACCTCGGCGCCGACGGAGCCGGAGACGCCCATGACTATCTCGGAGACCCGCGCGTCGCGAGCGACCTGCGCTATGGAAAGGAAGGGGTCGTTGGAGAAGACCAGCAGCGGCTTGACGGTCTTGCCGTACTTCTCGGCCATCAGCACCACGTTGCGGAAGAGGTCCTTGTCCTCGTCGGTGACCGGATTCTCCTCGCGGCCGAACTCCATGTTCTTGGTGACCTTGGCCGAAAGAACGATTATGTCGGTGGTCTCGTCGTCGACGGTCTTAAGGACCTGCTTCAGGTGCACCAGGTTCTCCGGGTTCCGGGCAGGGACCAGGATACGGTTGGGCTTGGCGAGCTCCGGCAGGATGGTATTGATGTCCGCCTCGCTCTTCAGGTTGAGCTTCTCCTCGGCCTCCTCGTCCTTCAGACGCAGCGTCGCCTTTTTCTCGTTCATCTTTTCGGAGACCTGGAAAATGGTAAAGAACACGACGGTAAAGATGACGCCCATGACCGTGGCCGTCGGCTTTGTGATGAGGTTCATGGTCCCGGTTATGAGCAGGACCAGGAGGACGGACATCAGGCCCACCGGGACCTGGTAGCGCTTGACGCGGATATTGAACGGGAACATCCATTCGCGCTCGAACTCGGTGTCCTTGAAGCGCAGGACCACTAGGGACAGGGTGTCGAAGATAAGGCTCCACATAACGCCGAAAGCGTAAGCCTGGCCCAGCAGGAAGATGTCTCCTCTGGAAACGATTATTATGGTTATCTGCAGGAGCGCCACCATGGTTATTATCCGGGAGGTGGTCCCGTACCTGGAGTGCAGTTTGCGGAACCAGTCGTGCAGGATGCCGTCCTCGGCCACGCGGTTGAGTATGCCGTTGGCTCCGACGAAGGAGGTGTTGACCGCGCCCATAAGTATCAGGCCTCCGGAGATCACCACCAGGACCTGCAGGGCCAACCTTGCGAAATACGGTCCATGGAGTTCCAGCGCGAGGCCACTGAGAAGATTCTCTGAATACTCGCCGACTATGCGCTCGGCCGGGATGATGATTGAGGAGAGGAAGGTCAGCACACCTGTAAAAAGCAGGCTGAAAATGAACACTATGGTAGCGGTCTTTTTGAGGTTCGGGAGCTTGGGGTCCTCTATCTCGCGGTACACCTGCGCCATGCTCTCCAGGCCGCTGAGGGCCAGGATGGAGTGGCCGAAGGCCATGAATATACCTATCATGCCCACAGGCTTGAGCCAGGATATGTCCTTGGCCCAACCCAGCGCGTAATCGCTGAACTCCAGTTTGAATGGCGGCAGGGTGAAGCCGCGGATGTAAACGGTAAGCAAGGACCAGACCATCAGCACGGCCGCTATGAAGGCCACGAACAGCACGATCTTGACGTTGGTGTCGCCGGATTCCTTGACGCCGCGGATATTGGCTTTCCAGAAATAGGAGATGACCGCCACGCCGAATATAACCGCCAGCATGTTCGGCGAGAACGATGCCTCCATGCCAGCCATGCCCATGAGGCTTTTCACCAGGTAGGATATGTAGAGGCCGGCGCTTATGGCGCTTATAGGCCCGGTCAGCACATAATCGAAAACCAGCGCTGAGACCGCTATCTTGGCCACGAACTTGCCCATGGCGTGACGGACCACCACGTAAACCCCGCCGCGGACGAACATGGAGCAAGATTCGACGTAGACGGCCAGCATCATGCCGGCGAAAAGCATGACGCCCAGTATGAACCAGGGGAAGGCCGGACCATAGGCCTTCATGGCGATGCCGCCGGAATAATACGCGCTGGAGCCGAAGTCGCACAGTACTATGGCGGAGGCCTTCCAGAATGAAATGAAACTCAGCATTGCCGTGCTGAGGACGAAGACCTTTTTCAGCGAAGGCCTGTCGGAAGAAGGGGGAGGGTTCATTTTTAAGGGCCCCGTCGGTACGCGATAAACGGTTCCGGCGGGGACAACGGATATTATATCTTTAAATGGGGCGGCGCGGAATACCCAGGCTTCAGGGCCGGGGCGGAGCGAAAAGGGCCGCGACTTCCGCAGGCGACCCCAGTGAGCAGAGTTTGTCTATGAACGGGGCCTGGAAAGTGCGGGCCATGGAGGCCAGCATGTTCAGGTGCTGCTGGAAGAAAGGCGGCTTTCCCGGGGAAAGCAGCAGGACGGCGGCCCTGACCGCGTAGGGAGAGGAGGGGTCCTTGAGACCGGCCGGTATCACGGCCATAGCGGCGTGGAACTCGGAGAGGTCCGGCAACTTGGCGTGGGGGATATAGAGGCCCGTCTCCAGGACATTGTTGAGCTTTTCCACCTCGTTGAGGCGGTCCACCAGGGCCTTCTCGCCTATGACCCCGGCCACCCGGGGATGCAGTTTCGAGGCCAGGAAGGCGACCAGGCCGGGCCGGTCATAATTACCTTCCAAGTAGACTATGTTATCGGGTGACAGCAGAGAGGCGAGGGTCGCGGAATCCTGTTGTTTCATCATATTAATGCTACGACGGGAGTTATGCTATCATTAAGCCATGCCGCCCGTCAAACCCCGGAAAATACCGGCCGCGGCCGGCGCCGAGAGGGGCGCCTCCTGGACCCGGTTCTGCGCAGTGGACGGGCGCGGGCGGGTCCTTGAGCGGGACCACCTTCCCACCCGGGAGATAAAGTCCTTCCCCGCAATGATACGAAAGTTCCTTGACCGCTGCGAGGCGCCCGCCGGGATGCCGCTCTTCGTGGCCACCCGGGGAGCCTTCTCCCAGACCTGGAAAAAAGATTTCATAACCGCCTCCCTGGCCGGCCGGGCCGACACAGTGGGAGTGATATCCGACGCGGAGGCGGCCTATCTGGCCGCCCTGGGCGGCAGGAAAGGCTTTCTTATCATAGCCGGAACCGGCTCGGTGGCCATGGCCCCGGACGGGCGCGGGGGTTTCATCAAAGCGGGGGGACACGCCCCCGAGGGCGGCGACCCCGGCTCCGGCCTGTGGCTGGGCCTGGCCTGGCTTAAGTTAAAGAAGAAAAAGGCGCCCGCCGGCCAGGGCGCGTCAGGCAGGGTGGCGGCTTTCGCCGCCGAAGCGGTGGAGAAGGCTAGGAAGGGCGGCCCGGCGGCGCTGGAGCTGGCGGAACTGGCCTGGACCGAGCTGGCGGCCTTGGCCGCGGAACTCCGGGACGACGGGTTCCTGCCGGGCGGGCGCGGCCCTTTGCCGGCGGCGCTGTGGGGCGGCCTCACGGACGACGAGTGGTTCCGCGCAGGGCTGGTCCGGGCGCTCGAGAAGCGCCTCTCCCGTAAAATAAAAGTCTTCCGGCCCTCCATGCCGCCGGAACTCTACTGCGCCCTGAAAGCCCTGAAAGCGGGAAAATGTGCAAAAAGGAAAGCTCCCGGCGGGGACTTGCGGCGAGTCACATGAGGAGGTTTTTTCCCGAGCGGAGCGAAGGGAGCGGCACTGCCGGACGGGCATGGATGTCTGAGGCCTAGCGCGCTATGCGCGCAGGCCGAGTTCGTGCCCGGCTGAGCGCAGCGAGGTGGGTCCGGGAAAAACCGGACCGTGACGAGAGCAAGACCCCGTCGGGAGCTTACTACGATTATGACGCCTGAAAAACTGCTCAAAGAGATACTGCTGTCCTGCGGGAAGATACTCAAGGCCAGGTTCGGCAGGGTCGGTTATTCGCTCAAAGGAAGGGCCGACCTCCTGACGGCCGCCGACCTAGCCTCGCAGAAGAACGCCATCTCGCTCATACGCCGCCGTTACCCGGACCACGGCCTACTCGCCGAAGAGGGCGTGGACACCTTCCGCCCCGGCCGACCCGCCTGGATCATAGACCCGCTCGACGGCACCACCAACTACGCCCACGGCTTCCCGGCCGCGGCCGTCACCGCCGCGTATTACGACGGCGCGGAGATCCGGGCCGGCGGCACGCTCGACCCGTTCCGCGGAGAACTGTTCTTCGCCGCGCGGGGACACGGAGCCTGTTTGAACGGCCGCCCAATACGCGTATCGCGCGCGGCGAAGCTGTCGAATTCTCTGCTGGCCACCGGCTTCGCCTACGACCGGGGGGAAAAGGCGGAGTTCTACTGCTCTTTCTACGCGGAGTTCCTCAGGATATCGCATGACATACGCCGCATGGGCTCGGCGGCGCTGGACCTGGCCTGGACCGCCTGCGGCCGGCTGGACGGCTACTGGGAATTCAATCTCAAGCCCTGGGACGTGGCGGCGGGGCTATTGCTGGTGGAAGAAGCGGGGGGAAAGGTCAGCGATTTTTCAGGAAAAACCTGGGGAGTTCCGACGGCTTTCGGACCGCAGACGCTGGCCGCCAACGGCAGGCTCAACCGGGCCATGCTCGAAGTTATAGGGAAAAAACTGCGTCAGGGCAGCCCGCGCAGCAGTTTGTCGGCCAGACGCCGCGCCGCGCCCGCCAGGGCGTAACCGTCGGCCGCCGTTTCCACAGCCGAAGAGACGGCCTTGCCGTCGGCAGAATCCACCAGCACCGCCTCTATCCTGTAACCGTCATCTTCGTCGAAGAAGACCGTGCCGTGCGCCACGCTGGCCGCGCCCAGCGCCCTGCCCAGCGCGGCCAGCTCGGCGTATGACGGGGACTCTTGGCCGGTAAGAAGACGCCGCTCCGCTTCAGCGAAGGCAGGCGACGAGCGGGCCACCGTCCCGGCCCCGAGCCTTGAGAACTGTTCTTCAAGCTGCCTGGACACTACCAGGCCCGCGCCGCCGCCGGCGAAAGAGGCCACTACGGTCCTGGACTGGAGACGGTTCGAGGAAGGCGGCCCCCCGGCGGGCGCGGACGGTACCGGGACACCATGCCGCATGCTGTCCCCCGCCGATGCGGAGCCCAACACCCAGCTCAGAGTTGCGCGGTGAGTGGCCCCCAGGTCTCCATAGGGCACGAAAGCGTAATCGAAAGCGGCGCCGCCCAGCCCCAGTCCGAATCCACCGCTGATGGCGCCGGCCGCTCCCAGATCGTCCAGATTCCTGCTGCTGAAACCGGCGCGCAGAGCGAAAGAAGCGGGGTTTCCGAAGGGGACACCGTACTCCCCGCCAAGCATGAAATAGGGGGCGTGATCGGCCGGCATCCTGCCGTCGGCCATCAGCCGGAAACCTCCGGCGTAGCGCCAGAGCAGCCCGGCGGCCAGTTCGAGCGGCAGCGGGTCGCTCTCCTCCTCGTATTTGAGCGGGGTGCCAAGGTTGCGCAGGGTAAACGCGATATCCGCGCCGTCCCGCCGGCGGGAGTAGCTGATATAGCCCAGGTCCACCGCCGCGCCAACGGCTGAAACGCCGCCCAAGGCGCTGCGTATGCCCTTGACCGAAAAGCCGAACCCTCCGTCGCGGAGGGGGAAAGCCGCGGAAAGGAAAAGAGCGGCGTCGTAATGGGTGAAACTGCCGCCGTAGTCGCCGCGCGCGTTTAAGATGTCCAGTTTTCCGCCCGAACCGAAGACGGCGCCCGCCGACCAGGCTTTTCCTCCGGAAGCCGGCAGGGCAAAGGCGAGAGCGCCCCTGTACGCGGATTCCAGCATGGCCTCGTAGCCCGACACGGCGTAGGCGCGGCGCAGGCCCGCCAGCGCCGCGGGATTGAAGAAAACGGAATCCGGCGCGGGCGCGGCCAGGCCGGCTCCGCCCAAGGCCTCTAGCCTTGCCGCCGGGGGTGATTTCAGGAAAGCCGCGGCGGTGGTGCCTCTCGCGTCGTCTGAAAAAGCGCCGTCAGGCAGCAGGCCCGCCTGAGCCGAAGACGGCGCCAGGATAAGCGCGGCGGTCAGGAGTCCGCGGATCTTCCCGCTCGGGATTTTCACTTCTGGGGGGGGGTCACTTCCGCTTCAGATCTGAGACCAGGTATTCAAGCCTGCCTTTTATCTTTTCCTTGTCCAGGCTGTCGATATCCGAAAGGATGTCCTCAAGGAACTTTACGGTGAATTCCGACGTTATCCGCTCCGCGCCGAGGCTCTTCTCCAACTTGCCCATCCGCGCGTCGAGCGACTTAAGGGACTCGTATATGCCCATCACGAAAGTCTCGGCCGGGGAATGGTCCTCCGTGGCCTGGCCTTCGGCTGCGCCGCTCTCTCCGGCGTATTGCCCGGCCGCCTCCGCTGCCCGGGCGGCATCTTCCTCGGCTGGAACGGAGAAAAGTTCTCCCTGCGGAGTTTCCTCGGCCGCGGCCGCGGAAGCGGCTTCCTCGTCCTGGTGTGCCTCGTCCTCCAGTTCGGAACGGTTGGCCAGTTCCAGGTAGCGCCTTATCGAATAAATCAGGAGGAAAAGCCCCAGGCCCAGCCCGGCGGCGGCCAGATAGAACCAGGGGTCCGTCCAAAGCGAGTAAATGCTGAATTTCACAGTAGTATCTCCTGTCCGGCCCTTACCGCGAAGACGGACGACGGAGCGCCGTCCTTGTCCGAGAGCTGGCGGCCGCAGGCTTCCATGATGGAATCCAGTTCCGCGTCGCCGCGATTCTGGTTGTGATGGAAGAAGCCGAGGGAAGCGGCGCCGGAGGCCACGGCGAGTTCCATGGCCTGTCCGTGGGTGGAGTGGCCCCAGGTGCGGTGCAGGGGGTATTCCTCGTCGGTATAGTCGGAGTCGTGGACCAGAAGGTCGGCCCCGCGCGCGAAAGCGGCGTATTCCTCGAAGGTGCGCCCGCCGTCGTGCCGGTATCCCAGTTCATTGTCGGTGAGGAAAACGAAGGTCTTGCCGTCCTCGCTGAACTTGAAGCCCAGCCCCCGGTTGGGGTGGCTTATCTCTATGGATTCCACGCTCATGGAGCCGACGGAGAAGCCTTTCTGGCAGATGGGCGCGAAACTGAAAGAGGCGGAGATCTCCTCGAACTTGACCGGGAAACCCGGCGGGCGCATCGTCTTGCTGACTATCTCGCGCAGCGGTTCCTCCTCCGAAAAGGAGCAGCCCATCATCGTTATGGCTACTTTCTTGCGGTAGATCGGCGCGAAGAAGGGAAAGCCCAGGACGTGATCCCAGTGCGAATGGGTAAAGAGCATCGTGAACCTGGAAAGGCCCTCCCTGACCAGTTCCTTGCCTAGGAGCCTGATGCCGGAACCCGCGTCGACGATCACAAGTTCGCCGGAGGCGGCGCGAATCTCCAGGCAGGTGGTGTCCCCGCCGTATTTCAGGTACTTCTCGCCCGATACGGGTATGCTGCCGCGCGTGCCCCAGAATTTTATCTTCATATGCATTCCCGGAAGGGTCCATATTAATATAATTAGTTGCCCCTTTACAATAGCCAGCCATTAGCTGTAGCGATTTTTTTAAAATGTCCTGTTTGCGGCAAATAGAAATGTCCGGTT
>CAZVWK010000020.1:894-28084 GCA_964631475.1 uncultured Elusimicrobiaceae bacterium | reverse complement strand
ACGACGGAGCACCGTCGGATGATTTCAGGCTCATTCTTGGATTAGAAAATGCTGGGAAAGAAAGAATCACTGCTTTATCGAGATGTCCTGGACCCGGGTGAAGATGGAGCGGTCCCTGCGGCTGAATATAGGACTGCGGAACGGAAAGTCGAAGGTGAGGGAGAGGTTGTGCATGGCGCCGAGCTCGCCCATGGGCACGAAGGCGTAGTCGAGGCTGAAGAAGTGCAGAGTGGCGCCGGCGCCGAGCGAGAAGCCGCCGAGGCCGTCCCGCAACTTGGCGGTGCTGAGGCCGGCGCGCAGGCAGAGGCGGGTAAGTTCGTTGGGTTCCGTGGCCAACTCGCCGCCGAAGGACAGGTGAGGTTCGTTGCCCTTGGGGAAGACGGCGTCGGCCGAGACCAGCATGTTGCGGAAGGGGTTGACCGCGCCGCCGAGGCGCAGGGTGAGCGGGAGGGGCGAGGATTGCTTGTCGTAGCGCAGGCCGTTGCCGAGGTTTACCAGCGCCACGCCGAGCCTGTAGGGTATGGCCGTGAAGTTATAGGTCATCACGCCTATGTCCGCGGAATAGGATTTGGCGGTGTTGAGTATCCGTGAGGAGATGTACCTGCCGGAGACGCCTATCGAAACGTCCATGTCCTTGTCCGAGAACTCGAGCACGGCCTTGCTGTAGGAGAGGGTGTAGACCTGGTCGCGGGGCGCGAAAGATCCTATCTTGGTCCTTGAGATATAATCCGTCTGGTCTATGGCGCCGATGTCGGTCATAAAGACCGAGCCGCCCACCACCGAGTCGAAGCCGAGGCGGTGGGCGTAGGCGGCGTACTGGTAGCTGGTCTCGGCGACGTACCGGGAGCGCATGAAGACGGCCGAAAGTTTTGGTACCTGGACCAGGCCGGCCGGGTTCCAGTAGATGGCCGAGGCTTCCTCGCTTATGGCCGAATAGGCCCCGCCCATGGCGGCTGCGCGCGCGCCGATCGGGAGGTTGAGGAAGTCGGCCGAGGTCATGCCGGCGGCCTTGGAGGTGAACCAGTCGGGGGCGGCCGCGGCTGGCTGCGCGACCGCGAAGGCGGCCGCGGCCAGCAGCGCGCCGAGCGCCTTATGGGAGGAAAGGGCGCTCATCTCTCCACCGCCAGTTTGAAGATCTTATCGCCGGCTGTCGACCGGACCGAAACGAAATAGACGCCGCTGCCCACCGGGTTTCCGCTTTCATTGACCCCGCGCCAGGTCAGTCCCCCGGAACTTGTGGCCGTGCCTTCCCAGACCTTGCTGCCGGAAAGAGTGTAGAGGCTGACCTTTGCCGCAGCCGGGAGGTTGTTGAAGGTTACGAAGCCCTGCCCCCTGTTCGGGAAGAACGGGTTCGGGGAGATCAGCACGTCGGAGAGATTTGCCGCGGGCTGCTTCACTATCAGTTGGAAGACGCCGAAGTAGTCTAAAGAGGCGGTGATGGTCCTCGGCCCGGTCTGCACCGTGGTATCCACCATGGGGAGGCAGGTATCGTTTACTGGATTGTACCTAGCCAAGACTAGTTTTGAAAGGTTTGTGTTAATCTGACTAATCTGCGCGGAGGTCATGTTGCCGTAGCCTATCGTGAATGAAACGGGTTTGAAAGGCATTGAGTTTTCGCTGAAGAAGATGTCGACCGCCAGCGCCGGTATCTCCGAGACGCGGCAGGGATTGCTGCTGAAGGGGACTATTCCCACCGAATGGGAGGCTATCGCCACCGCCGTCTCCACCTGGAAGGCGCCGGCGGGGATGAGCATGGAAACCATATGGCCGTTGGGCAGCGTCCCGGAGATGAGCGAGTCGACGCCGGGCACGCCGGTGCCGCCGACCGCGCTCGAAGGGGTTCCGGCTGGGCCGGGGAGCGTCTGGACGTCGGGGGCCACCCTGGTGCGGGCCGTTATTATCCCCTCGCCGTTGATGGCCGCCACATCGAACTGGTAGGTGGTGGAGGTCAGCAGGCCGGATACCGTCGCGCTGTTGTCGGAGAAAAGCTGCGCGAAAGCCACGTGGGTGGAGACGGTGAGGAAGTTGTTGGTGCTGCCGCGCAGTTCATAATAAGTCGGATCGGGGTTGGCGCCCTTGCTCCATTCGATGGTTATACCCGACATCGCTATCTCGGTGGCCGTGACCGAAGTCGGCGGCTGAGCGTGGGTGTACTTGGAGCCGAGATTGACCGAGGCTGTGGGAATCCCGTCGCCGTTGAGCGCGTGGACCCTGGCGTAATAGGCGGTGTTAGGGTTGAGCCGCGCGGCCGTATAGGCGGTTACTCCCGAGATCCGGGTGCTGGCGAAGACCGAGTAGCCGGAGTAAGAGGAGTACTGGATTTCATAGGTGGTCTCGGCCGGGTTGCCGTTGGGTAGCCAGTTGAAGGTTATCGTGCTGGTCGTGACGCCGCTGAACGGCCAGGGGGCGGGCGGGTTGGCCAGCGTGTAGACTTCCGGCGAATAGCCCGGCGAACCGCGCACGGGGCCGCTGCCGGTGTTTTTTACCGCGAAAGCTATCACCCGGCGGACCGTGTTGGTGGAGAGGGAGGTCTGCGTGAAGTAGTTGAGCGGAGTGGTGGCGATCAGGGCTGCGCTGTCAGTGCCTGAGGTTATATCGTAAAGCTCGTAATAGTCGGCTCCCACCGACTGCATCCAGGACCAGCTTATCTCGTGGCCGCTGAGCGGGGTGCCCTGCAGGTTCTGGATCTGCGCCACGGTTACCGTGGAGACGTAAGGCGGGGCGGAAGGGGTGGAAACCGTCACTACCCCGTCGCCGTTGCGGGCCCTTACCCGGAAATAGTAAAGGGCGTTGGGCGCTATGGCGGTGACGGTATAGGTGGTGGAGGTGAAGTCGTCGTCGAAGCCGACCGGCGTGGATACGTTGATGGAGAAATCGGGACTCTCCCGGGCCATGCTGAGCTCGTAGCGGGTTATGGGGGTGTTGCCGTTCGCCTGCCAAGCGAGCGTGACGGTCTCAAAACTGACGGCGGTTATGGTCAGGTTCGCGGGCACGGCGGCCAGGGTGTGATAGGTGGCCGACTTTGTCAACTCGCCGTAGCCGCCCTGGTTATAGGCCGCCACCATGATGGAGACCGGCGTGTTCGGGGCGATGCCCGTCTGGGTATGGGACACGTCCCCCGTGTTGGCGAAAGAGATGGTAGTAATGAAGACGTTATTGGTGGCCGAGTAAACCGCGAAACCGTCGCCCCCGTCCGCCGGAACCGTCCCCCTGTTCCAGGTCCAGGTGATCGAGCTGGTTCCCTGTACGAAGGCCGTGGGCGCGGAAGGCGCGCCGGTGGGCCGCGGGGTAGAGACCTGAACGGTGAAGCCTTCCGAGAAGACGCCGTTGGCCGCCACCCGCATCTGGTACCAGCCGCGGGGCATCTCGTTGGACAGCGCCGGCGCTATCACGGTTATGGAGGAAAGCGTCCTGCTCCAGTCCGTGTTGGGGCCGCCGTAATGCGAGTAGATGCGCGTGGAGAGGTCTATCATGAAGCCGCTGGGGTTGTCTATCTGCTGCATGTAGACCCGGGGGTTGGAATGGGAGGAGGTCATGGCCCCGGCTCCTCCGCCGGCGGCCTCCGTTATACCGTGGAAGTTTGAGGTGTCGCTGAGGAGCGTGACCCGCCAGTTGTTGTCGAACATCTCCGTTCCGTCGGATATCCGCGGCTGGCGCGTGGTGCCGGCCAGGAGGCCCTTTGAATCTGGCGACATATTGAAGTCGGCGTACTCAGTGGTGTCGAGGTACTGGCCGCCGTTCCAGCCGCCGATATTTATCACTCTGTTGTCGCGGGTCAGCACCGAGGTGTGGCGGGACCGGGAGGAGGCCGCTCCCTGCTCTGACCAGGCGGAAAGGTCGGGATCGAAGCCTTCCGGTTTGTTCTGAACCACGCCGGAAATCTCTCCGCCAGTGAGCATCACCTTGCCGTTGGGCAGCAGAACCGTGCGGTGCCTGGCCCTGTTGTAGTTAAGACTGCCAGTTGGAGCCCAGACCGCCCCCGAGAAGATCTCGCACGAACGGGAGCTCTGCAGGGAGTCGACCGAGCCGCCGGCCACCAGCACCCTGCCGTCGCGCAGCAGGGTCGCGGTGTGGTCGTAGCGGGCGTTGGCCATGGGCGCGGTCGCCGCCGAGGTCCTGGTCTGGTAGTTGTATAGTTCGGCGGCCGAGATCGCCCCGAAGGAGTTTATGCCGCCGGCCACAAGCACCAGGCCGTTCTTGAGGAGGGTCGCGGTGTGCTGCTGGCGGCCTGTGAGCAGGTTCCCCCCCGACACCCAGTGGGCGGCGGAGGTGATATAGACCTCGGCGGAGGCCGAGTACTGATTGGTCGAGGAGCCGCCGGTGACCAGGACATTACCGTCCGGCATCACCGTGGCCGTGTGGAGCTGGCGGGGATTGACCATGGCGCCGGTCGGCACCCAAGTCCGGGTTTCGGGGTAGTAGATCTCGGCCGAGGCCACGGACTGCCCGCCCGGCGTAGTCCCTCCGGCCGCCAGTACGTTGCCGTTGGGGAGCAGCGTGGCCGTGTGATTGGACCTGGGGGAGTTCATGCCGCCCGTGGTCTGCCATGTGTTGGTGTCCGGATTAAGGAGTTCGCAGGTGGCCAGCGGGTTGGCGCCGTTCGTGCCGCCGCAGGTCAGTATGGCGCCGTCGGGCAGCAGCGTGCTGGTGTGGAAAGCCCTGGGGGAATTGAGCGGCGGCCCCGCGGGCCAGTCTCCTTCGATGGCCGGGATGAGCGCGAAATCCACCAGGTTGGGAGTGAAGTTTAGGTTGCCGCAGGTCATGGGCGCGGCCTCGCAGTTGCGGCCGCCCAGTATGAAGGTATCTCCCGCCGGCGTATAGGTCGCGGTGTGGTCGAAGGACGGCACGGAGTGCAGGCCGGTGGCTTCGTCGTCGGAGAGGTCCGACCATTCGTTGTCGGCGGGCATATAGGCCAGGTGGTTGGAGAAGATCATGCCCCTTACGACCATGGTGGACCGCGTCATGTTGTACGTCGCGCTCTTGTCGAGGAGGTGCACCTCGTCGGCCGTGTACTCTATCCTGACCGTGGCCTCTATCGTCCTGAATCCCACGTCCAGCGGGGACCGGGCCCATGTGGGCGCGGTGGGGGCGAAGATAGTGGTGCCTGGCGTGAGGTTGGAGAGGAAGCCAGTGACATTGCCGAAATTGAGCCAGCCCTGGAAGGTGCATTCGTCGTTGAAGCTGTCGCAGGCCGAGGCCGTCAGGTTGAAAGGCGCGACACCGCCGTCGAGGGTTATACTGTAAGAACTCTCCGCTACTATGGTCGCGGTTTCTATGGTAGCCGCCCCGTCGATGCGCGAGCGGTAAACGTCGGAAAGCTTGAAGCGCACGTATATCCGGAGGTCGGCGGCCGTCACGTCCCCCTGCTCGCCTGGTTCTATCTCGGCCCCGGTGAAGTCCGAAGACGAGGTGTTGGGATTGTCCAGTTCGGCCGTGACCGGGTCGAAGGTCGCGGTGCCCGTAGGCGAGACCAGCGAGACCACGGAATCGAAATCCCCGGGATCGTAGTTTTCGCCCAGCAACTTTCCGACGGCATCTCCGGCCGCGGTGGCGGTGGCCACGGGGATGGTGATATTGGCGCCGCCGACGGATATCGAAGCGGTTCCCGGCGGGGGCCCCGAAAGAAAGGCGTCCGCGTCGACAAGGCGGCCCGAGACCGGCCTGACTAGGTCGAATGTCAGCGGCAGATTCACGGTGCTGTTGGCCCTCACGGTGGCCGTGGTGGAACTGCCCGCCACGGTGGCCAGGCGCACGATCGTCCCGGTATTGGCCAGGTCGGGGGAATCGTCGAAGAATGTGGGGTATATATTGCCGTAGCCGCGGTGGGCGCGCCAGCGGCCGTCCGTCTCCAGCAGGGCCGAGTGGCGGGCGACGCGGTAGGGCATCAGGTTGAAACTCGTTTCCATCAGCGTTACCGCCGCGCCGTTCTGGTCGAAGAACTCGGCGCCGTCCAGGTAGCCGTGGCTGCCGGGATTCTGGTCGCTCGCGCCCAAGGCATAGTGCTTGATATGCCAGCAGTCCTCCTCCAGGCTGTCCGGGTCCGCCATGCAGCGCAGCCTGTTGGAGGCGTTGTAGCCGCCGGTTATCATTATGATGCCGTTGTTGAGCACCGTGGCGGTGTGGTCGGTGCGGCCCTGCAGCAGCGAGGCGCCAGGCATCCAGGATCCCGAGGCCGGGTCGTAAATCTCGTTCTGCGCCGCGTAGATCCAGGCGGTGTCGGCCTGGTTGCGCTGCCGGCCGCCGCTGATGAAGACGCGGCCGGAATGCAGAAGCGTGGCCACGTGGCCGGTGCGCGCGCTGGGCATGGTCGGCGCCGGCGTGCGTGTCTGCAGCACCGGGTCGAAGATCTCGCAGTTGGCGGTCGCGGCGGTCGCGCCGGTCTGGCCGCCGCAGATCAGGACCCTGCCGGCATTGGCTCCGGCCGTGAGCAGCGTGGCAGTATGGCCGCCCCTGGCGGTGAGCATGGTGGTATCGCCGAAGACCGGCGCGGCGCAGGTGAAAGATCTGGTGTCGCAGATCTCCAGCGTGTTCAGGGGCGTGCCGGCGGTGCCGAAACCTCCCGCTATCAGTACCCGCCCGTCGGACATCAGCGTGGCGGTATGGGAGGAGCGCTCCGTTACCAAGCCCCCCGTCCAGTCCTGCCAGGTGTTGGCCGACATGTTGTACATCTCGACGGCGTCGGTAGCGGTGTTGGTGCCGGTCCGTCCCCCGGTCACGAGTATATTGCCGTCCGGAAGCAGGGTCGCCGCGTGGTTGTGCCGGGGCGTATTGAGAGAGAAAGCCCCCCCGGCCAGAAAGGCCGGGGCCAGCAGTGTGATGGCCAGGGTTTTCCTGAATTTCATATAGCCGCGTCCGGAGATAGTCTATCGAAAGCCTGTTACGAGATTGTTAACGATTTTTTAAACTTTGGCCCCTACTCAACGCTCACTATGGAGTCTCCCGTGGGGGCTTTTGGCTTGCCCGGGTCGGCTGTTTTTTTGCCGTCCACGGTGAAATGGTAGGTGTAGGAGCCGGGCAGGATATAGACCTCCGCCCGCCAAGCCCCGTCCTTCCTAGACATCTTGATCTCGCGCCAGACGCTGAAACTGCCGGCTATGGTCACGGTTTTGCCGGGGCCCTTGTACTCGAAGACGGTTTTGACGGCCTTGGGCCTGGCCGCGGAGGCCCGGAGGTTGTCTGCGGCGAGCGGTGCCGCGACACCATGCCGCATGGCGTCCCCCGCCGATGCCGGCGCCGGTTTCTGTTCCGAAACCTTGGCGGCCGCGGATTTTTCCTCCGGCTCTTCGAAATCGGGCAAGGGCACAGGTTTCGGGGAAACGCTTACGGTGTCCTCGCTCAAGTAGAGGCTCACCCGGTCGTAGAGGGCCAGGGCGGCGGCGCCGAATATAAGCAGGCTCGCCAGGGCCGCAAAGACCCAGAAAGATTTGCTGTTGGTCAGTCTGGCAGGCAGAAAATAATACCCTTACACTCCAAAAATCTTCGCGGCGGCTAAAAGCGGGCGACCGCGAGCGTCAGCGAACTTCTGTTATCAGGAGGATTCCCAATCGCCCGCTCGCCGCAACCACGATGAACCTGTCCATCTTCCTCCAGAAAACCATAGCGCGTTTGTGCGACAGCGGCGAGCGGGCGATGGGAATCGAACCCACGTCTAATGCTTGGGAAGCACTCGTTCTACCATTGAACTACGCCCGCATACGACCGCCAGAACATTATAGTAAAAAGTAATTACGGTTCAAAACGCCCGCTGCGGCCGGAGCAGCGGCACTGCCGTACCGGGCGCCGGGCGCTATGCCGCCCGCCCGGCCAGCGCCAGGAATTCCTGCCTTACCTTGGGGTCGGTCCCGAAGCAGCCCAGCAGCGAACTAGTCACCGCCCGCGAGGTCTCGTTCTTCGCCCCCCGCATGGTCATGCACATGTGCCTAGCTTCGATTATCACGCCGACGCCCTTGGGTTTGAGCTTTCGCTCCAGTGTCTCGGCTATCTGTGTGGTAAGGCGCTCCTGTATCTGCAGGCGCCTGGCGAAAGCGTCCACCAGCCGGGGTATCTTGGAAAGCCCGACTATCGTGCGGTCCGGTATATAGGCGACATGGGCCTTGCCGGTGAAAGGGAGCATGTGGTGCTCGCACATGGAATGGAAGGCGATGTCCTTGACCAGCACCATCTCGCGGTAGGGGACTCTGAAGAAGGCGCCGTTGAAGATGGCGTCGATGTCGGCGCGGTAGCCGGAGGTCATTTCTTCCAGGGCCCTAGCCACCCGGGCCGGGGTCCTTTTAAGGCCTTCGCGGCCCGGGTCCTCCCCGATCTCCCTGAGAATGGTTTCCACCAGCCTTTCTATCTTCAGAGCCATAATGGATAAATTCTACAAAAAAAAGCCCGCCGGGGGCGGGCTTTTCTTCCTGGCGCGGCGCCGGCTTATCTGGAAGCCACGTGCAGCCAGCGGCTTGTCGCCTTGAGCTTGCTGGATGAGCCTTTCAGTTTTCTGGTCTCGGCGGAAATCCCGTTCCAGGCGTCCTTCTCGGCCAGTATCTGCTTCACGCTTTTGGACTTGGCGGCCCCGGCGGACTTTGTCGATGAGGGGGCGTCGCGCAGGGCGGACTTTTTGCCGGCGGCAGAGGCGCGCGAGGCTATGGCGCTTATGCGGGCCGACTTGCGGCTTATCTTGTCGCTATAACTGAGTATGGTGCGGGTGTATTTTTCGGTCTCTGAACCGGGCTGTACCCCGGCAAAATGTTCCTTGTTGAGCCAGGAGATATGGTCGAGGTTCTTGCGCACCACGCCAAGGGTCTTCTTTATGCCGTCGAGTCCCTTCACGGTCACGGGGCCGTTGGCCCCCTCCAGAGTCTCGATGGCCTCGTCGAGTATTTCGTCCTGGCGGACCAGTTTGAAAAGGATGTCCTTGAGCCCGGCCGTATCCGCGGCCGGGACTCCGGTGATGTCCTGGGTTTCACCGGAGGCGGTTCCGCCTGCCGAGGCGGGCGCCCAAGAGAAAATGAAGGACGCCGCGACGGCCAGTAGTATTTTGGTGCCTTTTGCTTTCATCTCACGCCTCCGTTTGCGGAAAACCCCGGCGCATATAGTGTAACCGGCCGGAGGCGGGCTTTCACGGGCCATATTTCCCCCGGCCGGGCGCTCAAAGGGCCCAGGGTGTATTAGGTCTTTAGGGAAGGGTACGGCGTAGCGTCACTTGCGGCGCCCGCGGAGCCAGTCGAGGGCTTCTTTTTTCGTCTTCAGGCGGCCTTCGAAATGCAGCAGGTTTACCTGGTCCAGCAGGCGGCCTATCTCCGGTCCCTCCGGAACGCCGGCCGCTTTCATTACCTCGATGCCGTTGAGCAGGCGGTCGGTGCGCCTGGCGATTCCCCTGGACAGGTAGGTCCTCAACAGCATGTTGACGGTTTGCAGGAAGCGCAGGGTCTTCTTCAGCCCGGTGCGCGGCAGGCCCCGGGGAGGTATGCGGAAGGGCGGCTTTTTTGTCTGCGGCAGGGAGCGGAGCAGGTCGGCCGGCCGGACATAGCTGGAATGGTCGGCCCACGACAGCAGCAGCAGCGGCAGCGAATATTCCCCCGTCTCCCGGAAAAAACGGTATACAGCGCGGTCGGAGATCTCGTCGTTATGCGCCAGGTTGCCCACCCGGAGGTGCTGGGCCGTAACCGCCGAGACCAGCCGGATATCGGCGCGGGAGAAACGCAGGCGTTCCATGACCTTTTCCGCCATGCCGGCCCCGTGCTCCTCGTGGCCGAAGAAGCGCAGGCGGTCGCCCACCACCTTGGCGCGGGCGGGCTTGGCTATGTCGTGGAGCAGGGCGGCCGTCTTGAGGGCGCGCGTCGGCGGGCCGGTTGCCGCTATCTCTTTGCCCCCCGCGATGGCCGTGCCCAGGCGGGAGAGGAGATAGTCCATCCTCTCTACCACGTTGAATGTGTGCTTCAGTACCCCGCCCTTTCCGTAGTAGACTTCCGCGCATTTGAGCTGCGGAGCCAGTTCCGGGAAGATCTCAAGCAGCAGGCCGGCCCTGTGCGTGGCGCGCAGCGTGTCGGCGGAGACCGGCGTGGCGAAAATGCGCGAAAGTTCTTCGTGTATCCGCTCCGCAGCCGCCGACTTTATCATGGGCGCCCGGGCGGCGACCTCGGCCAGCAGTTCCCTGTCCGGCGCGAAGCCGAGCTCGGCGGCGAAGCGGAAGGCGCGCAGCATGCGCAGCGGGTCGTCCTTGATGGCCGAGACGGAGGTCAGGCGGAGGCGGCGGTCCCGCAGGTCCTTGAGGCCCGAGAAAGGATCGATGAGCGAGTCCGGCTTCACCCCGGTCACGGCGAAGGCCCCGCCGGTCCAGCGGGCCCGGACCTTCCAGGCCGGGGCGGCCATGGCGTTGACGGTGAAGTCGCGGCGGCCGAGGTCGGTCAGTATGGATCCGCCCTCCATCGGCGCCAGGTCTATCTGCGCGCCTTGCGCGCCGCGGGGGGAGAGGCGGTAGACAGAGCGTTCTTCGTCGAGAGGGAAGACCGCCGCGCCGAGCAGCCTGGCAAGTGCCGAGGCCCGCGCGTGGAAGTGCGGCGACGGAGGAACGGCGAAATCGAGGTCTTTGACCGGGCGGCGCAGCAGGAGGTCCCGCGGCGCGCCGCCCACCAGGTAGGAGGGGCCGAATATTTCCACGACCCCGGCGGCTGGATTCTGTCTCACGAGAGTTTGGTCTTGAGGCGCTTTTCGAGCTCCAGGCGCAGCAGCTCGCGTTTCAGCACCTTCTGAAGGCTGTTCTTGGGTAGGGACTCGACGAACTCCACGTCGCGGGGGCGCTTGTAGCCGTCGAGGTTGGCCTTCATGTACTGGTTCAGTTCGCTCCGCTCCATGGTCTCGCCCTGCCTGACCACGCAGAAGCACTTGATGGTCTCGTTGCCGAACTCGTCGGGGATGCCTATGACCGCGGCCTCCTGCACCTTGGGATGGTGGCAGATGACCTGCTCCACCTGCGCGGGGAACACCTTGAGACCCTTTACTATAATCATATCTTTCTTGCGGTCGCGGATGAAGATGTAGCCTTCTTGGTCCACCACGCCGATGTCGCCGGTGCGCAGCCAGCCGTCCTCGGTGAACAGCGCTTTGGTCGCGTCCTCGTCGGCGTGGTAGCCGCGCGTCACGTTGGGGCCGTGCACGCAGATCTCCCCCTCCTCTCCGTGGGAGAGATCACGGCCCTGCTCGTCTATTATTTTGACTTTCACCCCCGATATAGGGCGGCCTACCGAGCCGTGCTTGCGGGCCTCGGGGAGGTTGAGGGAGACGACGGGGCTGGTCTCTGTCAGGCCGTAGCCCTCGAGTATCGGAAAGCCGAAGGCCTCTTCGAAAAGGTTCTTCACGCTGTGAGTCAGCGGCGCGGCTCCCGAGAGGCAGTAGCGCATCCGGCGGAAGGCCCAGTACTTGAGGAAGAATTTCTTGAGGCCTTTCGCTTCCTTGGCCAGCACGCCGTAGATCTGCGGCACGGCTATCATTATGGTCACGCCCTCGCGGCCCATGGCCTGCAGCCAGGGCTTGGGCGGCGTCAGGCTCCTGACGATGAGCGTCTTGGCTCCGATTAGCAGAGGGGTAACCACGTTGCCGGTCCAGGCGAAGGTGTGGAACATGGGCAGCAGGCAGATGAAGACGTCCTTGCGCACAGGTTTGAGCCCGTCTATCGCCGCCCTGGCGTTCTCCAGCTGGTTGTGGTGCGAGAGCAGCACGCCTTTCGGATTGCCGGTGGTGCCGGAGGTGTAGAGTATCGAGACGACGTCGTGCTCGTCAGCCCAGGGCTTCTGGGTCTGCGGATGGTAGTGGGCCTTCTTGAGGGTCCGCCAGAAGTCGTCCACCCCGTCGAGTCCGGTGAAGTCTGCGGAGAGGAGGAACCTCAACTCCGGCAGGCGGGGCCTGACGCGCAGGTAGTTTCTGGCGAACTCTTTTTCCGTGACCACGCCTTTCGCGCGGGAGTTGTCCAGGATGAAGAACAGCTCCTCTTCCTTTGAGACCATGAAGTTTATCGGCACCGCCACCGCCCCGAGCTTGGCGAGGGCGTAATAGGAGACTATGAATTCCACCGAGTTACGCAGGGCTATGGCGACGCGGTCGCCCTTGCGCACGCCCAGCTGCCAGAACATGTCCGCGGCGCGGTCGGTGGAGTAGAGCAGTTCGTGGTAGGTGGTGCGCTTGTCGCCTGTTATAAAGGCCGTGTTCTCGGGCTCCTGCGAGGCCGTATGGGCAAGGCTGGAGTAGATGTCTTTGAAATGGGCTTTCATAGCCGGCAATTATATCAAAGGCGGCGGAGTATGTTAAAATGTACGACTGGAATATCGGAATGCACTGCTTCTGAGGAGAAACTTATGAAAAAAGACTGGCACCTTGTCACCGCGGAAGAGACCCTGGCCTCACTGGGTTCTTCTCCCTCCGGGCTGTCGGCCGCCGAGGCCCAGAAGCGCCTGGCCGGGTACGGCCCCAACGTCCTGCCGGAGAAGAAGGGCGCCGGCCCGCTGAAGATCTTCCTGTCGCAGTTTGGCAGTCCGCTCAACTGGATACTGCTGGGCGCGGCGCTGCTCAGCCTCTTCATGGGCGAAGTTTCAGACGCCGCGGTCATCGCCTTTATCGTCATGATCAACGCCGTAATAGGCTTCTACCAGGAATACAAGGCCGAGCAATCCGTGCGTGCCCTGAAAAGGATGATGGTTTCCTCCGCGCGCGTAGTGCGCGAGGGCGCGGAATCCTCCGTAAAGGCGACCTCCCTGGTGCCGGGGGACATCATACTGCTGGCTTCCGGCGACAAGGTGCCGGCCGACGCCAGGCTGCTGGAGTCCAACAGCCTCAGGGTGGACGAGGCTATGCTCACCGGCGAATCGGTGGCCGCCTCCAAGGACGCCGGCGCCAGGCCGGAGGAGAAGGCGCAGATAGGCGACAGGCTGAATATGCTCTACATGGGCACCTCCGTCGTCTCGGGCCGGGCCAGGGCCGTGGTCACCGGCACCGGCACGGCCACCGAGATAGGCTCCATCGCCGGGCTGATGCAGGACACGGTCTCGGCTGTGACCCCCCTGCAGGAGAAGTTCGAGCGCTTCTCCCGGGTGCTGGGCCTGGCCCTCCTAGGCGTAGGCATCGTCATACTGATACTGGGCGTGGCCCGCGGCGAATCGCTTGCGACCATGCTGATGACGGTCATCGCCATCATAGTGGCCGCCATCCCCGAGGGCCTGCCGATAGTGGTCACAATCGCCATGGCCATCGGAGTGACCCGGATGGCTAAGCGCGGCGCGATAATAAGAAAGCTGCCGGCCGTGGAGACGCTGGGCAGCACTACGGTCATCTGCTCGGACAAGACCGGCACGCTGACCCGCAACGAGATGACGGTGAAGACCATTTACGCCGGCGCGGAGCTTTACCAGGCGTCCGGCACCGGCTATTCGCCAGAGGGGAAGATCTTCTGCGGCAGGGAGCACTGCGAGGGCGGCTGCCGGGAAAAACTGGAGAGAACGCTGCGCGCCGGCCTGCTCTGCAACGAGTCGTCGGTATACCGCGAAGGAGAGGCCTGGAAGGTCACGGGCGATCCTACGGAGGCCGCGCTGATAGTGGCCGCCGCCAAGGGCGGCCTGAAGCCGGAGGAAGAAAAGAAGGCTTACCCGCAGACCGGGATACTGCCCTTCGAATCCGAACACGGCTACATGGCGACGCTGCACCGCTCCGGCTCCGGCAGCCTCCTCTTCGTGAAGGGCGCGCCGGAATTCGTCGCCGATATGTGCTCGATGTCCGCGGAGGAGAGGCTCGACGCCATGGAGGCGGCCGAGAATCTAGCGTCCTCCGGGATGCGCGTGCTGATGACCGCCCAGAAGTCCCTGCCGGAAGGCGCGGAATTAAGGCGGGAGGATCTCAAAGGGCTGGAATTCACCGGTCTGCAGGGGATGATAGATCCCCCCAGGCCCGAGGCGGTCGAAGCGATAGCCAACTGCCGCAAGGCCGGCATACGTCCCGTCATGATAACCGGCGACCACGCGGTTACGGCGCAGGCGATAGGCCGGGAACTGGGTATAGGCGGGGACTCCACCCGGGTAATCACCGGACGCGAGTTGTCCACGATGACCGACGAGGCTCTTTACGACGCCGTAAAGGACGTGTCCATCTACGCCAGGGTCGCGCCGGAGCACAAGCTCCGGATCGTCAGCCAGCTTATGAAGCGCGGCGAGATAGTCGCCGTGACCGGGGACGGCGTCAACGACGCCCCGGCGCTGAAAGCGGCCCATATCGGCGCGGCGATGGGGATCACCGGCACCGACGTGGCCAAGGAAGCGGCGGATATGATAGTGACCGACGATAACTTCGCCAGCATCTACAACGCCGTGGTGGAAGGCCGCGTCGTCTTCGACAATATCCGCAAGGCCGTGTTCTTCCTGATACCTACGGGCCTTTCGGCGGTGCTCTCCATCTTCGTGACGATGTTCGCGGGCCTGCCGCTGCCCTACACCGCCATACAGCTGCTCTGGATAAACGTGGCCACCAACAGCCTGAAAGATGTGACGCTGGCCTTCGAGCCCGCGGAACCGTCGGTCTATACCAGGCCGCCGAACGACCCGAAAGAGGGCATCCTCTCCAGGATGATGGTGGAGAGAACTCTCATAGTTGGCACGGTCATAGCCCTCGGCGTGCTCTATAACTTCCAGCTGGCGCTGGCTGAGGGCCTGACGGTCGAACAATGCCGCACGGTGGCCATGACCACCATGGTCTTCTTCCAGTTCTTCCAGCTCTGGAACTCCCGGTCCGAGACCCGCTCCATCTTCAGGATAAACCCGCTCTCCAACCCGATCCTAGTCCTCAGCATGCTGGCCGCGCTGGCGGCGCAGATACTGGTCATCTACGAGCCTAATATGCAGAACCTGTTCCAGACCACGGCCCTGACCAAGGCGCAGTGGGTAAGGATAATACTCACCGCCTCCACGATTATACTGGTGGTGGAAGCGGATAAGTGGCTGCGCGGCAGGGCCAGGGCTGCCGTTTAAAAAGAAAGCCGCGGCCCGGGCGCGGCTTCCGCGGAAAAGGGCCCCGCTTTTAAGCGGGGTCCTTCATTTTGTCGTAGAGGGTCTCGAAATGAGGGGCCAGGCGGGAGAAAGCCTCCAGCACCCTGGGGTCGAAATGCGCCGGCATCATGCGGCCGTCGCCTTCCAGCAGCGTCTTCACGGCGCCGGCGTGGTCGTAGTTGGGCTTGTAGACGCGAGAGGCGCGCAGCGCGTCGTAGCAGTCGGCCACGGAGGAAATACGCGCCTCCAGCGGTATCGCCTCGCCCTTTATGCCGGCCGGGTAGCCGCTGCCGTCCCAGCGCTCGTGGTGGCAGAGGGCTATCCGCCTGCCCATCTCCAGGTGCGGATGGTCTCCTATTATCATGGCGCCGAAGGCGGGATGCTTGCGCATCTCCTCCATCTCCGCGTCGTCGAGCTTTCCCGGCTTCTTGAGTATGTGGCTGGGGATGTGCACCTTGCCCACGTCGTGCAGCGTGGCCTGCGCGCGTATGTCCTCGATGAACTTCTCCGACTGGCACAGCTCGCGGGCCAGCAGCGCGGCGAACTCGCCGACGCGCAGGATATGGTTGCCGGTGTCCACGTCGTTGGCCTCGGCGGCGCGCGCCAGCGCGTGTATTAGGTAGTTGAAGGCGTCCTCGAACTCGGTGGCTCGCAGGATGTTCTTGACGCGCAGCAGCAGCTCGGGCAGGTCTATCGGCTTGGTCAGGAATTCCTCGGCGCCGGCCTCCATGCCCTTCATCTTGTTCTCTTTCGAGTCGAGCGAGGTGATCATGATGACCGGGATATGGCTGGTCTCGGGATTGGATTTTAGCGCGCGGCAGACCTCGTGGCCGTTCATTATCGGCATGTTGATGTCCAGGAGGACCAGGTCGATGTTCTTCCGGCCTATGATCTCCATCGCCCGCTTGCCGTCCTGGGCGGTGAAGGTTTCGAAGCCGTTGGGGACCAGCAGGCTCTCCAGCAGGTCCAGGTTGAAATCCTCGTCGTCGACGCAGAGTATGCGGCAGGCCCTTTTCATCGTTCGCCCTTCAATATACCCTGGCCCAGACGGCCTTGAGATATTCCCCCTCGGGGTAGTCGGCCGCGACGGGATGGTCGGAGCCCGCGCCGGTCTTCTTGAAGATCTGGATCCGCTTGCCCGAGGAGGCGGCGGCCGCGCGCACCACCTGCGAGAACTCCTGCATGGAGACCATGCCGCTGCACGAGCAGGTGACGAACACCGCTCCCTCTTCGGCCAGCGCCATGGCGAGGCGGTTGAAATCCTTGTACTTGTAGAGCCCCTTCTCCTTCTCCTCGCGGGAAGAGACCACCTTGTAGGGATCGAGTACCACCAGGCCGAACTTCCTTTTGTTGGCCTGCATCTGGCGCAGGTAGGCGAAGGCATCGACGCAGACCGCGTCCACTTTGACCTTGTTGATATTGGCGTTGCGCTTGCACTGGGCCGAGGCCTCGGGGTCGAGCTCGACGCAGGTAGCGTCTTTGGCGCCGCCCAGTTTGGCGGCGTATATGCCGAAGCCGCCGGTATAGGCGCAGAGGTCCACCACGCTCCTCCCCCCGGCGAGGGAGGCGGCCAGCAGGCGGTTCTCGCGCTGGTCGCAGAAGAAGCCGGTCTTGTAGCCGCCCGAGGGGGTCACTTCGAAGAGGACGCCGTTCTCCTTTACGCGCACCCGCGGGCGCGCGGCCCCGGGCTGCAGCTCGAAGCCCTCCATCTCCTGGGTGAAGGAGGTGGCGCGGTGATGGAAGACGGCGTCCGGGTAATGGAGGCGAAAGGCTTTTTCGATGGAGGCGGACATCTTGTACATGCCGACGGAATAGAACTCCAGTACGATGTGGCCGCCGTAGATGTCGGCGGTCAGGCCGGGCAGGCCGTCTCCGTAGTCGTGCACCATGCGGTACGCGTCGGTGGTCGCGGGGAGCCGCAGCACTTCGCGGCGGAATTGCACTGCCCGGCCCACGCGCGCGGCCAGCCAGGCGTCGAGGTCGAAAGTCTCGGGGTTGTCGCGGGTGAAGATGCGCAGTGCTATCTGGCTGCGCGGGTTGAAGAGGCCCACGCCGTAGGGCTGGCCGTTGCGGTCGTAGACGGCGGCCAGGCCGCCGGGGCGCAGTTCGCGGTCGGCGGCCTCGATCATGCGGCGGAAGGCGTTGGGGCCGGCCGGCGCGCTGGACAGTTTTACTCTCGGCAGCTTCATTCGGGAGTCAATATTAGCAAAAAAGGAGAACTATGCCGGGGGCATGGCGGCGGTTTGCTGCGAAAAACACGGCGCCAGACTCCCCCCGGGGACACGCGCTAGTCACGGTTCGCTTTTTCCGGGCTCAGCATTCGCTCGTTCGGCCTGGCACGAACTCGGTCCGGGCGCATAGCGCCTCGGCCACGCATAGCCCGCATAGCGGGCTTGCGCGGCCCCACCTCGGCGATTCCGGCTTACGCATGGAACCGCCTGCGGTCGTGCGGGCCTGCACTGCGGGCCCGCACCTCGGACATTCATGCCCGTCCGGCAGTGCCGGTTCCCTCTCTCGCTCGGGGGAAAAAGTTCCCCATGTTCCTCGCCGCGTGTCCCTGGAGGGAGCCTGCCTTTCCATCGTCCCATAAGGAGACAGCCGGAGGAGGCGTGCCCTCACCGGAGCAAAAGCCCAGGCGTGTAGCCGCCGGTCCACGCTGAAGTCTATGCGCGCCTCCGGATGTTCAAGGCCGGTCCGTATCCAGCAGGATAGTTACGGGTCCGTCGTTGACGAGAGCCACTTTCATGTCAGCCCCGAACACGCCGGTCTTTACCGTGGCCCCCCTCGACCGCAGCGCGTCGGCGAAATCCAGGTAAAGGGCCTCGGCCTTGTCGGGTCTGGCCGCCGCCGCGAAATCAGGCCGCCTGCCCCTGGAGGGGTCGCCGTAGAGCGTGAACTGCGATACCACCAGCGCCTCTCCTCCCGCCTCCAGCAGGGAAAGGTCGAACTTCCCTTCCGCGTTGGAAAATATCCGAAGCGAGGCCGTCCTGGCGGCCAGGGCGGCGGCTTCGTCCGCGGTGTCTTCGCGGCCTACGCCCAGCAGCACGAGCAGGCCGGGGCCTATGGCGGAGATTTCGGCCCCGTCCACCGTGACGGAGGCTTCCAACACTCTTTGCAGCAAGGCTTTCATAATCTGAGGAACCTCCATTATAGAATAATCGGCGCCGGACTCCCGAGGGCCTTTCGCGGCGCGGCTTTTCGGTGATATAATCTGTCGAGGGGCGCCGCCCCTTCAGGAGTTACAGGAGAAAACATATGGTTACAGGCCTTGTATTGGTTAAGCTCATGCCCGGCAAGGAGAAGCAGGCCCTCTCCAGGCTGAAGGCGTTAAAGAGCGTGGTCCACATGTCCGCGGTTTTCGGCCGCTGGGACCTGGTCCTCGACATGGAAACCGACGATCTCCCGGCTCTTTCCAACACCGTTGTGCAGGAGATAAGGCCTATTCCGGGAGTTCTCACCACCGAAACCCTGGTGACCACCTCCATCTGACGGCGCCGCCAGTGAGAAAGACGATCCTAGCGGCCCTTCTTGCCGCCCCGCTTTCCGCGGCGCCGGCGGCGGCACAGGTCTATATGGGCGCGGAAGTAAGCCCGGGCGGCCTCGTCCGGGATGAGGGAGAAGTCACTCCCGAGAACCATCTCCGGCGCTTCGCCGGCCTTTACGCAGTGGAGCTGGGAACGGCCTCCTGCTACGCGCTTTTCGCAGGCAGCGAGCCGGTAAAGGAGATCCTCTCGCTCGGGGAAAGGGGTTTTCACCGGCAGGAGATAATGGCGCTGTCCGAACTGGCGCTGGAGCGCGGTATTCCTCTTCGGGAGGCCGCCGGTCTTTACGGTAAAACCGGAGGCCTGGCCGGCGTTTTCCGGGTCTACGGGCTGGACCTTCCCCACTACTGGCGCCGCGCCGCGGCGGTAAAACGTCGCCTGGACTCCGCCGAGGCGGCGCTTCCCCCGGAGGAGGAGGTCTCCTCCTCCAGCGATACGGCCGCGGGCGGGGAGACTCCTCCGTGAGCCGGGCTCTCCCCCTGCTCCTGCTCCTGTCACTGGCCGCCTGCGGCGGAGGGCCGCCGGGCTCCCCGCGCGGCGCGGGCTCGTCTCAGGAGATAAAGAGCGTGCTGCTCCCCTGCGGGGAAAAGACGAAGGTGGAACTGGCCCTCACCCCGGAGGAACACGCCAGGGGCCTCATGAACAGGCCCGAACTGCCGGCGGGGACCGGCATGCTTTTCGTTTTTCCTTCCAACGCCGAAAGGGTATTCTGGATGAAGAACACCCTGGTGGACCTGGATATTATCTTCTTGGACGGAACGCTGAGCATCACCTCCGTCGCGGCGGGTGTGCCGCGCTCCCGCCCGGGAGTTCCGGACTCGGAGGTGGCCATCGCCGCGGGCTACGGGGCCTATGTGCTGGAGATAGCCTCCGGCGCCGCCGCCGCCTGCGGGGCGGTCCCTGGCTCCAGGCTGGTTTTCCTCGCCGAATAAAAAGGCCCGCCGGAGTTTACAACATCCGACGGGCTTACGGACCCTTGGGCGTCCGGCTTTACCTTACAGAGAGTTCCTGCTGCCGGAGCGTACTGGTCCTTGCCGGGTTCAGGACGGAGGTGCGCGTGGATTCCGGCTTGGTCCTGAAGAACCAGTAGACGCCCGTTCGCAGGGCCCCTTTCAGGGGGAACCTGGCCGTGGCTTCCCCCTGGACCGGCACGGTTAGCACGGTCTCCCTGCCGAGTGCGTGCAGATTTGTGGCGACCAGCTTGAACGAAGCGGCCGGCCTGGAGAAGTTCAGGCTTTCTATGACCTCCGGGTATATCGGGTCGGAGGCTAACCTGCGGACTTTCGTCTGCGTATGGTAGGCGTTGTATTTCCCGTAGTTGGCGTTGTAGCCGCCCATACTGGAGTCGGTCGGCGAGAACTTAAGGGTCACGGCGCACCTTTCCCAGGGCACGAGCCTCTTGCCCGAGCAGTTCTCTGACACTACGGAGTAGGCGGACGGCAGGCCGGCCTTGTCGAGCTGGGTGTCGTGCCATTCATACGCGGTGGTGTTCACTACGTAGACGTTCTGGGTCAGGGACTGACCGGCGCTCATCTGGCCGAACGAGGCCCGGTTGACAGTCCCGACCAGGCCGTAATAGTGCAGCATGTAGGCCCAGTAATCGTAGCGGGAGGAGCCCTTCACCTCTATCAGGCCGTTGTAGAAAGAATTGTCCGAGTCGTCGGTCTCTACTTCGAAGCCTGAGATATAAGGGTCGGTTCTCAGGGCCTTCGGGGCGAAGCGCACGGTCAGTTCGCAGCCGTCGCCGGGCTTCAGGGTTTTGTTGTTGCAGGTGTTATTCGCAAGCGAGAAGGGGGCGTCGGGATCGAGGTTGTCCACCCTGGTTATTTTCAAGTTGGCCGTCCCGGTGTTCATCACCTTGATAAGCCTGTGCACCGTCTCGTAGCGTTTCAGGGCGCCGAAGTCGACGCTGTTGGGCCACACGGCCAGGAAAGGGAAAGGCTTCTCTTTCTGATGCGTAGTAAGTTCTCCGCCGCCCTTGGCCCCGCCTCCCGAATCCCCGGCCTGGGAGGAAGAGCCGCCGGAAGAAGCGGCGCCGCCGCCGGAGTAAAGCCCGGTCCCGCCCTCGTCGTCCCCCTCGCCGGAGGAGTTCATCGAGTTGGAGACTGTATTGGCGGAGAACTGGGCGTTGGAGCCCTGGGAGAAACCGGCGTTCCTGGCCAGGCCCGGCCTGTCCCGGCCCATCGGCTGGCGGCCGCCTCCGGAAGAGAATCCCGCCCTGCCTGAATTGCGGAAGGCAGAGACTTTTTTCCTGCTTTCCGGAGAGGACGCGGTCACCGGGATCTTTAAGGAGAGGGCGGGGTCGCTCGTGGTGCCGGTCCCGGGCGCTCCCTTCATCCAGGGAGCCGGAGAGCCGGGCAGTTCCGGCACGGCGGGAGCTTCCAGTTCGGCGGTCTGGGCCCTGGCGTACTGATCGTAGGGACTCACTTCGTCGGCGGCGGACCCCGGCGAGGCCTTGGCCAGCCTGGCGTCGTAGGTGTCAGGTTTTTTTGCGGCGCCGGAAGCGTAATCCTTGTTGACCGCTAGGAAGATGTCCAGGGAGGAGCCCTGCGTTTCCGGGTAGGCCGACGCCTTCCTGGCGGCCAGGGATTCGGGTTCGCCGGCCTGCTGGGCCCCGAAGTTGACGGCCCCGGCCTCGGGCTTTTCCGCCGGCTTCCCGTCCCCGAAGAAGAACTTGGTGCCGGCCGCGAAAGCCACGCTCAGAACGGCCACCGGGATAAGCACCAGTTTCCAGTTGACCACCTCGTTCCTGACTTTCATAAAAAATCCCTCCGGCGGCGGGTTTAAGAGGGTCGACCCTGCCCGGCCCCTTCACAAAAGAATGTAGCCGATATCCCCCCTTTTTTCAAGGCTTGCCCGGATACACCCGGCTGTTTGCGGGGGTTGCGGGAACGGGCTTTATTTTCTAACATTAGTACGCGCCTTGACGCTGGAGGTTTGTGAAAGACTCTTTCTGGAAAAACGCTTTCAGCCTGCCTTCCCATAAGCCGGTCACGGAAGAGGAGAAAGCCAAACTGGAAAAAGTGGCCGCTAGGATAAGGGAGCGCTCCCTTGGACAGGTGGCCGCCCTGGCCGTAGAGAGCAGCCGGCCTCTCCACAATATCGGTTCCCAGGGACTGGTTTTCCTTATGCCATTCATAACCATCCTCTTTAAGAAAGAGGAGGCGCAGAAAATAGTGGACATGCTCGAGAATCCCAACGCGGTCTCATACCTTATCGAGAGGCTCGAGGCGGAAGCCCCCCCGGCCGGAGAGAAGTCCCCGCAAGGCGAGGACAAGAACGGAGATAAAAATGGAAAATAACGAACCCCGGATAATAATCGCCACCGATTGCGGCAGCACTACGACCAAGGCCATACTCATAGAGAAGAAAGGCGATACCTACCGCCAGACCTTCCGCGGCGAGGCGCCGACCACCGTGGAGGCCCCTTTCGAGGACGTCACCAAGGGCGTACTCAACGCGATAACCGAGGTGGAGGAACTCTCCGGCCGGAAAATACTCGACGGCGAGAAGATAATCACCCCCGCCGACGGGAACACCGGCGCGGACGTTTACGTTTCCACTTCCTCCGCGGGCGGCGGGCTGCAGATGATGGTGGCCGGAGCCGTCAAGGCCATGACAGGCGAGAGCGCCCAGCGCTGCGCGCTCGGCGCCGGCGCCATAGTCATGGACGTGCTGGCCTCCAACGACGGCCGCGCGGACCACGAAAAGATAGAGCGCATCCGCCAGCTGCGGCCCGACATGATGCTGCTTTCGGGCGGCACGGACGGCGGAACCGTGACCCACGTGGTGGAGCTGGCGCAGTTCCTCAAGGCCGCCGACCCCAAGCCGCGCCTGGGCGCCTCCTACAAGCTGCCGGTAATCTACGCCGGCAACAACAAGGCCCGGCCCCAGATCAAGGAGATCCTCGACGACAGGACCGCGCTGATAGTCACCGAGAACCTGCGCCCGGTCCTGGAGCGCGAGAATCTGATGCCGGCCCGCCACAAGATCCACGACATCTTCCTCGAACATGTCATGCAGCAGGCGCCCGGTTATCCCAAATTAATGAAGATGGTCGGCGCCCCCATCATGCCGACGCCCGCGGCGGTCGGCACCATGACCGAGAAATTCGCCAAGGCCAACGGCTATAATGCGCTCGCGGTAGACATCGGCGGGGCCACCACGGACGTGTTCAGCGTCTTCACCGGTGTATTCAACCGCACGGTCAGCGCCAACCTGGGCATGAGCTACTCCATCTCCAACGTGATGGCCGAAGCCGGCCTGCCGAATCTGCTGCGCTGGCTGCCTTTCGACATAGACGAGCAGGACCTGCGCAACCGCCTGAAGAACAAGATGATCCGCCCTACGACGATCCCCCAGACCGTGGAGGAGCTGCAGGTGGAGCACGCGGTCAGCCGCGAGGCGCTGCGCCTGGCCTTCGAGCAGCACAAGTCCCTGGCCGTGGGCCTCAAGGGCGTGCAGCAGCAGCGCTCTATCTCCGACGCCTTCGACCAGACCTCGAGCGGCCAGAGCCTCATCAGCCTGATGCACCTCGACTACATCATAGGCTCCGGCGGCATCCTGGCCCATTCCCCCCGCCGCACCCAGTCCATGATGATGATGATCGACGCCTACCAGCCGGAGGGCGTGACGATGTTCGCAGTGGACTCCATCTTCATGATGCCGCACCTGGGCGTGCTGTCGCAGATCAGCGAGAAAGCGGCGCTGGACGTGTTCTACCACGACTGCCTGGTCCGGCTCGGTACCTGCGTCGCTCCCAGGGGTTTCGCCAAGGAAGGGGCCGCCATCCTGGACTGGGAGTTGGTCCCCGAGGGCGGCAAACCGGTCTCCGGGACGCTGCGCTTCGGCGAGTTGCTGCACCTGCCCTTCGCCGAGACCAAGGGGAAGTTGGTGCTTAAGCCGGCCAAGGGTTTCGACGTCGGGGCCGGTCCCGGCAATTCCCGGGAGGCGAAATGCGAGGGCGGCCAGGTCGGCCTTGTCCTCGACGGCCGCGGCAGGCCTTTCGAGCTGCCCAAGGCGCACGCCAAGAGGATAGCGGAACTCAACAAGTGGTACAAGGCGATGGAGATGTACCCGGCCTGACGGCCCGGCGACCAAGGAGAAAATTATGGCTCACGCATATACCCCCGGACTTAAAGTCATGCCCTGCACCGCGCTGCGCAAGCGGCGGGTGCTGCCCATCCCCGGCAAGGTCCTCGCAGCGGAAGGACAGGAAGTCGCCGCCACCGACGTGGTGGCCCAGACCGAGCTGCCCGGCAAGGTTTTCCCGCTGAACATAGCCAACCGGCTTTCGGTGACCCCGGAAGAAGTAGCGCCTTTCCTGCTGAAGAAAGAGGGCGACCCGGTGAAGAAAGGCGAGGTCATGGCCGAGAACAAACCCTTGATAAAGTGGTTCAAGACCACCGTGGAATCACCGATAAACGGCACGGTCGACACCATCTCTCCGCTCACGGGCCAGATGCTGCTGCGCGAGCCCCCGAAGGTGCTACCCCTGCAGTCCTACATAAAGGGCAAGGTGGTGGAGGTCCATCCGGATTTCGGGGTCACCGTGGAGACCGAAGGCACTTTCATCCAGGGCATCTTCGGCATAGGCGGCGAGACCAACGGCCCCATCGCGATGGCCGTCGAGACGCCGGACGAGGAACTGACCCCGGAACACATCAAGGCCGAACATAAAGGCAGGATCGTCATAGGCGGCAAGCACGCCGGCCTGGCTACGATAAAGCGCGCCATCGAGGCCGGAGTCCACGCCATAGTGGTCGGCGGCATACACGACCGCGACCTGCGCCAGATTCTCGGCTACGACATAGGAGTAGCCGTGACCGGCACCGAAAAGATCGGCCTGACTCTTATCGTCACCGAGGGCTTCGGCCTTATCCCGATGGCCGAGTACACCTTCAAACTTCTGGCCTCGCGCAACGGCGAGAACGCCAGCGTAAGCGGCGCCACGCAGATACGCGCCGGCGTTATGCGACCCGAGATCATCGTCCCGGGCTACCCGAAGGACGTCAAGGAGTGCAAGCGCGATGAGGGCCGGGGCTGGATAGAGCCTGGCGATCCCGTGCGCATCATCCGCGAGCCCCACTTCGGCATCATAGGCACCGTGCTGTCTCTGCCGCCGGAGCTGACCAAGTGCGCCAGCGAGAGTCACGTGCGCGTGCTGGAAGTACAACTGGCCGACGGCACCAAGCTCACGGTGCCCAGGGCGAATATAGAGGTGCTGGAAAAATAAGGGCCGACGCTTTTTACGCTTCGCGGACCTTCCGGGCGTACATGGCCGTCTTGTAGCCGGGTTTTACGTAGAGCCGGACGCGCGCGAGTCCGAGCCCGGCGCTAAGGCGGGACAGCGCCGTGAATATGGTCCGGTTGTAAATCTTCAGTTCGTTTATGATGCCGGGGATGTCGAATATCCTCCCGGCCCCTTCCGTCAGCACGACCTCGAAGCCGTTATTCTCCAGCATGGCCGCGAGCGTCTTGCCCGAGAAGAAATAGATGTGCTCCTCCACCCGCCTGAACTCCGGCCATTTTGAGCGCAGCAGCGCGGCCGCCAGGCTGCCGGCGTCCGGCGTCACCAGCGCGATCACTCCCCCTGGCTTCATCAGGCCGTTGACCGTCTTCAGTGTGCCGGACGGGTCCGGCAAATGCTCTATCACGTCCCACAGCGTGACCGCGTCGAATGAGGTCCTTTCAAAGGTAGCCTGTTCCACCGTCCCCCGGTAAAACCTGTCCCCGAACAGCTTTCCCGTCTTGGACGCCGCTTCCTCGGAGACGTCGGTCCCGTGAGCCCGCCAGCCTCTTTCCTCGGCTACCGACATGAAGAAGCCCATGGCGCAGCCTATGTCCAGAAGCTTTCCTCTCCCGGCGCCCAGGATGCTTTCGATCCTGTCCAGCCGGGGCCTGAAGGTGTCCTTTATCTGTTCCTCGCTCTCCTCGTAGGCGTAGTAGCCGTAGTAACCCCTGTCGGGGCAGTCCTCCCCGTTTGAGAAATAAGAGCGGTCATAGACCTTCGTGATATCTTCCGCGGAGGGCCTCGGATTCACGTAGAGCAGGCCGCAGTTCCGGCAGCGGCAGATATTGAAACCGCTTATTGTCAGGTGGCGGGAGGCGTCGTCCGCTCCGCAGAGATTGCAGTCCACCTTTTCCAGGCGGAGGGCGCGCCCGTTCACCGCGCGCCGCCTTTCCGGGGTCTCAGCAACTCGTCAAGGTTCGAGATAAAGTCGGGCCCCGCCGCGCCAGGGGAGGAGGCCTCAACGATCTCGTAGACCAGTAGGAGCGACCCGCCCTCCTTCCTGGAGTCGTGGTTCCAGACGGCCCTGACGTGCGCCGGCCACCATTTTCTGAATACCGCGGCGGAGCGCTCGTCCCACTGGAACATCTTGTAGCTTTCATGGAGGCGGATGGTCTCGGAAAGGTTGAGGAAGATGTGCGTGATTCCGGCCTCCCGTATCCTGCGGTGCAATTCCCCGGCGTCTGACGAATCCCGGGCCCAGAGCACCAGAGGATGGACGTCATGTACCGAGGAGGCCATGTGGCGCCTGCGGCAGTAGAAACTCCTGGCGTCACCCGCGAAAAGTATCCTGCTGTCTGAGGGCAGGTGGGTGTTTATGTATTCCATGGCCCGGTAATATGGTGCGGGATAGGTGGGGCGCTGGGTCCCCAGGTACTCTGATTCGGTGATGAAGCCGAAGACCTGGCGCCAGCCTTCTTGGGACCGGAGATGGGCGCCCGCCCACTGTATGCCGAGGAACATTATCGCGCCGGCGGCCGGTATGAGCAGGATGCGCGTGGCCCGGGTCAGCAGGGCCCGCTCCAGAGAGGCGGAGAGCAGCACGGCCAGGACGGCGAGAGAAGGTATGAAATAGCGGGGCATCGTGGTCGTGGCGGCCCAGGAGGCCCACATGACGAGGAAGAACAGGGCTAGGACCTTTAGCGGCGCCTCGTTCTTCGCCCCCATCCTGACAAGAAGCGGCGCCGGCAGCAGGGCCAGGTAGAGGACTCCCAGGAAGTCCGCGTTACCCATGCCGCCTGACATGGTCGTCCGCCAGGGGTGCGCCAGCGCCTCCAACAGCAGCTTCGCGCTGCCCAGGACCGCCGGGAGGTTGCGGGACATGCCGTCCGAGAGGAATATCTTCCATTTATCCGGGTCCGGGACCTCTCCCCCGAAGATGCCGCCCAGGAACGGGTAGAGCGGGTTCCCGAAGACCGCCGCGTTCCGTATCAGCCAGGGGGAGACCAGGGCCAGGTTTATGGCACAGTAGACAGCGGCTTCCCGGGGAAATGAGGAGCCGCCCTCTCCGGCCTCCCCTTTTTCCCTGAAAAAGAAGATGACGGCCAGCCCCGCCACTCCGACGAAAAAGGCCGGATACTTGGTGCTGCAGGCCAGCCCGGAGAATATCGCTGCCAGGATGAGGGCCCCGCGGCGGTTACCGGGGGCGCTGCCCGCGAAGATGGCGAGGGCTCCGGCGGCCAGGAAGGTGTAGAGGGCGGAGCCTATCTCTACTCCCGCCACGCTCCAGTTGAGTATCACCATAGGCGTGCTGAAAAATATTGCCGCGGCCAGCAGTCCGGCGCGGACGGAAAAGCCGAGCTTTCTGGACAGGGCCGGCATCGCCGCCATGAGCAGCAGGCCGGTCAGGAAAA
>CAZVWK010000020.1:0-870 GCA_964631475.1 uncultured Elusimicrobiaceae bacterium | reverse complement strand
AGAACTCCGCCTTCGTAGGAAAGCCCCAGGGCCAGAGTGTAAAGCATGTGGACCAGGTAGGGGAAAGAGGAACTGAGGTTCCAGGGAACGCCCGCCACCCGGCCTTCCTGTATATAATGGTTCGGAACGCCCAGGTGGTAGAAAAGTGCGTCGTAGAATATCTCCGGGGAGAGGGCCCCGAGCAGCGCGGTGGCGGCGCTGAAGAGCAGGAGCAGGACCAGGAGGATGTAGAGGAGGCCGGAGCCCAGCACGGCCCGGCTCAGAGGGCCCGGTTCCGCCATCCTGGCGGCGATCTCGCCCCGTAGCGGATAGAGCAGGATGAGAGGCGCCGCAAGCAGCGCGGACAGGGCCGGGGCCGAGAGTAGGCCGGCCGCGCCCATGGCCAGCGTGGCGTAGGAAAATATCCCCAGGCCCGCCGCGCAGGAGAATACCGCCCAGGAGGCGGCGTCCAGCAGTGGCCCGGCTTTTATCAGGCGGAGCAGTCCCGCTCCGGCGGCGAAGGCCGAAACCGCGGTCAGCGCCAGCAGGGCAAAGCGGCCGGCGTATCCCAGTAGCCGCGGAAGGCGGTCGAAATTCTCAAGCCAGGACGGGAGCAGTAATGGGTCCAGCATGAAGAACTCACCGGACCTGGAATAGAAATAGACGCAGAGGGCGAACCAGGAGAGGGCCAGCAGGGCCGCGGCGGAGGCCGGCAGGCGCAATCCCGGCCGGGCCTCCGGCGGCGCGATTGCCCAGCCGGCATTTACGGTTTTGCGCTTTTTTTTGTTCTTCACCGGTGGGAAATTATATCAAAATTGTTCCGTCGGCCGCCGGGAGCGCTTCAACTCATCTAAAATGTTCCCCAACTGGGGCTCGTCAACTCATCTAAAA
>CAZVWK010000019.1:0-28244 GCA_964631475.1 uncultured Elusimicrobiaceae bacterium | reverse complement strand
TTATTTCAGGGTCTGGACCAGCTCCGCCGGCGTCAATGACTGGACTCCGCGCAATACCATGGCCAGCGCGGCGCCTCACGCCCCTTATAATCACTTTTATCCGGCCCAGCGCGGCCAGGACTCCTTCTGGGTCTTCAACAGCGCCTATACCCCTTCGTCGGCCATCGCCCGGGACAACCTGGGTAATACTTACACCGCCTACGGCAACAATACCGGCGGCGTGGCTATAGTCAAGCTGGACCAGAACGGCATGGCCCAGTGGACCAGTTTCTACAATCACGAAACCATAAACGGCCGGTTTATAGTCAACCGCCTCAAGTTCGACGGTTCCTCGGGTCTCTACGCAGTCGGCACCGTCCGCGACCAGTATATGCCGGGCAACGAGGACGCCTGGATCGCCAAGTTCGACGCCGGCGGCGTCAAGGTCTGGGACGATGTCGTTTCCGGCTCCGCCGGCCAGAACGACAGCTTCAACGCCGTCGCCCTGGATTCCAGCGGCAAGGTCTATGCCGGCGGCGGGGCCGCGGACGGGGCAATCGGCGACGCCATGCTGCTGGTCAAGTACGAGCCGGCCCGCATGGCTCCCGCCCAGCAGTGGATCTCCTCCGTCACCTACAAGGGCGGCACCCCCGCAGGGGCGCCGGCCTCCATCCGGGGCCTGACCGTGGACGGCAGCGGCAATATTTACGCCGGCGGTCATTTCTCCGTCGTCAACGGCGCCGCCGTGGACCGCGAGGCCGCCATCGTCAAATTCAATACTTCGCTCGGCATAACCGGCACGACCACCTACGCCAACCCCCAGTCCCTCAATGTGGAAGGGTGGGACATCATAGCCGACCTGCTGGTAAGCGGCGCGACCATCTATGTCGCCGGACAGAAGAACCTGAACGTCGCTCTTTCCACCACCAGCTTCTGGGTGGCCTCCATAAACCCGGCCACCATGGGCATAAACTGGGGCGGCGCCTATAATTCGCTGGACGATATGAACGCGGCCGCCTACAGCCTGCGCCTGGACGGCGGCTACCTCTACGCCGCCGGCGAGGAGACCCGTTATTATCCCCCGACCGGCCAGAAGAACATGGTGCTGCGCAAGTACGCGCTTAACGGCACGCCGCAGTGGACCAAGGCGATAGACGGCGCCGGCCCGAACGAGAACACACTGGCCTATGGCCTGGAAGTGGGTCCCGGCGGCTATTTCTACCTGGCCGGCGTCTTCAATATCATGAGCCACGACGGCGCCGGCAATCCCGGCATCGCGCGCGTTTCGGAACCGCAGACCGGCCTCGTCGCGCAGTCCGGCTATAAGCCCGGCTCGGTCAATCTCTTCTGGGTCACCGATACCGAACTGCCGACGGGCACCACCATCTATGTCCATTACTCCACCGGCTCGGCTCCTGTCTTTGACGCCGCCTCGGCCCAGTTCTCCTTTTATACCGGCTATACGCTCTTCAGCGGCGACTACCTGCAAAGCCAGGTCCCGGGCCTGGAGGCCGGCCATGGCGCCTCCGGCTTCGATTCGCCGGCGTACTACTTCAGGATAGGCTATAAGCGCCCAAGCGACGGCGCCGCCGCCGCCGTGGCCGCCTCCACCAGCGCCGTGGCCAATACCCCGGGCGTCTGGGACAATATAGGCAATTACGCCAACGGCAAGTTCTTCATGATAAACGGCGTGCACGGCGGCAGGAACCCGCTGGTCAGGGACGCCTCGGGCAACATCTATACCGCCGGCTATTTCAACCCGTGGGGCAATTTTTACGCGGCCTATGTCCGCAAGTTCAATTCCTCCGGCCAGCCAGTCTGGACCCGTTTCTGGTCGGACCAGTACGAATACTCCCAGCCGGTCATCAACGCGCTGGCGCTGGACGGCCAGGGCAATCTCTACGCGGCCGGCACGGCGGGTTCGGACGGCTGGAGCTGTATCCCGGTGTGCAAGCCGGAATCGAACACCAAAAAAGACGGCCTGCTTATCAAGTATTCGGCGGCGGACGGCCGCATGCACTGGGCCAGGACCTACGACTTCGAAAGCGCCCGCGGGAACGACGAGCTCTACGCGCTCGCGGCCGGGCCCGACTATCTCTACGCGGCCGGCTACCGTTACAACGACCAGGGCTCCCGTCACGAGGACGGGGTGATCTACGCCCTTACCTATGCCGGGACCCCCACGGCCTATTCCTACAGCTCGACCTCCACCGCCACCGATATGTTTTATTCGCTCTCCTACGATACCATCAACAATGTCCTCTACGCCGGCGGCAAGTATTACAACGGCTCGGACCAAGACGGCGTTGTGAAGCGGTTCACCTCGCAGCTCGACGATGCCGGTCAGGATATAGTTCTGGACGGCGGCGGCTACGGGGCCGCCGTTTACGCCGTGAAAGCAGATACTTCCAGCGCCTCCGCTTTCTATGTGGCCGGCTCGGTGGACGACGCCAGCGGCAACCGGGATGCCTACCTGGCCAAGTACGCTTACGGCGAAAACTCGCCTTCATGGGAGGTTACCTACAATTCCGCCAGCCAGAACTCGGACGAGGCCGTCGGCCTGGCCCTGGACGGCCTGGGCGGCGTCTATGTCTCCGGCACGGAGTCCCGCTACGACCTCAACCAGGGCAGGAACCTTTTCGTACGCAAGTACAACGGGGAAGGGAACCTCATCTGGACCCAGACCTTCAACAGCGGCGGTTATAACGACGATGCAGCAGGCGGCCTGGCCGCCGACGCCGTCGGCGGCATCTTTGCGGCGGTGGATGCCGGCTACGTGATGCCCGGGCAGCCCTACGGGGACATGCCGAACGGCTCCGGCTATTTCAGGCACGTGCAGTTCAACATGAACACGGTAAACCCGCGCCTGACCGTCATAGTAAGCAGCTCGGCCGCGGCCGGCTCCGGCCTGGCCGGCGTGAACGTCGCCGTCATGGGCTTCAGCCAGACCGGCGGCATCGACCCGAACAGTATAAATATGGACGTAACCGGCGCCGGCGGGAAGTATACCTTCTCTCTGCCGGGAGGCAAGTCCTATTTTATAGCCGTCTCCAGCCACAATATGGTGCCGACCATAAAGGACCAGCTCTCGGACCCCAGCGGCAACTTCTTCGTTGACCTCAACGCGGACACCACCAAGCAGTTCTATATCTCGCGGCGGCTCGCCTCGGCCGATCCGGTGCATAAGATGCTGATTTCTTTCTCCACCCATACCGGCACGCTGTCGCCCGGCGACTTCGTCATGGGCGAGGTCTTCATAAACCAGACCGGCGAGCGCGTAGGTTACAGCGTGGTGCGGCTGCCGCCGGCCGCCGAGACCGGCTCCATGTGGATAGAGAACCTGCCGGCCGCCGCCCAAGGCGTTTACGGCATGGCCGTCAGCGTTCCCGCGCGCAACAAGGTGGCGCAGTTCTTCATGAGCGGCCCTTTCCCGTCCACCTCTTCCTACACGGCCGACATGAGCCAGGCCTCGCAACTGGCCGGCTCCTTCGAGGTCGGCACCTCCACCGTGCCGCCGTCGGTGGCCGGCGTGGTCATGACCGAGAATTGGTCCCCGATAGCGGGGGCCCGTGTGCGACTCGAGCGCTGGGTCTGCACGGAAGCTACCATGATGCCGATGACCTGCACCCAGTGGGCCAATACGCCGGGTTTCCGGAGCGAGACACTTACCGACGCCGGCGGCAGCTTCGCTTTCTACAATGTGCCCTACCCCAAATGCGCCAACCCGCTGGCCTGCACTGCGGCCGAGATGTTCAGCATGAATTTCAGCATCAATGTAGGCAAGTCCGGCTATGCCAGCGGCTACGACCAGTTCCCGCTGATGGAGCCACCGCCCGGCATGCCGCCCATGCCATACATGCAGCAGTTCCAGCTGCAGGTGGCCACCTACACGCTCACCGGCGTGCTCAGGTACAACGGCGTGCCGCTGCCCAACGCCACCATAATGGTGTTCCCCGATCACGAATCCTATCCCGTCGGCGCCGACTCGTACCGCCAGGGAGAATGGGGCGGCAGCGCCGGAATACGCACCGACGCCCGCGTGCGCACCGCCGCCGACGGTACTTTCACGATAGACGGCCTCACCGACGGCAACGCCAGCATCCACGCCGCCTTCGAGGGCGGCTGGCGTGCGCTCAACGAGGGCAACAACTGGGAGACTAGGGCCGACAATGTCCGCGTCACCATCTCCTCGCAGGGCGCCACGGGCCCCAATGTGCCGCCGAACAACCTCTGCCGCCCCGGCCGCGTCTGGGTGGTGGACTATTCCTCCGGCACCTGCAAGAGCGGGGGCAGCGTGGCCTTCAATATCGTGCCGCAGAACGCCAATACGGCCGGGCGCGTGCGGGGCAGCGTCATCTTCGTAACCACCTACACCGTGACCCCGTCGAACCCGCTGGTCATCTCCACCTCGGCTCCGCTGACCATCATGGCGCAGCAGCGCTGCGACGACGGAGACTGCGGGAACCAGCAGATGGGCTTCACTTCGCTGGCGGGCACCTTCACCGGCAATACCACCGGCTATTCCATAACGCTGTCGACCGGGTTCACCTATTACCCGAAAATCTTCTCGACGGCCTGGGCCAAGGCCACCTCGTTCGACTCGGAGATAGACCTGGCCTCCACCGACACTTTCCGCTACGATATGTCGGTGGTCAGGGCCGGCGGCCTGCGCGGCGTAGTCAAGCTGCCGGACGGCACCAACTTCAGGCCGGCCTGGGGCCCCGAGGATTCCACATCCTCCTACAGGGCGGAGATAGAGGTGCACGGTCTCAACGTGGACGTCAGCGACGGCAGGCAGGTCGACGAGTACGGCGAGTTCGAATTCCACAACCTCGCCCCCGGCAATTACAGGGTCTCCCTGCGGCCCCGCGGCGCCGGCTTCGTCTGGGCGCCGCCGGCCCTGGAGAACGTGGCCGTGGTAGAGGGCAGGACCACCGAGGTCAGGCTGCAGTTGGAGCGGGGCCTGGCGGTCAGGCCGGAGATAGTCGGGCTACCGGTCATTTCCACGGCCGCCTGGCGCTACGTGGTCATCAGCGTGCCGTCGGGCAAGGAGATGAACCAGAAGACACTAACCGAACTGTTCTTCTCAAAGACCGAGCATGGCTTCGAGTACAGCAACAGCACCGGCTGGTCCACCCGGTACATGGCTCCGGGCCAGTACGACTTCTATCTGTTACTGGAATCCAGGTACAATCCGTCCGACGATAACGAAGACCCGCAGAGTTTCCGGCAGTTCGGCAACTTCATCGGCCGCGTCAGGGGCGTCGCCATACAGAAGTCGGACAGCAACCCCAGGCTGGGCACTGCGGCACAGCCAATACCGGTGAACATACTGGGCTCGGTGGGCCAGGCCGGCCTCGCCGGGACGGTGGCGGGCGAGAATATCTTCACGGACGCGGACTATGAAAGGATGTTTGGCAACTTCGAGGAGTTGTTCGGCGTGCTCCCCGCCGTAATGCTCTACGACTCGGCCGGCAACCTAAAGGGTTTCACCAACGCCATGCCCGGCTCGTCCACCACTTTCACGGCCTTTATGGAAGGCATGAAGAATCAGGATAAGGATGCTATCAAGGCGCTCCTTGCCGCCTCCCCGCTGACCTACGGCGTCTGGGGCCTGCCGCCCGGCCGCTACACGGCCGTCTTCAACAACCCGAACTACCCGCCGGTGGCCAAGGAGGTCCTGGACATAACCGCCCCCGGTTCCGACGTCACCGCTTTCGACTTCGACAACGAAGAGGTCGTGACGGGAGGCATTTCGGGCGTGGTCAGGAGCAGTTCGACGCTGGACCCGCTGCAGGGCGCCCAAGTCTACCTGAAGCACCGCACGGTCGAGAAATTCACGCTGACCGATTCGAGCGGCGCCTTCTCCTTCCCGAACCTGCCGATGGGCATCTTCCGGCTGGAGGTCATGCGCAGCGGGTACGTGACCGTGGGCAGGAAGACGGGTCTTTCGGCCGACGAGAACGCCTCGTTCGAGCTGTATATGCCGCCGTCCTCCTCCAGGATTACCGGCAGGATCTTCATGAGCAAGTTCCCGACGCAGGTGACCAAGGCGGGCGTGACCGTGGTGGCCTATGACGAGACCGAGAACGTCAATAACCCCGCGGCCTACCTGCCCAAGACCGAAGTGCAGACGGACGCCTCTGGCAACTTCGAGATCCCCGGCGTCGTGGCCGGCCACCTCTACAAGCTGTCGGCGTTCTACCCCGGCAAGATGCCGGCCATCCTGGAGGTAGAGGCGCAGGAAGGCAATACCACCGTCAACGACATTACGCTCAGGGACATCCCGCCGCAGATCTCGATAAAGGTGCGCAAATCGCCGGATTCGGCCAATGAGGTGGACGTCACTATCAAGTCTCCAAAGACCCTGATAGCGACGCCTTCCTGTGTCTACAGCCCCGGCGAAACTCTCGACGAGAATTCTGCGGCCACCCTGGCGCTGGTGCCGGGCCCGAACAGGACCTACCTAGGCAAGTTCACCATCAGCAGCAGCCAGCGCTACTACACCGTCAGGGTTACGGCGGGCGACGCGGGCAACAAGATGGAGAAGTTCTTCGTCTACGACCCGGTCAGCAACGCCAAGACCGAGCAGTATATACAGCAGGAATCTCTGGCCGGCGGCTCGGTGCAGATGGACAAGGAGACCGAGGAATACTCCGGCATAGAACTGGACCCCGGCGCCCTGTCCTACTCCACCGCCACCTCCGGGACCGTGGACTACTCCAACTTGGTCGGCGGCTTCTTCAGTTCGCTGCCCTCGGTGCGCACGGTAAAGACCGCCAAGGGAGACCTGGCCATCTCGGAAGCGGTGAAGAGCCTGATGGCTTCCGAGGTCTATAACATGGACCTGTCCAACGCCTCGGCCAACAAGCCGTTCACGCTGACGCTCAAGTACGACAAGGAGCGCGGCGCGGCGCACACCCGGACCATGCGCATCTACCAGCAGGACGACCTCGGCAACTGGAACGAGGTTCCGGGCGATTATACCGTGGACCCGATGCTGGGCGTGCTCAGCGTCGACGTGGGCGGCCTGACCGACGCCACCCAGGGCGCCTCGGCGGCCTCCACGCCGCTGGGCCGCAAGCGCATGGGCATGAGCGCGGTGGTCAACGGGCGCTATGTGCCGTCCTCGTCGGGCGGGTCGCAGAAAGGCCGGTTCGCGGTCATGACCGCGCCGCCTTCGCAGGGCGTAGCGGCCTACAGCGCGGCATTCGAGATCTTCAATATGCCGAATCCGTTCAGCCTTAACGCAAAGAGAGTCGAGCTGAGCGGGGATGTCGGGGCGTCCGGCATAAGCAACCCGTACTCCACCACCGGCACGGTCCTTAAGTTCAACCTGCCGGCCGGCAAGGGCGGCAACGTCAAGTTCGTCATCTACAACCTGGCTGGCGAAAAAGTGCGCACGCTGGATATGGGGAACCTGGCCGGCGGAAAGGTCTATTACAGCGAATGGGACGGCCGCAACGACAAGAACAAGGAATGCTCCTCAGGTGTCTATTTCCTGCTGCCCTTCGTCAACGGCGAGAAGCTGACGGCCAAGGCGCATAAGATGGCGATAATAAAGTGAGCGCGGAATGCTTATTTCAGCAGGGGTAAATATGAAAAAGATACTGATTCCGACACTGGCGCTATGCCTCCCCGGGATGCTTTTTGCGTCGGGGCCCGGCACTACGGCGGCCAACTTCCTGAAGATGTCGATGAGCCCGCGCGCGGCGGCCCTGGCCGGGGCTTACGGCGCGCTGGCCGACGACTCCGGCGCCGTCTTCGTAAACCCGGCGGGCCTGGCCTCGCAGACCGGCAGCCAGGCGGGCCTGGGCTTCGCCACCTACTTCCAGGATGTCAAGACCGGCGAGCTCTCTTATACCGGCGAGATGGGCGGCCGCCGCTTCGGCGTGGGCGTCTCGCTGCTGACGGTTTCTGACATCAACCGCTACGGCACCACCGACAACACCGGCGCCGTGACCTCCCTTGGCGTCTTCGGCGCCAACGACATGGCCGTCTCCTTCACCCACGCCTCCAAGGACGTCCTGCCCGGCTCCCTGGACAACCTGGACTTCGGCGCGGCGGTCAAGTTCATCCGCTCCAAACTCGACGACGAGTCCGCGATGGCCGCGGCCCTGGACGCGGGCGCGCTGTACCGGTTCACGGAGAAGATAAACTTTTCGCTGGTCCTGCAGAACCTGGGCACCGAGATGAAGTTCATAGACGAGTCAGACCCCCTGCCCATAAACCTGCGGGCCGGCGTGCTCTACCGCTGGTCAGGGTCGGCGAACCTGCTGGCCGAGGTCAGCCAGTACTTCTCGGACGAGAAGTTCTACGCCGCCTTCGCCGGCGAGTACTGGCTGCGCGAGGGTTTCGCCCTGCGGGGCGGCTACAAATTCGGCTATGACACTTCCAACCTGGGCGCCGCCGCGGGCCTGGCGCTGGGCTTCTGCATAAGCAATTCGGGTATAGGCCTGGACTACGCCTACACGCCTTTCGGCGAACTGGGCGATATCCACCGCTTCGGTTTTTCCATGAAGTTCTGACCCGGCCGCGCGTAAAAGAAAAGAGCCGCCCGCCGCGGCTCTTTTTTTCCCGGCGCCCGGTCAGGGCATCCGTATGAAATCCTCTTCGGGCCAGTCGCCGGGCTTGCCGTAGACGGAGGCCAGCCGCTGGTCCTCGCTGCCGGCCTTCGCCAGTTTTTGAAAGGACGCTTTGATATCGGTCAGAGAGATGTCCGACCGCTTTATCCTCATCAGGACTATGTAGGAGAGGACGAACATGAGCAGCGAGAGTGGGAATATCATCCCGGCCGCCGCGTTCCCCCACTTGACCAGCAGCAGGGCGCAGAAGAGCACCCATATCGCCAGCGTGAAGCCAGCCCCGGAGAGGAAATAGGAGATCATTATGTTCTGCTCCTCGCTCTTGGGCAGGGAGATTATTAGTATCGTGATGGCGATGTTTATAAGCAGCAGGTAGACGGCCCTGGCCACCCAGTTCTTCCAGCGGTGTTTTGAGACGACTATCGTGCCTCGCATGGGGTCTTCCACTATTACGGCGTCCTCATATTCCAGTTCTATCTGCCTAGCCGCTATCTCCGCCTTTTCAGGGTCTATCTCCTGCACCACGGGCATGGCTTCGCCCAGCCTTCGTCCCTGCGACTGGGCCGGGGCCGCCGCCCAGGCCAGCAGAAGCAGGAGCAGGACGGCTGCCGCCCGGTTATTCATCGCCATAGGCGTTCTCCGGCAGGTCGGGTATCTGGGGGAGATGCTCCTCCACCTGGTAATAGCGGGTAGTGCTGACGGGCGGGGCGGTGTAGAACTGGGCCTCCCGTATCCTTTCGGCGGACTTTGGCGGGGGGGCGTCGTGAGCCCTCTTTATGGCGGGCCTTATGCTTATGATGTCCGTGAAGTGCCAATAGGAGGAGACGAACCCGCCTATTACGGCGGCCACCAGCACGCCCGGCAGGAAATAGGCTTCCCTGTCCTTGCGTATCCAGAGCCTGGCCCTGTCCAGTTTGATCATAGCGGTGTTTCCCGGCTCTTTTCAGGCGAAGCGCGAAAGTACGGTGTTCGAAACGTAAAGGGCGTCTCCCGGTATCCTGAACCTGCCCCTTTCCAGTGTCAGCCTGCCGGACGCCAGCAGCTCTTCGAGTTCAGGCCTAAATTCTATAAATATCGGGTCGTCAGCTTCAATTCCCTCCGCCAGCCTCAACCCCAGCATCGCCCGCTCGCCGGCGCGCTGGCGGGCCGAGAGGACCTCCAGGGCAGAACGGGCGGGCTGTCTTCCCGCTTCCAGCGCCGCGCAATAGCTCTCCAGGTCCGGCGCGGTGGAGAGGCGCAGCCCGGAGAAATGCGAAGCCGCGGCCGGCCCCAGCCCCAGGTAATCTCCGCCGCGCCAGTAGTTCAGGTTGTGGCGGCACTCCCTGCCGGGCCGGGCGAAATTGGAAACCTCGTAGCGGGGATAACCGGCCTTGTCCAGTTCCGCGGATATAAGCCGCCAGGCGGCCTCGGCGCCGTCCGGGTCCTCGGCCAGGCCCGCCGAAGCCAGGGGGGTATGCGCATGTATCTCAAGGGGATAGACCGAAATGTGCTCCGGCCGCAGCGCCAGCGCCGACCGCAAGGCGGCCAGAGCCTCGCCCCCGGTCTGGGACGGTATGCCGATCAGCAGGTCCAGGCTTATATTGCCGAAGCCAGCCGCGCGCAGCGTCCCGACCGCGGCCGCGGCGTCGCCCGGCTCCCTGCGGAGAATCCCGAGCGCGCGCGGAGAATCGCTCTGCATGCCGAGGCTCGCCCGGTTCAGCCCGCCCCCCGCCATGACGGCGGCCTTCTCCTCGTCGAGGCTGCCCGGATTTATCTCTATCGTCGCCTCGGAGAAAGAGCTGCCGGCCGCGAAGGAACGGGCCAGCGCCAGGAGGCGGCGGAGCTGCGCAGGGGAGAGCGAACTGGGCGTGCCTCCGCCTATAAAAAGAGTGTCGGCCTTGAAGCCCAGATAGAACGAGGCCTCCCGCTCCAGCGCGGCGAGCCACCGGTCGATTACGGCTTCTCCCGCCCCTAGCGCGGAATAGAAGTCGCAATAGCCGCACTTGGAGCGGCAGAAAGGGACATGTATGTAGAGACCCGGCATGAGTTTTTTAAAGACCGAGGGCAGGGCCCGCGGCTGCGGTTCCCTGCCCTCGCCTTACTCCGTCATCGCTTCAGTTCTGGCTCTTCTTGAGGAACTGGCTGATAAGGTCTATCGGCACCGGGAAGATGGTGGTCGAGTTCCTTTCGGTGGCCACCTCGGTCAGCGTCTGGAGGTAGCGCAGCTGTATGGCGGCGGGCTGGCTGCCGATTATGGCGGCCGCGTCGGCCAGTTTCTGCGAGGCCTGGAATTCGCCTTCCGCGTGGATGATCTTGGCGCGGCGCTCGCGCTCTGCCTCGGCCTGGCGGGCTATGGCGCGCTGCATCTCCTGCGGCAGGTCCACGTTCTTTACCTCTACGCTGGAGATCTTGATGCCCCAGGGCTCGGTGTGCTGGTCCAGGATCTGCTGGAGGTTCTGGTTGATCTTGTCGCGGTTGGCGAGCAGATCGTCGAGTTCCTGCTGGCCGAGCACGCTGCGCAGGGTGGTCTGCGAGAGCTGGCTGGTGGCGTACATGAAGTTCTCCACGTTGAGCACCGCCGACTGCGGGTTGATGACGCGGAAGTAGACCACGGCGTTGACCTTGACCGAGATGTTGTCGCGGGTGATCACGTCCTGCGGCGGCACGTCGAGCACCACGACGCGCGTGCTGATCCTGAAGATCTCCTGTATCATCGGGATGACGATTATGATGCCGGGGCCCTTGACCCCGGTGAAGCGGCCGAACGTCAGCATGACGCCGCGCTCGTATTCGTTGAGCACCTTGATGCTGCTTATCAGCACCACGGCGATTATCACTATCAGCGGAAGATATCCCATCGCGAGCCTCCTAATTGCAGCCGGGTCTTTGACCAGCTTTTCCACCTTTCCCTGCAAGTTTATAATATTTTGGCGATATTTGCTATCATTAAATGACGCACGGGACGACGGGCCGCAGACGCGGCGGACCAAGCGGGTTCTTTACCAGAGGTTTGGGGCAGGGACGGACGCCTTTTTATGAGCAAGAGACGCCTAGCCAGGGAAAACTGCCTTCAGTCGCTTTACCTCACTGATTCCGGGGTCATGACCCCCGAAGAGGTCCTCGCCGTCTTCCAGAAGGGCGATTTCGCCCGCGAAGACAGGGTCTTCGAGTTCTACAAGGACATCTTCTTTACCACCTTTTCCAGCACCGCCAGGATAGATTCGATAATACGCTCCACCAGCCGCAACTGGGAGATAGACCGCATGGCGGTCATCGACCGCTGCATACTGCGCCTGGCCGTCTGCGAACTGGCCATACTGCGCGACGCCCCGGCTCCGGTCATCATAGACGAGGCCATAGAGCTGGCCAAGAAATATTCCACCGAGAAATCCGGCAAGTTCGTCAACGGCGTGCTCGACAGCATAGCTAGGAGCCCCGCCGTCAAATCCCCGCCCCCGCCGGAAGGGGGGGCGATCCCGGCCAATGACCAGCCGCCCCCCGCAGCCGCCTGACCGCGAGATAAGCGCTCTCAGGGACGAGATACGCCGCCACGAGCGGCTCTATTACGTCCTCGACAAGCCCGAAATAACCGACGGCGAGTTCGACGCCCTCATGCGCCGCCTGCGCGAGCTGGAGGCCGCGTATCCCCAGTGCTCCTCCGACGATTCGCCGACCCGCCGCGTGGGCGGAGAGCGCTCCAATACCTTCGCTCCGGTGCCCCACAAGGTGCCGATGCTCTCGCTGGACAACTGCTATTCCGAAGAGGAGTTCCTCGACTGGCACGCCCGCGTCGTCAAAGGCCTGGGCGGGGAGAAGTTTGAGCTGGCCGTCGAGGCCAAGATAGACGGGCTCTCCTGCTCCATCGAATACTCCGGCTGGCGGCTGCTCCGCGCTTCCACGCGCGGCGACGGCGAGACCGGCGAGGACGTCACTCTGAACGTCAGGACCATAGGCGCCGTGCCGCTGGCCCTGCCCAAAGGGGCGCCCGACGATTTCGAGGTCCGCGGCGAAGTGTACATGGAGAAAGGCGATTTCGACGCGCTGGTCAAAGAGGCCCTGTCCGCCGGCGAGGAGCCATTCGTCAATCCGCGCAACGCCGCGGCCGGCTCGCTGCGCCAGAAGGACCCGGCCGTAACGGCGAACCGGCGGCTCAGGTTCTTCGCCCATTCCTACGGCCGCCTGGCCGCCGGCGCCGAGCCGGCTTCGCACTGGGAATACCTCGAGACCTGCCGGGAACTGGGTTTCCCTGTCTCCGCGGTGAGGCGGCTCTGCGCCGGTGCGGACGAGGTCCTGGAGTTCTACCGCGGCCACGCCGGGAAGCGTTTTAACCTGCCCTACGAGATAGACGGCCTCGTAGTTAAGGTTAATTCGCTGAAGCAGCAGAAGCTCCTGGGCTTCACGGCCAAGAGCCCGAGGTGGGCCATCGCCTTCAAGTACCCGGCCCGGCAGGCCGTCACGCGGGTGACGGGAGTGGAATTCTCCGTAGGCCGCACCGGCGCGGTGACACCGGTCGCCCAGCTCGAGCCCGTCAAATGCGGGGGCGTTACCATCTCCAGCGCCACGCTGCACAATTTCGACGAGATAGCCCGCCTGGGCCTGGAAATCGGCGACCGGGTCGTCATAGAGCGCGCCGGCGAGGTAATCCCCAAGGTCGTGCGCGCGGACGCCTCGGCCCGGGACGGCTCCGAGAGGCCCGTCGTGCCGCCTAAAAAATGCCCCTCCTGCGGCTCCGAGCTCTTTCGCGACGATGAGGAAGTGGCGCTGCGCTGCGTGAACCCCTCCTGCCCCGCGCAGCTGAAGCGCTCGCTGCTGCACTTCGCCTCGCGCGACGCCATGCGCATCGAGGGCCTCGGCGAGTCCTCGGTGGACCAGCTGCTGGCTAGGGGCCTTCTGAAAAGTTTCCCCGACATCTACCGCCTGAAAAAAGAGGACCTCCTGGGGCTGGAGCTCTTCAAGGACAGGAAGGCGGACAACCTGCTGGCCGAGATATCGGGCAGCAGGGGGCAGCCCCTCTCCCGCCTCATCTACGCGCTGGGAATAAGGCACATAGGGGAGAAAAGCGGCCGGGTGCTGGCCGGACACTTCAGGACCATGAAGGCTTTTATGGCCGCGGGCCCGGACGAGCTGGCCAAAGTCCCCGATGTGGGCCCGGTAGTGGCCGGGGCTATAACGGAGTTCTTCAAGTCGGAGGCCACGCGCGCCATGATAGGGGAGCTGGAGTCGCTGGGCCTGCGCATGGACGAGCCGGAGCGGGCCTCGGCGGGCAATAAGTTCGACGGCAGGACCTTCGTCTTCACCGGCGAGCTGAAGTCCATGCCGCGCTCCGAGGCGCAGGCGCGTGTGAGGGAGCTCGGGGGGAAGGAGACCTCGTCGGTCTCGGCCAAGACTTCTTATGTGGTGGCCGGCGCGGACCCCGGCTCCAAGCTGGCCAAAGCCCGCAAGCTGGGCGTGAAAGTCCTGACCGAGGAAGAGTTCCTCGCTTTGATAAAGGAATAACTATTCCGGGGGCATTGACGGGGGATCCCCTTCCGGACCGCGGCGGACGTAAGTCCGGAAGGGTAGCCTGTAAACCTGCCGGTGGAATATGGCCATGGAAAAGATCGCGTATATAAGCGTGCATGACAAGACCGGGGTGGCGGAGTTCGCCCACGGGCTGACGGAGTTGGGCTATGAGCTCTGGTCCTCGGGCTCTACGCTGAAGCTGCTGCGGCAGGCCGAGATAGACGTAGAGGAGGTGCCCGATTCTGCGCCGCTGGCTTCCGAGGTCATAAAAGCCCTTTCGGGAGGGCGCGCCGCGGTGGAGAAGCCTTTCCTGGTCGCCGCCAACCTCTACCCCATAGCCAAGATAGTGCGCCAGGACGCCTTTTCCCTGAAAGAGCTACCGGACTACCTCGATATTTCCAATTCCGCGGTCATACGCGCGGCCGCCCGCTCTTTTCACGATACCGCCGTGGTCTGCGATCCGGCCGATTACGGGCCGGTGCTCGACGCGCTGCGCGAGTTCGGCGAGCTGCCGCCCGAGCGCCTGCGCGAGCTGGCCGCCAAGGCCTGGGGCTATTGCGCCTATTACGATTCGACGGTGGCGCAGTACCTGCGTCCGGAGGCGGCCGCCTCTCTGTCTCCCGAGCTGGCTATGGCTCTCAAAAAAGTCTGCGACCTGGCCTACGGCGAGAACCGCCATCAGAAGGCCGCTTTCTATTCGCTCAGCGGCGCGCGTCCCTGGGGGCTCAACGCGGCCGCTATAATCCAGGGCTTCCCGCTGAACCTCAACCATTATCTCGACCTCGACTGCGCCTTCGAGCTGGCGGCCGAGTTCGAGGAGCCGGCCTGCGCGGTGGTCAAGCACCGCTCGCCCTGCGCCGTCGCGTGCGCGCCAAATCCGGCAGAAGCCTTCAGGGCCGCCTTCCGGGCCGACCCGCGGGGCGCCTTCGGGGCCACGGCCGCTTTCAACCGCCCGGTGGACGCCGAGGCCGCCCAGGCCATCTCGGGCGAGCTGGTGGAGAGCGTCATCGCCCCCGAATATTCGAAAGAAGCGCTGGAGATACTGAAACTGAGGGAGGACCTGCGGATAACTTCCATGCCTTTCTCCTTCCTTTCGGCCGGCGAGGCGGGAATATACAGGGTTTCCGGTGGGCTGCTTATCGAGCAGCACGACGCGCTGGTGGAGCCGCCGGCTCCGCGGCTAGCCGCCAGGCGCAAGCCCTCGGCCATGGAATACGCCTCCATGGCGCTGGCTTGGCGGACCGCCAAGCACGCCCGCACCTACGCGCTGGTCCTGGCTCAGGGACAGGCCACGGTAGCCATAGGTTCGGGACAGCCGTCCACGCTGGACAGTTTCCGGCTGGCGGCGATGAAGGCGAAAGAGCGGCATCCGATAATAGACCCGCGCGATCCGGTGGTGCTGGCCGCGGACGCGCCGCTGCCGCTCAATACCGTCGCGGAGGCGCTGAATTTCGGCGTCAAGGCGGTAATGCAGCCGGGCGGCTGGGTTGAGGACGCGGCCTGCGTGGCCCTATGCGACTCCAGGGGCGCGGCCATGGTCTTCACCGGCCTGCGCCATGTCCGGCACTGACAAACCGGATTTGAATTTAAATGACGCCGAGTTCCTTGCCGCACTTTTTGAACTTTTCCACGGCGAACTCCAAGTCCTTCACGGTGTGGCCGGCGGTCACTATGGTGCGCAGCCGCTCCTTGCCCTTGGGCACGGTGGGGAAGCCCAGCGGCAGGGCGAAGACGCCCTCCTCGAAGAGCCCGGCCGAGAGCGCCTTGGCTTTGTCCATGTCGCCTATCATGACCGGCGTTATCGGCGTGACCGACTCGCCGGTATTGAAGCCGGCCTTCTTCATCTCTTCCTTGAAGAAGGCGGTATTGTCCCAGAGGCGCCTGAGATAAGAGGGGTCCGTGAGCAGTATGTCCAGCACGGCCAGGCACGAGGCGGCTACCGACGGCGGCTGGGAACTGGAGAACAGGAAGGGCCTGGCCACCGAGCCAAGATAATCGCGCAGGTCTTTGGTGGTCGCGGCGTAGCCGCCTACGGCCGCGAAGGCCTTGGACAGCGTGCCGATCTGTATCCCGACCTTGCCGTCGAGCCCGAAATGGCTGACCGTGCCGCGGCCCTCCTTGCCTATGACGCCGCTGGCGTGCGCGTCGTCCACCATGACGAAGGCGCCGTAGCGGCGGCAGACCTCCACCACCTCGTCGAGGTTGGCGACGTCGCCGTCCATCGAGAAGACGCCGTCGGTGACCACCATCTTGCGCCTGGCCTTGCGGGCCTCCGGGGATTCGAGTATCTCGGTCAGGTGCTTTATGTCCTTGTGCCGGTAGATCTTCCGGGGGGACTTGGCCAGCCGCGCGCCGTCTATGATCGAGGCGTGGTTGAGCTCGTCCGAGATGAGCAGGTCCTGGTCGGTGGACATCAGCGACTGGCAGACTGCCACGTTGGAGGTGAAGCCGCTCTGGAAGAGTATCGAGGCCTCGGAGTGTTTGAACGCGGCGAATTTCTCCTCCAGTTCCTTGTGCAGCGACATCGTGCCGATTATGGTGCGCACGGCCGCCGAGCCGACGCCGTACTTTTCGATTGCCTCTATCGCCGCCTTCTTTACCTTTGGGTCGTTGGCCAGGGCGAGGTAGTTGTTGGACGTCAGGTTGACGACCTTCTTGCCGTCTATGACCGAGACCGGCTCCTGCGCCGATTCCAGCACGCGAGGTTGAAGGAAGCGGTTCTCCTTCCTGAGCGCCGCCACTTCCTCTCCGGCGAATTTAAGCGTATCGAACCCCATCGTTCCCTCCTTGATCATCGAGTCCTCCGGTTACGGTTTCAGTATGACCTTCCCGCATTTCTTGTCGCGGGAGTTTATCATCGCGAAAGCCTTGCGGTAATCCGCGAAAGGCAGGGTGTGCGTCACGGCCGGCCTTATGTCCACGGCGCCGGACTTGAGCAGGTTCTCCATGCGGTACCAGGTGGCGAAGATCTCGCGCCCGCAAATACCGTAGAGGCGCGCGCCCTTGAACGCCAGCCCGCCGGCGTAGTCCAGCGAAGGGGCCGTCTCCGGGATGCCGAAGGCGGTGAACCGGCCGCCGGGCCGGAGAGCTTTCAGCCCCAGGTCTATGGCCCGGTGCTCTCCGGACATCTCCAGGACGGCGTCCACGCCGCCGCGCCCGCCGGCCGCCTTGAGCGCCTTTTCCAGGGCGCCCTTGGCCCCGGGGTCTATTATGGTGTCGGCGCCCATCCGCCTGGCCAGCGTCCTGCGGTAGGCCGAGCCTTCCAGGGCTATGACCGGCTTGGCGCCGCTGGCCTTGGCGATGGCTACGGCGAAGAGGCCCTGGGGGCCGCAGCCCGTCACGAGCACGGACTTGCCCACCACGTCCTCGACCTGCACGGCGTGCACGGCGTTGCCGAAAGGCTCCAGCAGGGCGCCGAGTTCCTTGAGGCTCTCGTCGTTATGCTTCCAGGCGCAGCGCGCGGGGAGGCGGGCGTATTCGGCCAGGCCCCCGTCGAGGTCGAGGCCCAGTATCCTGAGGCCCGAGCAGACGTGGCGCTGGTCGTTGCGGCACTGGTAGCACTGGCCGCAGAAAACATGGGATTCGGCGGAGACGAAGTCTCCTTTCGAGAATCCCCTGGCGAGGTCCCCGACCTCCACCACCTCGCCGCAGAACTCGCGGCCCAGGACGCGGGGAAGCTTCATGCGGCCCTTTATCCAGCCCTTCCAGGCCCAGGCCGCGGTGTCGGCCTGGGAGATGGAGGCGCTGTGTACGCGCACCAGCAGTTCGTCCGGGGCTATCTGCGGTATCGGCACCTGGGCGAGCCCGGCCCCGGCCGAGGGGGAGTTCTTGACTATGGCTTTCATCATGTCCGGCAGATTCTTGGGAAAACCGCGACCGTCGCTTAATTCTACAAAATAAAAAGTGTTCCAACGGGCCGGGTTTTTTGATACATTATGAATGGATATGGAGACTGCGGAAAGAACCCAGGAAACGGCTCCCCCCAGGGCCTCGGTGGACAGGTTTTTCCTGCTGCCCAAGAATCCCTCGGAGATGTTCGCCTGCTGGCAGTGGACGGCGGCGAAACTGGAGCTTTTCTCGTCCGGATTCTTCGCCCCCGAAGTGACGGTGGCCGTACTGCGCCATCCCGGCGGCGAGCCCGTCGGCGAGTACCGCTGCCGCTGGGACGCGCTGCGGCTCTACGTTTCCGTGCCGCCCGGCGGCGGCTCTTTCTTCGTGGAACTGCGCGCCGACACGGCCGAGGGCCGCAGGGAGACGCTCCTTGGCAGCGAGCCGGCCTCTTCGCCGGCCGGCGCGGCGCCCTGCTCCCCTTCCTCCACCAGCGGCGAATTTTACAGGAAGAGCCTATGAGCGCGAAGGGCTCGCTGATTCTCGTCCTGCACGCGCACCTGCCGTACGTGAACCACCCCTCCAACCCCGATTTCCTGGAGGAGAACTGGTTCTTCGAGGGCGTGGTCGAGACCTATATTCCCCTTATAACGATGCTGGAGAGCCTGGCTAGGGACGGCATCAAGGCCGGCCTGACCGTCTCCATCTCGCCAACGCTGGGCGCGATGCTGGAGAACGAGAGCCTCGAAGGCAAGCTCATCGCCTATGTCGATTCGCGCCTCGCCCTGCTGGAGAAAGAAGCCGAGCGCGCCGGCGACCAGGAGCCGCTGGCCAGGACCGTGCGCCTCTACCAGCGCGTTTACGAGCAGGCCGCCGAGCTGCTGCGCCGATACAGCGGCGACATCATAACCCCGCTGAAGCAGTTCCAGGCGGCGGGCCAGATAGAGATCATAACGACCTCAGCCACCCACGCCGTGCTGCCGCTCTTGTCGCGCCCCGAGGCGCTGCGCGCCCAGATAGCCGTGGCGGCCGACGATTACGAGGAGCGCTTTAACCGCAGGTCCTCCGGCTTCTGGCTGCCCGAATGCGCCTACGACAGGCGGCTGCAGACCTACCTTAAGTTTTCCGGCTTCAATTTCGTTTTCCTGGAGTCCCACGGCGTGCAGTTCGGCTCTCCGGCGGCGCCGCACGGGGTCTATTCTCCCTACCGCACGCCCAACGGTGTGGCCGTCTTCGGGCGGGACTGCGAGTCCTCAAGGGAGGTCTGGAGCTCCCGCTACGGCTACCCTGGCGACCCGGCCTACCGCGAGTTTTACCGCGACGTCGGCTATGACGGCGACGAGGAGTACCTCAAGCCCTGGCTGAGAGGCCAGCGCCGCCCGCTGGGCCTCAAGTACCACCGCATAACCGGGGAAGTGGACCTGGCGAAGAAAGAACTTTACGACCCCGACGCGGCCCTGGAGCGCGTAGAGGCGCACGCGGCCGACTTCCTGGCCAAGCGGATGGCGCAGGTGGACGCGCTGGCGGCCGGCGGCGTGGCCAGGCCCGTGATAACCGGCTGTTACGACGCGGAACTTTTCGGCCACTGGTGGTTCGAGGGCCCCGCTTTCCTGGAATCGGTCATTCGCCGAATACGGCAGGACCGGCTGCCGGTGCAACTGGTCACCCCGACGGAGCACCTCAATTCCTGCCAGGAGCCGCCGGAGCTCGACCCCGAGCTTTCTTCGTGGGGGGAGAAGGGCTATTTCGACCCCTGGCTGAACCAGGCTAACGATTCCATCTACGCGCCTATCCTGGGCGCGACGGAGCGCATGGTAGAGATGGCCAACCGCTTCCGCAGCCACGACCTGACGCACGTCTCGAGCCGGGCGCTTAACCAGGCGGCGCGCGAGGTCCTGCTCTCGCAGTCCTCCGACTGGCCCTTCCTGCTCTACATCAATTCCCACTCCAAGTACGCGGGCGACCGGGTGCGCGGGCACTGCCGCAACGCCGAGGAACTGCTGTCGCAGGTCCTCGAGAAGCGCGTGGACGAGCGCGCCCTCGGCGCGCTGGAGCGCGAGCACTCACTCTTCCCGCGCCTCGACTTCCGCATCTTCTCCTCCGCCTCCGAATTCTGAAATACAGGCTCCCCGCCGGGCCTTCGCTCCGCCACGGGTTCGGCTTTCTAAAATACACCCTGCGCTGCGCTCGGCCGGGCACGGACTCGGCCCGGGAGCATAGCGCCTCGGCCACGCATAGCCCGCATAGCGGGCTTGCGCGGCCCCACCTCAGACATTCATGCCCGTCCGGCAGTGCCGGTTCCCGAGCTCCGCTTGGGGAAAGCCTCCGATGCGTGGCTTCGGAAGGCCCGGCGGGGCGCCATGCCCCCGGTATAATTGTTCCTATTTAATAGGTTTAAGCTTGAAGGGGCGGCCGGTGAGGGCCTGCCAGGCCTCGCGGAAATCCTGGGGGACGGGGCAGACGATCCTGGCCGGGCGGCCGGTGGCGGGGTGGGCGAACTGCAGCCGCGTGGCGTGCAGCAGCATACGCGCGGCCGGCGGGCCGCCGTAGATGTCGTCGCCGATTATCGGATGCCCGGCGTGCGCAAGATGCACGCGTATCTGGTTGGTGCGGCCGGTCTCGGGCCGTATATCCACCAGGCAGGCCTTGCCGGCGCGCTCCAGGATCCTGAAATTAGTGACGGCGTCGCGCCCGTATTCCCAGACCTTGATCTTGCGCGCTCCCGTCGGCCTGCCCATAGGCGCGTCCATCGTCCAGGCGTCCGACTCCGGGTCTCCGGCGGCTGCTCCTATATAAAGCTTGCTTATCTCCCTGTCGCGGAACGCTTCCGAAAAATATTCCGCCGCCGTCGAGGTCTTGGTTATGAGCATCAGCCCGCTGGTCTCGCGGTCCAGCCGGTGCACCAGGCCGAACCTGGGCAGGGCGGCCAGTTCCGGCCGCTCTTTCGCTAGTATCGATACGACCGTCTCTTCGCCCAGGAGGGCGGCGCGCGGGTCCCGCTCCCAGTTGGAATCGGTCGGGTGCACGCAGAGCCCGGCCGGTTTGTCTATGGCCAGTACGTCCGCGTCCTCGGTTATTATCATTCCCGGCAGCCTGGCGGCCGCCGCCCCGGTGCCCGGCATGGCGATGGTCACCTCATCGCCGTTCTTCAGCGGCGCCGCCGGCTTTGCCGCCCGTCCGTTGACCCGGATCAGGCCCTCGGAGATCAGGCGCTTCACGAATTCGCGGGAAAGACCCGGCTCGCCGCTCTTGACGAACAGGTCCAGCCTTGTCCCTTCTCCGGAATAAACGAGTGTTTTATTTTCCATCTTTTTTTCTCCGCGACGAAAATGCCAGCCAGGCCCCCGCGGCGGCGGCCGCGGCCAGCGATATGAACTGCGCCTGCGAGAGGCCGTCCGCCGGTCCGCCCCTGTCGTCGCCGCGCAGGAACTCCAGCCCGAACCTGAGCGCCGAATAAAACAGGACATAGAGCGCCGTGACCGAACCCGCTCCCGGCTTTTCCCTGCGCCGCCAGGCCGCGTGCAGCAGCGCGAATATGGCGAAATTGCCCAGCGACTCGTAGAGCTGCACCGGGTGCAGCGGCACGCCGAGCAGGGAAGGCTCCACCAGGCACAGCGGGTCGCTGAAAGTCAGGCCTGGCGCTCCGCCGGACGGCGCGCCGTGGCAGCATCCGGCCATCAGGCAGCCAAGGCGGCCGAAGGCGTGGGCCAGCGCCAGCGCCGGCGCGGTAAAATCGGCGGCGGCGGCGAAAGCCGCCTTATGCCTCCTCGCCCAGTACCAGAGGGCCGCCGCTCCGCCGGCCAGGCCGCCGTAGAAAACGAAGCCGTACTGCAGGCTTTTTAGCGCGCCAAGGAACCCGTCCCAGCCGCCCCCGAAGGAATCCCGGAAAGTGGCTATGAAAAGCAGCTTGCCCCCGAGCAGGCCTCCCATCAGCGCGAAAAAGGCCAGGTCCGATACGCTTTCCTTGGACGCTCCTATCCTGTCGCGGAAGGAGAGGAGGTAGAAATAGGCCGCCAGGTAGCCCGTCATGGCCAGCAGGCCGTAGGCCGGAAGCTTGAAGAAGCCGAGGTCGAGTATATAGGGATGCATGTTCCAGAAAGATCCGGTCAGGAGTCCGTCTTCATGAAGGCGGCCGCCTCCCGCAGGTCTACGAGGGGGGAGAATTTTATCCCCGTCGCGCGGCAGAGCCCCCGCAGCCTGCCGGCGGCGTAAACTTTATCCGCCAGGGCGGCGGCCCGCAGGTCGCTGGGCGCGTCGCCGCAGAAGAGCACGGCGAAGCCGCAGCCGCGGTAATGCTTCACCCTGCCGGCTTTGAAGGCCGGCAGCGTCAGCCCGGCCAGGTCGGCGTACTCGATTTCCCAGCCCCCGCCGTTCCTGCGGGTCCTGCCGAAAGAGGAGCGCGCCCTGACGCCCCAGGCCCTAAGAAGCGGACGGGCGTAAATGTCGGCGCCGCCGCTGACTATGTCGAAAGGGATGCCTCGCGCGGCGCAGAAGTCCGAGAAGACCCGCAGCCCGCGGCGCGCCCTCATCTCCCTGAGCGCGAAGCCTTCTATCTCGCGGCGCGCGGCGCCCAGTCGCGCGAAACCCCTCTTCATCCATTTTTCCACCGACTGGCCGGGAGAGTAGGAGCGCTCGATGTCCTCCGCCGTGAAGATCCCGAATTCCTTAAGTATGGCGTCCCCGACGTCCTCCAGCGTCAGCGTCCCGTCGAAATCGGAGACCACGGCCCACTTCATCGCGCCGCCGAGAGGAACTTGTCGCTGCCCATGGCGGCCAGTTTGATGTAGATGTTGTGAAGTTTCTGGGCGCCGATGGTGGTGGAGGAGCCGTTATAGGCGTGGCCGGGCCAGACCGCCGTATCGTCCGGCAGGGCCGCGAGCTTCAGCAGGCTCTGGCGCATTTGCTCCGGGTCGGCGCCGGGCAGGTCCACCCGGCCTATTTCGCCCACGAAAAGCGTGTCGCCGGTGAAGACGGCGCCCGGTCCCAGGAGGGAGCAGGAGCCGGGCGTGTGCCCCGGGGTGTGGAGGACCTTGAGCTTGAGCCCGCCGGCCTCCAGCGTCTCCCCGTCGGAGACCGGCAGCAGGCGGGATTTCTCCAGGCCGGCTGCCATCTGTTCGTCGGCCGGGTGCAGCGCGGCCTGTAGGCCGGGATAGCGCTCCAGGAACCAGGCCGCCGCGTTTACGTGGTCCGGGTGGCCGTGGGTGAGGATCAGGAGGGCTGGTTTTAGACCGAGGGCGAGCAGCTCTTTCTCTATCTTGACCCCTTCCCAGCACGGGTCTATGACCGCGCATTCTGGCCCGTCCCCCTCCCAGGCTAAATAGCAGAAATTGTCCATCGGCCCTGCGCCGATCTGTTTCACTTTCATTGGTCCCTCTCTTTCGCCGTCGGAGGGGGGAAGCGGAACTCTATCTCCCCCTGCTTGAGCATGCCCAGTTCCCTGCGGGCATTGTACTCCACGCTCTCCGTCCCGGCCGTTTCTGCGGCCAACCTCTTAAGCTCCTCGCGTTCGGCCTTGAGTTCGGCCAGGCGGCGGTTCATCTTGAAGACCTCGATCTTGTTGGAGACCAGCGAGCGGAAGCCCGGGTTGCCCAGCAACAACGCCGCCGCGGCCAGCGCGAGTAGCGTCAGTCCCGTTCTCCTGGTGATAACGGCGTCTTTCTTGAGCATCCCGGAAAATAGAGGGGGCGGCCGGAGTCGGTACCGGGACACCATGCCGCAGGGTGTCCCCAGTTGATGGCCGCCCCGCGGGGGCTTTACTTGAAGCGGAAGGCCGCGTCCTTGGCGTACTTGGCCTTCTTGCCCAGTTCCTCCTCGATGCGGATGAGCTGGTTGTACTTGGCTAGGCGCTCGCTGCGGCACGGCGCGCCCGTCTTGATGGCGCCGGCGTTGGTGGCGACGGCGAGGTCGGCGATGAACGCGTCCTCGGTCTCGCCCGAGCGGTGGGAGATCACGGTGGCGTAGTCCGCCTCGTGCGCCATGTTGATGACGCGTATCGTCTCGGTCAGGGAGCCGATCTGGTTGAGCTTTATCAGGATGGCGTTGGCGATGCCCTCCTCGATGCCCCGCTTGAGGCGATCGGGGTTGGTGACGAACAGGTCGTCTCCGACGATGCGGGCCTTCTTGCCCAGCTGCTTGGTGAAATGGTCCCAGCCTTCCCAGTCGTCCTCGGAGAGCGGGTCTTCGTAGGAGATAATCGGGAAGTGCTTCTTCCAGTCCGCGTAGCGGGCCGTCAGTTCCTGGGCGGTCAGGTTGGCTCCCTCGAACATATAGCTGCCGTTCTTGTAGAACTCGCTGGCGGCCGAATCGAAGGCTATCTGCAGTTCCTTGAAGGTGTAGCCGGCCTCCTTGATGGCCTTAACGATGGTTTCGATGACGGCCTCGTGGGTGAAGATCTTCGGGGCGAAGCCGCCCTCGTCGCCGACCGCCGTGGTGTAGCCGCCCTTGGAGAGGATGGCCTTGAGCGTGTGGTACACCTCGGCGCCCATGCGTATGGCGTCGGAGAATTTCGCGGCGCCCGTGGGCACGATCATGAACTCCTGGATGTTGATGCCGTTGTCGGCGTGCTTGCCGCCGTTGACGATGTTGAGCATCGGGGCGGGCAGCAGGAAGTCCTTGTGCTTGAGGCCGTAGGCCTTGCGGATATAGGCGTAGAGGGGCAGGCCGGCGGACTGCGCGGCGGCGCGGGCCAGGGCCATGGAGACGGAGAGTATGGCGTTGGCGCCAAGCTTGCTCTTGGTCTGGGTGCCGTCGAGCTCTATCATCTGGTCGTCTATCTTCTCCTGCTCGGCCTTGAGGCCGAGGAGCTCGGGTGCGATGAGCTTGTTGACGTTCTCCACCGCCTTGAGCACGCCCTTGCCGCGGTAGCGCTTGCCGCCGTCGCGCAGTTCCAGCGCCTCGTGAGTGCCGGTAGAGGCGCCGCTGGGCACGGCGGCGCGGCCGAAGGAGCCGTCGGCGAGCAGCACGTCGGTCTCCACCGTGGGAAAGCCGCGGGAATCGAGTATCTCCCGGGCGGTAACTTTTTTGATCTTGGCGTCCATGTTATGCGTTCTCCTCGGGGCTTGGCCCCTGTTTGATTTAAAATTTGCCGTCGACTATCTTCCTGCCGGCTTCCACCAGGCCGGCCAGGGTTTTCTGGGACGAGGCCTCGGCGTAGATGCGCACCACCGGCTCGGTGCCGGACGGGCGCAGGCCCAGCCAGGACCCGTCGCGCATGATGAACTTGAAGCCGTCCGTGTGGTCTATGCGCCAGACGGAGGCGCCGCCCACGTTGAGCGGCGGCTTGGACTCCAGCCTGGCCGCCAGGGCGGGCATGTCGGCGTCGGGGCCGAGGCGCAGGTTCACGCGGGTGTTGAGGAAGGTCCCGACGCGTTTGCTCAGGTCCGCCAGCATCTTGCCCAGCGGCTTGCGCTCGTAGGCGTAGAGCTCGGCCAGCAGCATGCAGGCCAGTATGCCGTCCTTCTCGGGCACGTGGTTCATGATCGACAGGCCGCCCGACTCCTCGCCGCCGATGAGGAACTGGCCGGTGCGCAGCATATTGCCTACGTACTTGAAGCCGACCGGGGTTTCCCGCACTTCCAGGCCGTGGCTCTTGGCCACGGCGTCGGCGAAATGGGAGGTCATCACGGAGCGGGCGACCTTGCCTTTCATCCCGCGGTTGCGGACCAGGTGGTCCAGAAGGAGCGCCAGCACGTCGTTGGGCGCGATCCAGGTCCCGTCCGAGTCTATCACGCCGAAACGGTCGCCGTCCCCGTCGCAGGCCAGGCCGAGGGAGAGCTTGCCCTTGAGCACGGCCTGCCGCAGGCCGGCCAGGTTCTCCGCGTCGGTGTCCGGCGGCCTGCCGCCGAAAGTGACGTCGCGGTTCTCGCGCAGGGGCGCCACCGAGGCCCCCATCTTCTCCAGCGCCGGCCGCAGGTAAGTGCGGGCCGTGCCGTAGACCGAGTCGGCGGCCACCTTGAGCCGCGCTTTCTTCAGTGTTCCGGCGTCGAGGAGGGAATAGAGCTGCGTGAAATAGGAGTGGTGGAAGTCCTCCTCCTTGACCAGGCCGGCGTGGCGGGCCTGGGCGAAGGGGATGAACTTGTCGCAGGCGGCTATGGTCAGCGACGAGGCCCGGGCCTCGATGTCGTTGGTGACCTCGGGGATGGCGGGCCCGCCCCAGTAGGGCGTCCACTTGAAGCCGTTGTAATTGGCCGGGTTGTGGCTGGCCGTTATCATCACGCCGCCGACCGCGTTCGAGCGCATCACCGTCCAGGCGACTACGGGCGTGGGGGTCTCCTCTGGCGAGAACAGGACATTGACGCCTTCGGAAGCGAAGACTTCGGCCGCGTTGCGGGCGAACTCTTCCGACATATAGCGGGTGTCACAGCCGACCACGGCCAGGGGTGCCTCGGGGGCCCTGGTCCCTTTCTTTTTGAGGTGCAGCAGGTATTCTTCGCCCCTGTAGCCGTACTCCTTGTTGTCCCTGGCGTGCTGGGCCGCGGCGTGGGCGGCTCTTTTGAGATTCGCAAGCGTGAACTCCTCGGCAATGACGGCGCGCCAGCCGGAAGTCCCGAACTTTATGACGGTGTTGCTCATGCCTTGAAATATAGCAAAAAAGATTTTTGAAAGCAAAAGAAGGAGGGGGAGGCTCCGGCCGGCCGCCAAAACGATATAATATATCTAATGATGCGAAAAACCGCTTTCCTGGCCCTGTTTTCCATCTGTTCTCCCGCCGCCGCGGACGGGGTCGACCTGCCGCTGAACGGCTATCTCAGTTCCTGGACCCAGCGTCCCGGAGGGCTCCCTGTCCCCGCGGAGATAAATATCCCGGTCAGGCTGAACCTCGGCCGCCCGTCCGGGCCGGGCGAGGCCCGGGCGGTCTTCTTCGAAAACGAACTGAGGTCGCCCGCGGGCGCGCTGGAGATAAGGGCCGATTTCTTCTCCGTCTGTCCCCACGGAGACGCGGCCTGCGCCGGCACGTATTTCCAGGCCAAGACGGTCCTCTCCGGCCCCGTGGAAGCCCTCTGCGCCGCCTATTTTAACGAGGCCGATTTCGCCCCCTTCCCGGTTATGGCCTGCGCCGGGCGTCTCCCCGACGGGAGGTTCCTGGGCGTTACGCTGCACAGAATCCCTTTCAAAGACGGCCGGCTTCATGAGTTCTGACCGCCTCCCGGCCGCGGCGCTGGCCCTTTTTTTGCTCTGCGCCTGTTCGTCCGACGCGGCCCGTCGCCCGCTGCTGGCCTCGCAGGGCCTGCCCGCTCCGGAACTGCGCCTCTCCGGGATAATCCAGGGGCCGCCACCGGAACTGCGGGGGTGGGGCGATCTGCGCGGGCGAGCGGCTGTGCTGCATTTCTGGGCCCCGCGCTGCCCTTCCTGCCCCGCCGAGTTGGCCGCCCATAACGCCCTGGCCTCCGAGTTCGCCGGGAGGGCGCTGTCTTTCATACACATCACCGACGCCGGCCGCGACCAGGCGGCCAGGTTCCTGGCGGGCCGCCCCGCGAAGGGACTGGTCGCTCCCGGAGCCCCGCCGGAACTGTTCGCCGCTTTCCGCGTTTACGACCTGCCCTGCTCCGTGCTGGTGAACGCTTCTTCCGAGGTCTTCGCTTTCGCAGGCCCCGGAGGCGTCACCCGCGGGCTGATAACGGAACTGCTGGCCGGCGGTCCGCCTCCGTCCGAAGGCCACGGTCCGGAGGCCTGCCGTCCGCGCGGGGCAGAAAAATGACCCGGAGACTTTCCTCCAAACCCACCCAGTACCTGCTGGACGCCTCAAATTTCGCCCGCCGTTTTCCCGGAGGCCGCGGCTACTCTGCCGACCTGGCGGAGGCCGAGTTCCTGGGGTGGATAGAGTCCCTGGCCGGCCTGGCCGTCTTCGCGGGCTCAGGTTTCAGGGTCTATTTCGACGGCCCCTTCCGCGAACTGGGCTTCCCCGTAGGTGAGCCGGTCACCGTCGCTTTCAACGAGGGGCGCACCGCGGACGAATCGCTGCTCGAGACCGGCGAGTTCCTGCTTTCCTGCGGGGTGCGTGCCGTGCTGGTGACTTCGGACAGGGGTCTGCAGTCTGCGGCCGGCGTCCTGGGCGTGAGCTGGCTGAGCTGCGAAGATTTCTACCGGCTTTGCGACGCCGAACGGCGCCGGGGCGGCCGCTGAAAATGATAGAATCTGGTTCCTGTTTCCGTGCGGAAAAGAGCCCGGGTGCTGTAACTGGTAGCCAGAGCTGACTTAAAATCAGCTGGAGTATCCTCCGTGCGGGTTCGAGTCCCGCCCCGGGCACGAATTTGACAGCTTGATCAAGGAGAAAGTCATCATGAATTTAGCTCCAGCCGGCCGGAATATACTGATAGCGACCATAGCGATAGCGGGCCTGGGCGGCCTGGTCGCCTACTGGTGCAGGTGGTG
>CAZVWK010000018.1:22703-28325 GCA_964631475.1 uncultured Elusimicrobiaceae bacterium | reverse complement strand
GGCTACAACCATCTTACCCTATTACAGGACCCATGCTAAACCCGGAAGAGCCAAATATTATAAAATTCCACAGATGCCACGCTCAGCATACCGACCGTCTTTTTCCGGCCTCGCCCAGGAGGTCAGCCTTTCGCTGGCCGTCCTCAACACGCGCCTAGACTCTCTTCCGCCCGGCGTAGCGAAGTATTTCTTCCTCGGCATAACGGACCGCTGCCAGCTGGCCTGTTCCCACTGCCGCTACCGCCAGCGGCGCGGCGCCAGGCCGCGCGGGGATATGTCCCTCCCGATGGCAGCCGGCATATTGAACGCGGCGGCGCGGGCGGGAGTGCCCAGGGTGATACTTTTCGGCGGCGAGCCGGCCCTGCACCCGGGCCTCCGCCGCATAGTTTCGCTGGCCCGCGAAGCGGGGCTCTTCGTGGAGATGGACACGAACGGCCTGGCGCTGCGGCGCAAAGGATTCCTCTCCTCCCTGAGACAGAGCGGGCTAAGCGCCGTCCGCGTCAGTCTTCATTCCCCCAGGAAGAAGGAGAACGACGCGCTGGCCGGCAAGGGCTCGTACGACGCCGCGGTCTCGGCGCTGCGCCTGGCGCGCCGGGAAGGACTTCTGTCCTATGTCTCGGCTTGCGTGCTGACCGGCCGGCCCGGGGCGGCCACCGGGCTGACCTCCTTCGCCGCTAGGATGGGCGCGCACGGCATCCGCCTGCTCCCCTACTCCGGCCCTGGCTCTCCCCCCGGCCTCCCGCTGAGACTTTCCCGCGAACTCTCCCGCTCCGCACCGGCCGGTTACGCGCGCACCTGCCTCCCCGGCGGCGGGCGGACCTGCGCGGCTTCTTCTGGCGAATCCCTTTATATAGACAATTCCGGCGCTGCCTGGACCTGCCCCTTCTCCGGCCAAAGACTGGGCCTAGCCGGGGCACGGAATATATTCGGCGCTCCTCGCCGCCGCGCCGTAGGTTTCCCGTGCGGGGCCCGCCGCGCCCCCGGCGAATTTTTGTAGAATGAACCCCATGCCGCCGAAAGAAAAGAACCCGCTCATCCCGGCATCCGTCACCTGGCGCAAGACCGGAGAGACTGGCGTGATACTCGATTTGGAAACTTCCGAGTATTATTCACTCAACGACACCGGCACTTTCATATGGGAGATGCTGGACTCGGGCACGCCGCCTTCGGGCGTCCCGGCCGCGCTGGCGGAAGAGTTCGGGATAACGGCGGAGCGGGCGGCGGCCGACACCGCCGATTTCATCAGGGAACTGTCGAGGCTCAAGCTCTTCGGCCGGGAGGCAGGGAAATGAAGCAGAACAAGAAGAACCCGCGCAAGGCGAGGAAGTATTCCCGCCCGCAGGTGAAGTCGCACGGCAGGATAAGTGAAGTCGCGTCCGCCTTCAAGCCGTAAGCCCGGCGTCGTCTTCCTTTTTCCGGGCTCCGGCGCGCAGCATCGCGGCATGGGCCGCGCGCTCCGGGACGCTTTCCCCGCCGTAGAAACCCATCTGAAGAACATCGACTCGGCCATAGGCCGAAAGATTTCCGACGCCATGGACGGCCCGGACTCTCTCCTCTTCCCCCCGGTGAACTCTCCGGACCCGACCGTCTTCATGGAGGTGACCATGGAGTTGTCGCTGGCCGCCGCCCTGTCGCTTGCCGAGGCGGGGGTGCGCCCCGACGCCGTCGCGGGCCGGAGCATGGGAGAGTACAGCGCGGCCGCCTTTGCGGGCGTGTTCTCCGTCACCGATTGCTTCAGGATGGTGCGCTACGTAACCTTAAAAGGCCAGCAGGACTGCCTTGAAACGCCCAGCCTGCTCGTGACTGTATACGGCCTGGACAGGGAGGAGCTTTCGGGCGCTGCCGGGAAGCTGGAGGCGGCCGGAGAACTCTGCGAGATCGTGGCTTTCTACGACAAGGCGCGGCTCGGCGTAGCGGGGCTGCGCAGGCAGGCCATGCCGCTCCTTAGGAAGGCGCTCTCCCCGTACCGGCATCGCATCTCCCTCTCCAAAGAGGTCGGGGCCTTCCACACCACTCTTTTCGACAGGCTTGCCGACAGGACCAGGCGCTATTTCCGCGGCATCCGGTTCTCGGCGCCACGTCTGCCGGTCTACATGAACGCGGACGGCAGGACTGAGAACTCGCCCGGCGGCATCCGCCGCAAACTTTCGGACGCGCTCAACCGCCCCGTACTGTGGCAGGAAAGCGTCCGCGCTATGCTCGATGACGGGATACGCACCTTCGTGGAACTGGCCCCGGGCGCCATGCTGACGGAGTTCGTCTGCGAATTGCCGCCGGACGCGCGGGTCCTGCGCACCGATACGCCGGAAAATTACGCCGGGGCCCTGGCCTTTCTGAAACGGAAATGAGAGTCCTCGTCCTGAACATAAGCGGCTGCGCGGTGCGGTTCGAATGCGCGGACCACGGGGTAGCGGATTCCGTGGCGTCAGACTTCTCCGCATTCGGCGGATCGGACGTCGCCGCAGACATATCGATAGAGGCTCGCCCCGCCGTGGCCTCGCGCCCGCGCTTCCTCATACCGGGACCGGGAGGCTGGAGCATAGCGCCCTCCCGCCCGGGAACAAGAACGGTATGGTACCGCGAAGGCGCCTGCTGCGAGTACGATTACGTGACGCGCAGGGGTGTTATCACCGCGGAGGACCCGTGCCTTCTCTGGGAGCTCTCCTACCTTCTCATACTTTCGAGGGCCGGAGAAGAACTGGACCGGCGCGGGCTGCACCGCGTCCACGCGGCCGGCCTGTCCCGGCAGGGGAGGGCGGTCCTGTTGTGCGGCGGGCAGGGAGCCGGCAAGACCACGCTGCTGATGGAACTCCTGAAGGACCCTTTGTTCTCTCTGCTCTCCGACGATACGCCGCTGGTCTCCGCGGACGGGGACGTGTCGCCTTTTCCCCAACGCATAGGGCTGGACTGGAGCAGTCCCCACCTGCCCGGCTTCCCCGCCGCCCGCCGCTTCCGCCGCAGGCGGCGCTGCGATAAATTCCTCGTCGATATAGGCCGGGCGGATATCCGGGTTTCCGGGACCGCGGCCCCAGGGCCGGTATTCCTCCTCAGGCGCGGCTCCGCGCCCGGCATCAGGCGGGCCGGCGGCGCGGCGGCGGCTAAAGAGCTGGCTCTTTCCCTCGCGCTCGGCGCCGGCACCCCGCAGCTGGCGGAATACTTCCTGCGGTTCTCCCCAGCGGGCATAGCCGCCAAGACGGCGATACTGGCCTCGCGCCTGCGCGCCGCCTCGGCGCTGCTGTCAAAAAGCGGTTTCTATGTAATGGAAACTTCGCGGGACCCTTCGGAGAACGCAGCTGTCCTCAGGTCTTTTCTCGGCAGCGGCAGCGCCGCGTAAAGGGCCCCCTCGCCGCCAGCCTCTCGATAAATCCGTACAGCCATCCCACGGCATAGCCGATGTGCAGCGCCGCGAAGAGCGGCGGCAGAGCCGCCCTGATCCGGAGCGGCGCCGGGGAAGCGGCCGCCGCGGCCAGGCAGGCGGCAGCGTAGGCCAGCCCGCCAGCCGCTAGGGCCGGCGGCAGAAGAACGGCGGCAGCCGCGCCGCCCAGAAGCGCGGCCGGCGGGAGCAGGGTGAAGGCGCAGAAACCCGAGCGGGAGAAGGCCGTCGCCTGGCCCCTGCCCCTGGCCGAGACGAAGACCTGGCGGAGAAAAGAAGGGACGTCGCGCCGCCGCCGGTGGACCAGGTCCAGGGCCCCGCTCAGTTTCATCCTGCCTCCCGCCTCCGCTATGCGGTTAAGCAGCAGGTTCTCCTCGGCACTACTGAGATGCCCCTCGAAAGAGAGGCCGCGTTCCCTGAGGAACGCAGAATCCACCGTAAGATTACAGAGTATGAAACTCTCGGGTCCCGCCTCTCCCTCCGGCGGCGACGGGCGGAACCGCACGGAAAAAGGCCCTCCGCCCCAGGGCGACGAAAGCAACCGGTAGAAGGATTCCTCGAAAAACCCGGCCGACGGGTGCAGACCCTGGCCTCCGCCGAAAACGGAGAAGCCAGGACTCCTTCTTATAAGCGCTTCCAGCCTGTCGAAATAACCCGGAGGAAGGACTACGTCGTCGTCGAGGAAGCAGAGCCATCTTCCCGGCGCGGCCGCGGCCATGGCGTTGCGGGCCTCGCCGCGGCACATCTCGGGCAGCCGCATGACGGTCACGCCCTGCGGCAGCGAAGCCGGCAGGGAGAGGGAGTCGTCCCCGCCGTTGACCCCGACTAGGACCCCCGCCGAGGGACCGTCCGCGAGGCTGCCGAGGCATTCGGCCAGCAGGTCTGGCCGCCCACGCGTCAGTATGAGCGCCGTTATCCCGCCTTCAGCCGGCATCGGCGCTCTCCGTCATGGCCGCGCACTGGCGGGCCGTGAACTCGTAATTGTCCCGCCCGGCCCCGCCGGAGCGGAAGGCTTCCCAGGACAGGTCCTCGCCGAAAACGGCGGCGGATCGCGACGATATTTCGGAAGGCCTGGCGAAAGGAGGAGAATCGCCGGTCACGGTCAGGAGCCGAAGCCCCGCGGCCCGGGTATAGAAATAATGCGGAGGCATTTCCCCCCAGAGCGAGCGCCAGGTCGCGGCGAAGTGGACGGCGGCGAAACGTACGCCGGACGGTTCCGGCGGCGCGGGAGGGGGCGCGACCATGTTCCACAAGAATACCCCGCCGTCGGCCGGCGAGAGCCCGGAGGCGGGGACGGAGAGGTCAGTCCGGAACAGGGGATTGTTGAGATAGGGCAGGCGGGAAAGCAGCGCGAACGAGGAGCGGGTCAGCACCAGGGGGGCCGCCGAAAAACAGGAGAACTTCTCCCTGGCCGCGCCCAGCGCGCGGCAGGCCCGGAAAAAAATACCGCCGTCCGCGGCCGCGCCGTCGGGCAGGACAAGGTAGACCCGGTAGAGAGAGTCCAGGACCACTCCCGCGTCGCAGCCGGCCTCCTCCCGCATGAACGAACACGCGGATTCGAAGACGTGCCGGTTGAACCACGCGGGCCCGCCCGGGTCCGGTCGCGCGCCAGCATCCGCTGCGGGCGACGCCACGTGAAGGGCTCGGAAAGCTTCGAAGGCCGCGACGCCGGCGTCCGTGCCGGGGCCGACGTCCAGATCCAAACCCCGGGCCGCGGCGTAATCCCGCCTGGAGCCGCGCGCCGGCGAATCCGGATCCAGGCAGCGCAGCACGTCGGCGAGGCCCTTGGCGCAGTTGCGCGCCCTGAAGGACGGTGGCAATCCCGCCGCTGCGAAATGAGAGAAGAGGATCGTGTAGGAATAGAAGGCCTCGGTAAGGTCGGCCGGTCCGCCGGGCCCGGCCGGCGGCGGCGGGAGCGGGAGGCCGGCCAGGACCCTGGAAGCCGAGCGGAATTCCTCACCCTTCAGCCCCCATGACGACACAAGGGCTGAGAAGGCGCGGGCCGGGGATATAAGGACCTCGGAAGTAAAAGGAAAGACGACGCGGAAGTAGGCTAGGCGGCGGCGCAGGACAGCGAAACTCTCCCAGTCCCGGCCGGGCGGCACTTCCGGGGCGAGCACGGCTAGGTCCAGGTCGCTGAGGCCCGGCTTCCAGTCGCCCGAGGCCATCCCGCGGTAGAGCTGGACCGACCAGTCCGGGCCGGGCCGCAGCACCGCGCCCGCGGCGCGCGCGGCCGCCAGGCAGACCAG
>CAZVWK010000018.1:0-22678 GCA_964631475.1 uncultured Elusimicrobiaceae bacterium | reverse complement strand
CCGGCAGTCCGGCTGTCGCGGCCGCGAAGCGCGCGAGGGCCCGTCGCAAACGGCGGGAACGGACGGCCGGCGGCGGGGACCATGGCACGCCGTCGACGCGGACGCCTCGGCAGACCGGGCGCAACCGGGAGAAAGAGAGGCCGGGCGCCGGGGCGCCGTCTATCGAAGAGTCCACGATGGAGCACGCGCCTCCCGAGACCGTGATCCCACCCCGGGAGCCGCCGCGCGAGGACAGTCCCGCGACCGAGGCGCGGGAGAAGGCGAGAACCGCAGAATAATCCCCGGCCTTTATGCCGAGGCCTGAGACTTTGAGCCGGACGCCGCGCAGACTCAGCCCGCCTGCGCCGGAAAGTTCCGACGAGACGATGGAGGCAAATCCTCCGTGCATGTCCAGCGCCGCGCCGGTGCCGGCCGAGAGTGAGCATCCGCGCAGGATGAGACCGGCCCCGCCGCGCGAGTATACAGCGTCGGAGGACGAAGACACGGAGGAATCCGCCGCCGACAGCCTCGCGCGCCCGGACAGGGAAATGCCCGCGGCGGCGGAAACCGCGGCACGGCACTCCTTCAGGTCCGCACGCGCGTCGCCGGACAGCCGCAGGAAGGACTTTTCCCCGGACGACGAGACCGCGGAGGCCGAAACGGCGGCGTTACCGGAAAGATCGAGCGAAGGCCCTCCGTTGGACGAGAAGGAACAACCGCGGACGGATACCGCGGCGCCGTCCTCCGCGACCACGACGCGTGCGTTCCCCGAAAAGTGCGAGCCGTGGAGCGAACCGGCCGAGGAGCCGGAGAACCGCGCGGCCTCCCCCGCCTGTCCCTCGAAGGAACAGCGGGATACCGAGGCGGAGGACCGCCCTTCGGAGTGAATCCCTACCGCGTTGCCGGCGATACGGCAGCCGGAGGCAGTCACACCGGCGCTGCCGGCCGAGTAGACGGCGGGCCCGGTGTTGCCCTCGAACAGGCAGCCGGAAGCGATCAGCGAGGCGCCGCCGGAGAGAGAGAACCCGGTGCCGCAGCCCTTGGCGGAGAAGCCGGTGAACCCGGCCCGGGCCGAGCCCGACAGCTCGGCGGCCACGCCGCAGTCCTCCGCTCGCCCCGACAGGACCAGCAAGGAGGAACTGTCCCGCGCCATAACGGCCGTGCCCGGCGTCGAAAAAGAGGAGGCCTCAATCAGCGCGGACGACTGGCCGTACAACTCGACGCCGCGGGCGCAGTCCGAAACGGAGCATCCGCGCATCTCGACGCGCGCTCCGTCCCAGGCCGAGACGGCACAGGCCGCGGACCCGGAAAAATGGCAGCCCGAGAGGCCAAGACGCCCGCCTCCTAGGGCGTGGAGGCCGGAAAATGCCGGGCCAGAGAACTTCACGGGGGAACCCTGGCTTCCGGCAGCCCGGAACGAGCCGCGGACCAGTATCTTGGACCCGGCGCTTTCCAACTGCAACAGCCGCCCGTCCTCTCCGGCGCGCATGACCGGGAAGAACCACGGCGACCGGCGCTCGAAAACTATCTCGGTGCCAGGGGCGACCGTGATCGATGCGCCCTTTTCTACCACGAGATAATCGGCGACCGTGACCATGCCGCTCCAGGTCTCGTCGGCCGATATCCTGCCCGTCCTGACCGAAAGCGCGCCGCGGGCCGCCGGGCGGCCGCGGCGCACTGGATATCCGAGGGCCACGGCGAGGGCCGGGTACACCTCCCCCTCCCAGGCGCGGTAGGCGGCGCTCAACTGCCTGGCGGCTAAAAACGGGCGGACGAGGCAGGCCAGGCGGAACAGCCACACGGCCGCGGCCGCGGCTAGGTATAGCGTTTTGGAGGCAGCCAGCGAATAAAGTGAAACCAGCAGCCCCGCGAGGCCGCGGCGCGTCCCCCCGGCCACGCCCACCGAGTGATAGTCGGCGGGCGGGAGGTCGGGCAGGAAGTTGGCGTCCCCCTTGGATATGCAGAGCCGCTTGCCCCGCCAGGTCAGGCCAAAAAGCACCCTGTGGATGACATATCCGGACGGCATTCCCCCGTCCCACCTGACGAGAAGAGCCACATCGCCGGCGCGCGGCTCGTCCGGGCCGCAGGGACGGACCAGCACGCTGTCGCCGGGCTCCAGGATAAAGCGCATGGAGTGCCCCAGCACGGGGTATTCCCTGCCGCGCTCGTCCGGCCCCCCGGGGGGCGCGGTCTCAGAGCTTTTCTGGTCGGCTTTCAAGGTGGGGGTCCAACTCGTCGAGGAACTGCAGCGCCTTGCGGCACCATTTGTCCACGAATATCTCCCGGTTCCGGACTGCGCAGGAATGGAAATGATCGTGCCCGTCGAAGCTGGCGTGGTGGCGGTGCCAGACGAACACGTCCTTGGCCGCCTTGAGCGCCCATCCGGCCTGCCGGAGACGCAGCGAATAGTCGAAATCCTCGAAACAGCCCTTGCCGAATCGCTCGTCGAAAAGCCCCACGCTCTCGCAGGCCGCGCGGCGTATCATCATACAGAAACCGACCAGGCGGTGGACCTCGAACGACTCGCCGGCGAACTTCATGCGCATGGCCTGGGCGAAGACCGAGAGCGAGGACGGGGCCCGCTCTACCGCCGGCTCGAGAACCACGCGCTGCACGCCGACCGTGCGGTTGGTGAGAGGGCCGCAGGCCCCGGCCGAGAGGTCCGAGTCCAGGCAGGCCGCCAGGCCCTGGAGCCCGCCCTCGAAGAAGACCACGTCGCTGTTGACGAGCGCGATGTATTCGCCGCGGGAGGCGCGTATGCCGGAATTGACGGCGCGGGAAAACCCGAGGTTGGAGCGGTGGCGCACGCGCACCGCGTCCTTAAGCCCCGCCACGAAGCGGCGTGTCGCGGGGGCAGAGCCGTCGTCCACTATCACGAGCTCGTAGAGGCCGCGCGGCGCGCGGCGAACGCTGGCGACGCAGGCCTTGAGGTCGCGTAAAGCGTTATGAACTGGTATGACCACGCTTATTTTCGGTTTTTCCACGATTTTCATTGCCGGGTCCCTGACGGTCAATATTATATAATTCATTGCGGCGCGGCGCGACAGCGCGGCATCCGGATCCCAAGTGACGAAACTATCCAGGTCATCCATCTTTCCCGCCGCGCTCCTGCTCGTCATAGGGGCCGGCATGCACCTGCCGTTCATTTCCGGAGAGGCAGTGTGGGACGACGCGGCCTTTATCCCGGGGAACCCGGCCTTTTCCGACTGTTCCTCCGCCTTCAGCGCCCTCGCTCCAGAGGCTTTCCTGTCCGTCGAAAGGCGGCCGCTCGCCGCGAGGCCGGTGACGCTCGCCACCCTCGCCGCCGACCATTGCAGGGGAGGGATCTCCGGCGTCAAAGTTACCAACGCCCTGCTTCACGGCATGAACTCCGCCCTTCTGTTCTTCTACCTTGCCGCCGCGACCGGGGCCCAGGCGGCGGCCTTCCCGGCCGCCGCCCTCTTCGCCCTGCACCCCGCCGCCGCGGAGGCCGTCCACATAGGCGTCTTCAGAAACCACCTGCTCTCGTTCTTCTTCGTTTTTTGCGCCCTGGCGCTCCTGTTGCACGAGAGCGTACAGGGGCGGTGGAAGCGCGAAGCCGCCGCGCTGGGCTGTTTCGCCGCCGGGCTGCTCTCCGGGGAGACAGCGGCCGCCTTCCCGTTCATGCTGGTGGCGCAATGGGCCGCTTCGGAGCGGCCGATCATCCAACGCCGACGGATGGCGCTGCTGGGAGCGGCCGCGGCCGTCCTGCTGCTTTATTTCTGGTTCCGCCTCCCCCGTTCAGGCTATGACCTGCCGGACGCCGGCCTCGCCGTCTCCGGGCTGCTCGCCCCCCTCTATCCCCGTGAGATGTTCCCCGCCGGGGAGCGGGCCTGCTACGCCATCCCCGCGTGGCTCCCACCCTGGCACGCGGTATATTCCGACGCCGCGGCGAAGCTCTACACCATGTCGGGGATAATGCTTTCCTATGCCCGGGACCTGCTGATCCCTTTCTCCCTGAAGGGGGATTACAGCCCGGCGGTCATAAACTCCGCCCGTCAGGGACTGCCGGCGGTGGCCGCGCTGGCGGCGGCACTGGCGGCCCCGTTCGCCCTGCTGGCGTCCCGGCGGCGGCGACGGAGCGGGGCAGGCCTGCTGATGGCTGCCGCGGCGCTGCTACCCGTCTCCGGCCTATTCGACATATACAATCTGCGGGCCGACCGATATCTTTACCTGCCGATGGGCGGGACCGCCCTTTTCTGGGCGGCGGCGGCTGCCGGCGCCGGGGCTTGGGCGCGAAAAAGCGCGGCGGCGATAGGAGCGCTTGCAGTCCTCTTCGGCGTGCTTACCGCCCATCGCCTGCCGGACTTCGCATCGTCCCGCGCCTTTTTCGAGCGGGCGGCGGCCGCCGGCGGCAATCCCCGGGCGGAGATAAATCTCTCGGCGATAGCGGCGGCAGAGGGTGAATACGAGGAGGCGGAGCGCAGGCTTATGCGGGCCGTCGGAGTTTATCCCGGCGATCCCCACGCCCTGCTGAGGCTGGCCGAGACAAGACTTTATCTGCGGCGGCCGGACGAGGCGCTGAAAACCATAGGGGAGATACGCGTGGAAGCACTTGTCCCGGCGGCGCTCTATCTAAGGGGGACGGCCATGTGGCAGAAAGGGAAGCCGGCCGGGGCCGCGGCCCTCTACGCTGAAGCGGAGGCCGCTGCGGGATGCTTCGACCAGGCGAGGGCGGCCGGGGCCGCGGCCGCCCTGCTTTCCGGGAAAATGAAGTCCGTCACTCTCGAAGGCCCCGCGGCGTGCGCCGCTCCGTACCTCCTGCGAAGGCTAGACCTTCTGGGGGTCAGGCCTTCCCCGGCCCAACTGGCTGACAGGATAGAGAAGAAGAACCTCAACGGCCCGTGCCGAAATTGGTGAAACCGAAGGAAGAAATCTTTACGGGTTTGAAATTGAAGCTCGCGCCGGTCGCCCCTTCTTCACCGGCGCGGTAAAAGTCCAGCCAGGAGAACCAATTCTTCTCGAGCTGATCGGTGTCCCTCACGCGGTACACGTCCCAGAGCGCCTTCTCCAGGTCCGCCCCCTCCCGTATCTTCGCGCAGAAATTGCGGAACTGCAGCCTGCGGGCCGGGCTATAGAGATGTTTGACCAGTCCGAAAGCCTGGAGGTACCAGTCGCCTATCTTCTGGTCCGTGTTCAGGGACGAAAGCTCCGTGGAAAAATAGGACCGCATCCCGAAAAAGCGTTCCCGCGGCATGTACCGCAGGGCGGCGCTCCAGGGACCTCCGTCAGCGGAATGGGACGAGTCCTCCATCATGACCGCCAGGCCTTCGTTGAGCCACTTCGGCGGATACTTCAATTTTTCCGCGAAATAGCTCTCGAAGTAGAGATGGGTCAGCTCATGGGCAATCACGGCCCTCAGTTTTTCCAGGTCGCCGGAGTCGTATACCACTATCGTCTTTTTGGAGGTGAAGGCGAGCCCCTTGGACCAGGACGGCGGATTGAACTCCCCCTTCAGGTAGGTATCCTGCCCGGAGTGTATGTAGATCTTGGTCTTTTCCTTGACCATCCACGGCGCGAACATGGACAGGTTGAGGCGCATCGAGTAGTAGAGCTTCTCCATCTCTATCGAGATGGAGTTGGGAGCCCAGCCGGACTCGTGGTAGATGAGGAAATGAGGGGATTCTTTAAGCTTCCAGTCGGCGGCCGCGGGGCGGGACAGCGCGAGAAGCAGGAATAAAGCGGCCCACGCCTTATTCATCTACGCGTATGGTGACCGTCCAGCTGGGGTAGGCGCCTGAAACGGAGTTGGTGATGCCGGCGTCGCAGCCGCCCGAGGAGGGAAAGCCGGTGTGGCTCCACGCGCCGACGAGGGAGGCGTAACAGCCGTCCGCCCTGGCCATGGCGACGGCGCTGCGCTGCACCCGGCTGGTCAGGGTATAACGGGCAAGGGTCCACTTCATGACCATGACCGCGATCATGGAAATAATGACGGATATGACCAGCGTCTGCAGCAGCACGGTGCCCTTGCGCAGTCGCGGAGCGGGATTCGCTGGAGACACTTCCATTCTCATAGTCTAGCAGAGGAGGCGGCGGTTTTCAATAGCGAGAAGGGCCTCAGTTGCAGCCGGGCAGGCCTGAGTTGCAGACGCTGCGCTGTATGGAGCCGGTGGTTTCGAGCTGCGAGTCCACGGGCCGGGCCGAGCGGCTGAGGGGCACGGACGGGGTCCAAGTGACCCGGATGCGGACCCGCACCGTGTCGCGTTCGGCCACGTCCGGATTCGCGACCGGCACATTCCGGCGGGAAAACAGGGGGCTGGCCGCGACGTTCAGGTAGTCGGTAAGCTTGGTGACGGTGCCCCCGCCTCCGGGCCCGCAGAAAGCCGGGTAAGGGACTGCCGGCTCCGCCACGGTGTTGGGGCAGCCGGTCCCGCCCGCGATGGTCCCCGTATGATACATCAGGCAGTTCCCCGAAGGGCAGGAGACGGTGATGTTGGTAAAGCGGCAGAAATAATGCCAGGCGACCGGCTCGCCGGCGCGTATGGGGCGGCAGTTGGTCAGCTGGTCTACGTTCTCTGCTATGGCCAGTATGTTTCCGGAATTTCCGAAGGCCGGGTTGTCTATGCGCGTAGCGAGCGAGAGGCGGGTCATCACCGTCTTCATGGCGACCGACGCGCCGTTCTTTATCGTGTTCTGGCGGTAATTCTGGAATAGGTGGGTAGTGCTGGTGGAGTGTATGGAGGCGAGGGAAGCGAGCACCATGCCCGAGATCATGACGCCGATCATCATCTCCGCGAGGGAGAACCCGCGCCGCGTTTCCCCGCAGTTAATCGGCATAGCGCATCTCGAACCGGACCTGTTTGCACGCCACGGTATCGCCCGCCCCCATTCCGCAGTCGTAATTTATCACGGAGTACACAAAATAGCAGGCCGCGCCCCAGGCGCAGGTAACCCCGGGGACCTGCAGTTCCGTCCCGTTGAGCAGCGAGGATATATCGTGGCGCGTCCCAGCCCCGCCGCTTCCACTGAGTGACCAGCCCGCCGTGGAGGAGGCCGGCCAGTGCCCGGCCGGGGAGCCTGGCACATACTCGGCTTCGCCAGGAACGGCGGAGACATAGGAGGCGAGGGTCTGACGGGCCTGCCTGAGCATAATGCCGGCCAGTTCCCTTTTGTCGGCTCTCTCATGGGAGACGAAACTGGAGAGGACCACCGAAAATACAGAAGCGGTAGTCATGGCCGTGATAAGTCCGGCTATGGCCACTTCAAGCAGTGTAACTCCGGGTCTTTTCCGCACCGCCGCCTCCTTAATATTCTCAGAAACTGGGGCAGCTGGGGGCCTGCAGGGCGCCAGAGGTTGGCGAATGCACACAGTCGCCGGCGGTGGTAAAATAATAGCTCCACGACGCGTAGGTGCCGCTCCTGCGCTGGGCGTGGGCGGTGCGGCCCATCGCGCAACTGCCGCCTCCCGCGCCCGTGTTGGGGTTGCAGGAGCGTATGAGGAACGCTAGGCTATCCCAGTTGTGACGCGAAATATAGTTGCACCGGACTAGGTCGCAGGCCGAACGCGCCCCGGCGCCGGCGGGGCAGGCGCCGGCATTGCAGAGATTGGTGAGGACCCCGGCGTTATATGGCACGGTCGGGTTGTCGAGCACCATCATCTGCGTGGCGGCGCCGACCATGTGCGCCACGGCCACCGCGTCCATGGCCTTCGAGCTTTCCACCGTCTTTATGTAGTAGGGAACGCCCATCGAGGTTAGAACGCCGAGTATTATAACCACCACCAGAAGCTCTACCAGCGTAAAACCTTTTTTTATGGACCGCATGCTCCCCCCTATTTGGTTCCTATCTGCGACAACTGGAAGATAGGCATGAATATAGACATGACTATCACCGCTATGATGCCGCCTATGCCGACCACGAGTATCGGGTCTATCATGGCGGAAAAACGCCGCAGGAACTGGTCGATCTGCTCCTGGTAGAACTTGGAGAGCACCGCGATGATGTCCGGCAGCTTGCCCGACTCCTCACCCATCCACATCATTTCCGTCACCATGCCGGGGAAGATGCCCGTCTTGCGGAAGGATTCGGCTATGGAGCGCCCGCTGGCAATCTCGGACTTGGCCTTCTTGAGCGCGTTCTGGAAGATCAGGTTCTTCCGGAAGGCGCCCTCCAGCACGGAAACGGCGTTGAGTATGCTGACGCCGCTCTTGATGAGCGTGGACATAGTGGTGAGGAGGCGTTCGATATTGATGCTCTTTACCAGCGGCCCCAGCATGGGAATCTTGAAGAGGACGTGGTTCCAGGTAAGGAGGCCCGCGGGGGTGGAAATGTAGGCCCTGAAGGCAAGTACGGAACCGACGCCCGCGACTATGATGAGCATGAAGTACTGGGTGACCACGCTGGAGACCATGAGCACGATTTTGGTTATGAAAGGCAGTTCCAGGTTAAAGTCCTTGAATATGCCGGCGAATACGGGCACGATGAAGATGATGAAGTAGCCCAGCACGCCCATGGACATGGTAAAAAGTACGGCGGGATAGGCGATCGCCGTTATCATCTTGGACTTTATTCCTTCCTGGGCCTCCGAGTAGGCCGTAATCTGCCGGAGGACGGCCGGCAGCTGGCCCGAAACCTCTCCCGCTTGCACCAGGGAAACCCATACCTCGTCGAAAACCTTGGGGTGCTTTTCGAGCGCCTTATGGAGGGTCCCGCCGGCTGAGACTTCCTTGGTGATGGCGCCGAGCACGTCGCCTAGAGCCTTGTTCTCCGCGTGCTCTGAGAGCAGCGACAGGGCGCGCACCAGCGGAACTCCGCCGGCCAGCAGCGTCGCGACCTGCTCGCCGAAGAAGACGAGTTCGCGGCCCGAGACCGAGCCGGTCGAAGCCGGGCGGCGAAGGATGCCGGACTTGGTCTGCTCCGACTGTATGGAAAGTATGAAGAGGCCCTTCGTCTGAAGGGCCTGTACCGCCTGGTCCTCGTCCTCGGCGTCCAGGTGCCCGGTCGTGACGGTGCCCTGGGTGTCCTGAACCGTGTATATAAACCTGCCCATAAGTCTCCGACTATACTAGCACAGATATGGTATACCCTCAAAAAGAGGAAGAGTCAATGCTCTACCATCGTAACCGACATCATGTCGTTCACGGAGGTTATGCCGGCCAGGACCTTACGCCAGCCGCTGGCGCGCAGGTCCCAGGCGCCGCCTTTGGCCGCCGCGACCTTCATCTTGGGGATATCCGCGTCCTTGGAGATGATGCGCTTCATCTCCTCGGTGATAAAATAGACTTCATAGATGGCCTTGCGGCCCCTGTAACCCATTTCTAAGCACTTTGGGCAGCCATTGGCCTTGTAGAAAATCAGGCGGCTTGGGTCCGGCAGCGGGTTGAGGCACGACTCCCTGGAGAACAGGTCAAGTTCCTCCTGCGGCGGCTTGTAAGCAATCTTGCAGTCGCAGAGCACGCGCACCAGGCGCTGGGCCGCCACCAGCAGCAGGGTGCTGGCCAGCAGATATGGCTCGATATCCATGTCGATGAGGCGGGGTACGGCCTCGAGCGCGCTGTTGGTGTGCAGCGTGGATAGGACGAGGTGGCCGGTCATGGCCGCCTTGAGGCAGGCTTCGGCCGTTTCATTGTCGCGGGTTTCGCCGACCAGTATGACGTCGGGGTCCTGGCGGAGAAAGGAGCGGAGGCCGGCGGCGAAGGTCAGGCCGATGGCCGGCTTGATCTGGACCTGGCTGACGCCCTCCATCTTGATTTCGACGGGGTCCTCCAGCGTCATGATGTTTATCTCGGGGCACTTCACAGTGTTGAGCACGGCGTTGAGCGTGGTGGTCTTACCGGAACCCGTAGGCCCCGTGAGCAGTATCAGGCCGTGCGGCGACTCAGCGGCCTTGAGGAAGTCTTCCTTCTGCTTAGGCTCGAAGCCTATCTTGTCGATATTGAGCTCTACGGAGCCCCGGTCCATGATGCGGAGGACCAGCTTTTCGCCGAAGACGGTGGGGCAGACGCTGACGCGGTTTTCGATGTTGCGGCTCTGGTACTTGATGGTGAAACTGCCGTCCTGCGGCAGACGGCGCTCGGAGATGTCCAGCCTGGAGAGGATCTTGAAGCGGGAGATGATGGCGTCGAAGAGCTCGGCCTGGGGAGCGCTGCGTTCGTAGAGCGAGCCGTCTATGCGGAAGCGCAGCGAGACCTTCTCGTCGAATTTTTCAAGGTGTATGTCGGAAGTACGCTCGGCGATGGCCTGCTTGAGTATGGCGTTGACCAGTTGTATCGACTGCGCGCCCCGGCTGTCCCCCACTATCACCTTGTCCAGGTCCAATTTGCCGTCGGGCGTCAGGGCGTCTGCCACGTCGCCGTCCCCCCCACCGCCCTTTCCGTCGCCGCTCTCCATCACCTTGTCAATCAGGTCGCCGGCCTGCCCGCCGTAGAAGACGTCGATGACCTTGAGTATCTGCGCGCGGGTTGAGATGAACGGGGTGATCTCCATCCCGGCGACCATCTTTATGTTGTCCAGGAGCAGGATATTGGTGGGGTCCGCCATCGCCACCGCAAGGATATTGTCCTCTATGAAGAGAGGGACAACGGCGTTATCGCGGGCGAATTTCTCGGAAATTATCTTGTCCAGCCCCTGGGTCTTCTCGGGGTTTAGGATCTTGTTCTCGCGCGAGGCGTAGGGCGAACCCAGCTGTTTGGAGAGGGCCATCGCCACCTGCTCTTCGCTGGCGTAATGAAGTTTGACCAGAGCCTCTCCGATGAGGCAGGAGGCCTGGGTCTGGAACTTGAGCGCCTTGGCGAGCTGCTCCTCGTTGATGACGCCTGACTGGATGAGTATTTCGCCGAGCTTCTTTCTTGCCATAAATCCGAAGGGCGGGCGGACGCCGGGACTTTATCCCGGGCCCGCCCCCACCTCTGCGCCCGATCAGTCCACCAGGATGGTGGGGGTCAGGAAAATCACCAGGTCCGTATTCGTCCTCCTGGAACTGACGCTGGTGAAAAGCCAGCCGACTATCGGGATATAGCCGAGCAGCGGGACCTTCTTGACCGTCTTGGTCTCCTTGGAGGAAAGTATGCCGCCTATGACCACGGTCTGGCCGTTTTTGACGCGCACCATAGTGGAGGCGCCGCGGCTGACCGGGTCGTAGACGGTTTCTCCCTGGACGGTGATGGCCGAAGGCGTGATATCGGAGTAGGAGGGTTGCACTATCATCGTGATGAAGCCCTCTTTGTTCACCTGGGGGGTGACCAGGAGGTTCAGGCCTATGCGGCGGCGCTCCAGGCTGGTGGAGGCCTCGCCGGCCGCGCCACCGGCCGAAGTGACCGAACTGGCGGTGCCTACCGCCGCGTCCCGGGTTGCCTGGATTACGGCTGTCTTATTGTTCATGGACACGACCTTGGGTTTGCCCAGGTAGCGGGCCTCGCCGCGGGAGATGAGCGCCCTGAAAATGGCCTGGAGTTGGGCGAGGCTGAAGATGCCGTAGTAGATGCCCCGCGCCCCCTGCGACCCGGTGGCGAAGATCGAGTCTATGGACGACCCTCCCGAGCCCTCGGCGGCCTCGGACTCGCCGGAGGACCCGACGGCGGGCGGGTAAAAGAATTTCCATTGCTCGCCGCTGAAGAAGCCGGGACGCAGGCCATAGTCCGTCAGGCGGGCCGGGCCGGCGAAATAGGCCATCTCGCCGCGCGAGCCGCCCCACTCGATGCCGAGTTCGTTCACCCGGTCGGTGTTTATCTCCACAATCTGTGCCTCTATCAGGATCTGGGGGGCTTTCTTGTCCAGTTCGGCTATGATCTGCTCGACCTGGGGAAAAACCTCGGGGATGTCGGTGATGACCAGCGAATTGGTCCTGGGATCGGTAGCCATTTTGCCGTACTTCTTCGAGAGTACGCTCTTTACGATGTTGATTATGGCTATGGCGCTCTCGGCTTTATCCTCATTGCCGGCTCCCTGGGAATCCTCGCCGCCGGGCTGTCCCCCGCCGGGCGACGCGCCGCCGGCCGAGGAGACGTCCTGTGAGGTTATCGCGGTTATGTCGCTGAAGACCGAGGAGACGGGTATCAAGGGTATGTAGTTGAGGGTATAGATTTTTGTGACTAGGTTGGGCTGATCGGCGGCGCGCCTGGTGACCACATAGGTATTGCTCTTGCCTATGCGCTGATAGGTCAGTCCCTTGACCCGCAGGAGGAGTTCCAGCGACTCGCGGACTGTCGTCTTGCGCAGAAAAACTGTGATGGTGGTTTTTTCGAGGCCGTCGGTGATGATGAAATTAACCTTGGACTGGGCGGAAACCACGTCGAGAAACGTGGAGAGGGGCGCGGCCTTAAGGCGTATCGGGCCTATCTTGCGGTCAAGAGGAGAGACGGTTTCCGCCTCCTCGTACATCGGGACCTCGCGCTGGGCGCCGCCCATCTGGGCCGGCTCTATAGGGGATCCGGGCACCTGCGCGCGGGAGATAGAGGACTGCTGGCCCTGCTCCAGTATCGGGCCGCCCTCCTGCGAGGGGCCCTGCAGTTCGTCCATGAACTGCCTGTCGGCATCCTGGGCGAGAGCCGGGGCAGCGGGCAGGATTACCGCCTGGAGAAAAAGAACCGCAGCTGTCAGTATCCTCATACCTTTCATAAACCCTCCGGAGCCGCGCATTTCAGTATGCATTATATCTAATTAGGGGCCGTTAACCGGTACTACTGCATGTATTTCCGGAATCTGCGGCCCTTGTGTTCGCCTATTATGTAATTCGAACCTATGGCGATTATTTTTGCCCCCAGTATGGTGTCGCCTCGGGAATACATTTCGCCGTTTATTATGACGTTGGCGCCGACTATGCCCTGTATGTTCATGCGGCTCTCGACGAGGACTTCCCGCTGGGTCTGTCTCGCCTGCTGCGCCTTATCCCTCGCCTCCTGTCTGCGGCGCATTTCTTCCTCGCGGATGCGCGCGTAATCGTCCGGGGTCAGGAACGGATTCCGGCTCGTCTTCGGCGCAAAATAAGAAGCGCTTTTCTGATCGCCGGGGGCGGGCGATCCCGCTCCGGCCCCCGCAGCCCCGGCCGCAGCCGTGGAGGCCTGGAGGTCAGGAGACACGCCGGCCGGTATCTCGGGGACGGCGGAGACCTCAGGTGCCACGGGGCGGGCTGGAGGGACATCTGGGCCATTGGCGGGCGGCGGGGCGGTCTCGGAGTCCGCCGCAGGCTGATCTGGCGTCACGAGAGGCTGCGGGCCGGAAGGAGACGCGGAGGTCTCTCCGGCGGGTTTTTCCTCCCCCGGGAAAAAGCCTCTCGGCACGCCCTGCTGCGCGGCGGCAAGTTGAGCCTCCTTGGCCTTGTTCGTCGACCACCAGTTGTAGAAAAGCACGGAGGGTACCGCGAGGACCGCGGTCAGGAGCAGCCAGCCGAACATGCCGGCGAAATTTTTCATGACCCGCCCCCTTCACTGGCGCGGTCTTCGGCGGGGAACATCGTGGAGAGTTTTATCGTGACCTTCAGCATGCCGGGGGCGGCGGCGCGCCGGGAGATCTGGAGTTGCGTTATCTTGAGGTATATCTTGGAATTCTCTATCTCGGCCAGCCACTTGCCGATCTTGTCGTAGGTGCTGGTCACGCTGGCGCCGCGGGAGACCAGAACGAGGGGGCCGGCTTTCTGCTCCTCCTGGGCAAGCAGCGAATCGAACGTTATGCCGTGGTCCCTGGAGGTGGAGGCGAGGATATAACTCAGCCATTCCCCTTTGTCTTTGGCGAGCGGCAGCCTGCGGCGCAGTTCCGTCTTGCGGGCGAGCATGTCGTTGTATTCCCGGTAATGGACCGAGATCGCCTCCAAATGCTCCACCTCCAGCTTCTTCGACTGGTATTTATCCGAAGACGGCACGTAGACCGCGCCGTAAAGCACCAGCAGTACGGGGGCTGCGATGAGCAGGGGCTTCTTGAAAGGCTCGAACCCCCTCTCGGCGTAGATAACGAGGGCGTCATCCTTCATCTCCAGGACGGCCGCTTTTATCTTTTCGACGATAGAGTTCATAAGGATCCCGCTATTTCCCCGAAAAAACTATCCTGAAAGGGGAACCTTCCGAGGCGCCGCCCTCCGACCGCTCATCCTCCATCTCCTGCCCCGATTCCAGGTTGAATTCGATGCTGCCGCCGGGAGGGCGGAAAAACCTCAGCAGCGGATCTTCTTTGAGCTTCTTGGCGTAAAAGTCGACCGCGCTGAACTTGGCCTGTCCGTTCAGTTTGGTGGACCCCTGAACCACGATCTCCTTCCCGGCCGAAATCATATCGGATACGGGAAGGTTGTTGCTGTAATCTAAAGTCTCTATCCAGAGATTGTCGGGGATATTGTCCCCTATCGCCTGCAGTTTAGGGGCGACGACCTCGGTGTCCGCAAGGAGCGCCCGCGCCATTCTGGCCTCCGCCGTGCCTATCTCTATGGCCTGGCGGATAGAGTCCGGGGTCTGGCCCTGGAAGGCGCTGACATCGCCGATCTGCGACATGAGGTCGGCGGTCTTGGAGCCCATCACGTATAGCTGGACATGGTTGATGAGCGAAAGCAGGAGGAGCAGAGAGCCGAGCAAGGCGACCACCGTCCAGACATAGGAAGAGACTTTCTGTTCCATCGACTGGCTGGCGGCGACGCCGGTTATGTCTATCCGTATCTTTCCGGGGACGGCGCCTCTCAGAGCGGCGCCCAGGGCGAAAAAAGCTCCAGCGTCGTTAGACTTCAGCCCTCCGGATTTGGCGGGATCCCACGTCTCCACCGGGACTGGAGATTCCTGCCCGGCCGGGCCTTTCCAGGCTTCGAGGGAGTCGCCGCTGATCATCAGTTTCTTGTACTCGCGCCCCCCGGCATAGCGGCTTACGAACTGGAAGGCGCCTTTCACGTCGAGACGCTTGCGCTCCGACAGCGCCGAGCCGCCGCTGAAATCGTTCTCCCTGTAGAGCACCGGGTATCCGCCGCTGGCCAGGAGCATGCAGGCGGTTTCCCCGGAAAAATGAACATAGGCCTTGTCGTCGTGTTCCTTGGGGTCGGTAAAGGCGAAGACCCTCTCCAGGGAACAGGCCGACATCTCCAGGGAGGACATCTGCAGACCGGCTTCTTTGAAGACGCTGAAGAGGAACTCCACGCTCTTCCGCTGGGTCAGGCCGAAAAGGACTCCCAGTTTTTTACCTTCTTCCGTCGGGTACGCGGCAAAATCATAGATGACCTCTTCGAAGGCCACCGGGATGTATTTCTTGGACTCTATCGGTATCGATTTGGACCAGTACTTCCGTTCGACGTAAGGCATCACGAAATATCGCAGGATCCCGAAATGCTGGGAGAAGGTGACGGTGACGCGCTGGGTGCGCCAGGAGATCTTTTTGACGGCCTGTTTGAACGGGGTGATCCATGAGGCTTTTTCGCTGAAAAAATCGTTGTTCAGGGAAAGAGGGCGCATTACGCCCTCTTTGAAAGAAAAGCCCGTGGGAATCTTGAGCAGATGCTCCACCTCGGTTTTTTCTTTTCCGAGCCTCACCTGCAGGATATAAATGGCCGCCGGGGCTATGTATATGCCCAGCGTCTCCCTGTCTTTGTCTGATTTTCCGCCAATCATAACGTTTATAATATTCTTTATCAGGGAGCCTTTTCAACTTCTCTTCTATTCCGCGCCCCCCATACGGATCTCGACTATGTTGGTAGAGGACCTGGACAGTCTGTGGGCCACGTCGATCCTTTCCGAAGGGACCTTGTACTTGGCGGAGACCAGGGTCTTAAAAACCAGGTCGGCGCGGTTTTTAGCCAATTCCTCGCCGCCCTGGTCGTCCGGCGAAGCGTAGCCGGTTATTTTGAGACGGGAGTCTGGGTAGTGCCTGGTGGTATTGGCGACCTGGGCCAGTTTCTTCTCGCTGTTAGTGGTTATCGAGGAGGTACCCTGCCTGAAGTATATCTTGTAGATGACCTGCCCGATGAATTCGCTCGACTTGTCCTCGCCTTGCGGAAACTTCTCCCCGGCGTCGCCGGGCCCGGGCTCCGCCTGTGGTTCGGCCTCCTGTGCGGGAGCTGAAGGGTCCGCGCTCTTGCCGACCCGCGTCTTTGAGGGCAGTTTCTTCTTGCCTGGAGCGGGGCGCTTTGCGGGCGCCTTGGCCGCCGCGGAGGCAGGGCGGGCCTTGGAGACGGCCGGTTTGGGAGCGGCGGCCTGCTCGGCGGCAGTGGGCTTTATGATCAGCAGGCGGCGCAGGGAGCTTTCCTTGCCTCTCAGGTCATAAGCCGTCAGCGAGAAAAGGTACTTTCCCGAAGGATAGGCTTCGCCGAAGAAATTCTTCCGGCCGTTCCAGAAGCTCTGGTTGAACTGCGGGCCCTCGCCGGCCACCTCCTGCACAAGCAGGAGGCTCTCGTCCTTGAGCATCTGGTAGATCTGGAACTTCCAGGTGGGCGTGCCGGCGCCGGAGTCGAAAACGGAAAGTTCGACAAGCGCCCCTTCTCCCTTCTGAACGTCTATGGCCGTCGGGTAAAGGCCCAGCGATATCCGCGGGCCGCCGGACCGGGCGTCGGCGTCCGGGTCTTTAAGCCTCGGCTGTACGCTCGGATCGAAGAGCAGGACCATGCCGCTGACATTGGTCAATTCCCGGGGAAACCTGACGTCAGCGCCGGTAAGGTTAACGTCTATGCGGGCCGGCGACAGCCCGCGCGAAACGAAAAAGGAATTTAGGGCGATGGCCCGACGTATGTTGATTATCTGTATATCTCCCCCCACACTGCCTTCCGGTATTATAAGGCAGTTGGTCTTCCCGGAGGCGAAGAGAAGGGCCGCGAGGTCGCCGAGCGGTTCCATCGCGGAAGAGGAGAAGACCGTCCCCCCGGAAAAGAAAGCCGCCGAATCCAGCGTAACCGCCTTCGGCTGACCGTCGGCGCCGGAATAGACCTTGACCCCCTTGGTGCGGCCTAGGGATATCAGGAGCCGCCTGCGCGTTTCGGATATTTTCTCGCTTATCTTCTCGGCTATCATAGCGCGCCGCGCTTCGGCGTCCTCGGGCGGCAGCGACCGGGAGGCGGAAGGGGCGGGCGCAGAGGCCGCGGAAGACTGAGACGACCCGGGCTCGTCCACCACGCTGGGAGCGGTTGTCTGGGAAACGCGGACAGGCTTCACCGTGTTCAGGGCGCTGTCCCCGGGACCCTGGTCGTCGACAGAGTCCAAACCCCTGGTGTTCAGCCGGAGAGTGATCTTGTTGATGTACTCGTTCGCCAGGGCCTTTTCAGAAGGCGTTCCCTTCATCAGGATGTCCATGAAGCGGTCCATGGCCTCGTTGTCCTGCCCCTGGTGGTAGAGGCGTATCGCCTGCTCCATCGGCCGGGTGACGCCCTGCGGGACCTGCTGCCCGGAGACGAGTGTCCGGCCCGCGGCGAAAAAAAACAAGGCGGACGCGAAGGCCGCGCATATCATCGGTATCCTGGTCTTAAGACCGCTCATCTTGACAACTCCGGTAAAAAATTCAGGTACGCTATATTTAAGCACGGGGGCTTTTCCTAAATATTGCGTTCTTGTTACGCGATTATTGCCATCGGCGGGGGACACCATGCTGCAGTGCACCATGCGGCACTGTCCCCCGCGCAAGAGCCTGCAGCCTGGCCGCGACCGCGGCGTTGCCCGGCTCGCGCTCGAGGAGTATGGACCAGTGCCTGACGGCTCCGGCCTTGTCGCCGAGTCGTTCCAGCAGCGAGGCCAGGCCGTAACGGGCCTCGCCGTGAGCCGGGTCAGCTCTAAGAACGGCGGCGAGTTCCCCGCGCGCGTCTTCGATCCGGCCCGCCGCGAAGAGAGCCCTGGAAAGCAGGTATCGGGACTGGACCTCGTCGCCCAAGCCGTCGAAAAGACTCTCCGCCCTGCGCAGCGCCCCGGCGGGATCCCCGGCCGCCAGGCGGCGCTCAGCCTCCCGGAAAGCCGAGAGCCATTTAAGATGCGGCGAATCGGCGCCCGCCCTCGCGGCGGCCCCCCTGAGGTTCGCCTCTAACGTGGCGTTCCCGGGGTCAAGTCGCAGGGCCTTCCCGTATGAGTCGGCCGCGGCGGCGAAATCCCCTCCAACGCCCTGGAAATAGCCGAGGATGTTCTTCAGCGAGGCGTCCCGAGGAAGAACGCGCGCCCCCCTGGACATCAGGGAAACGGCCGCCCCGGCGTAGGCTCCGGGGTCCCGCAGGTATATCTCCGCGGCGGCCTGATAGGTCTGGGGGTTGAGCGGATTTATGAGCGCCGAAACCCTCAGGTTGTCGGCGGCCGAAGAGAGAGAGCCCAGTTTCTTCTCCACCACGGCCAGGTTGAAAAAGATCTCGTCGTAGCCGCAATTGGACCTGAGGGCCTCGCCGTAAGCCCAGACCGCGGCCTCCATGTCTCCGGCGCGGACATAGGCGTTGCCCAGCTCGTAATTGGTGTTCACCTCGCGCGGCCAGGCGGAATGCGCGCGCTTAAGCTCGGCGGCTGCCCACCTGAAATCCCCTTTGCGCATCAGCTTGAAGCCGGAGAAGTAGAGGGCCTCCCTGCGGAACTGACCCTGCCAGTAACCGGCGGACGCCAGCGCGGCCAGGGCGAGAAGAGCCGCGGCCGGCCAGACCCGCCGCCCGGCGAACGCCCCTCCCGCCGTCGCCGAAGGACCGCTGAGGCGGGCGGAAAGAGCGCCCATCACCCACCAGAACATGAACCCGGGCACGGCGAAGTGCAGGGAAACGTTCAGCATATTGTCGGCCAGCATGGCCACGACGCCAGCCGCGAGCGCGGACGACCAGAAGCGGCCGTCTTGCCCGTCCGCCCGCCGCTTGAACAGGAAGGCCCGGCCCAGGACGGCTAATATAAGGGCGAAGGAAGCCAGCCCGGCCAGGCCGGCCTGCGACCAGAGCTCCATCACCTCGTTATGGGCGTTATTGGCGTGGGTGCGGAGGTTCCGTATCCCCTCGTAAGCCTCAAGCAGCGGGCCCTGGTAGAAGGGGTAGAAAAGCTCGAAAACTCCCCAGCCTTTGCCCAGCAGCGGACTCTCCAGTCCCATCTGCCAGGCGGAGGTCCAGATGAGTACGCGCTGATGGAAGGAAGGATAAACGTCTTCGGGAGCGGCGGCGATGGACAAGGTGGCGGCCGAGGATATCTTCCCGACGCCCTCGGAGAGGCGGTGGGCCACGCCGGAGGCCAGGGGAGAATCGGCGCTTACGGGCCAAAGGACGGCCAGGCCGAGCGCCAGCGCGCCAGGCAGCAGCGCCCTGCGGCCCGCCGCCCGCAGCCTGGCGCGGAACTCAGGCATCAGGGCGAGGAACCCGATTCCCGCCGCCATGCCGAGCCACGAGGAACGGGTCAGGCTGGCGAGCAGCATCGCTTCGAACGAGAGAAAGACCGCCGCGTAGAAGAAGCGGGCTGCGGCCGTGCGCGCGTCGAGCCAGCAGGCCAGCGCCAGGGGCGCCAGCGTCACCACGTAAGAGGAAATGAAGTTGGGGTTGCCGAAAGTGGAAACCGAGCGGTTGCCGTAGGGATTGAGCGTCTTCAGCCACACAAGCTCCACGCCGAAATACTGCAGCACCCCGTAGACGGAGGCGAGGGCCCCGGCTATGAGCGCGAGGTTCAGATAGTCCTCCTGCCTGCCCGCCCGGACCGAGCGCCAGGCCGCGAAGACGCCGGCCGCCCACAGGATGCCCCCGTACGGGTCCCAGAACCGCTGCCAGAGGCCTACCCCCGAGGGCTGGGTACGGAGGTAAGGGAACAGGAACCAGGCCGCACCCCAGGCGAAAAAAAGAAGGAACAGGGGCGTCATAGGGCGCGCGGCAGGGCTCTCCCGCCATTCGGCCCGGGCGGAAAACCAGAAAGCCAGGCCGCAATTTACCAGCAGGAAAAGGAAGGCGCGCAGCCCTTCGCTAGCGATCGCAGGCCGGAAGAAGGGGGCGTGCGAGAACCAGGCGCGAGTCCAGGAGGCCAGAAGCACCACGGCGAAAAGCGCCAGGGGCACCAGAGTATGTTGCGCGGGGTCTCCCACCGCCCTCGGGAGCGCATAGCCCAGAGCGCGGCCAGCAGGGCCGCCGGCAAAGCCGTGTTCAGTAGCGCTATCTGGAAATAGTAGGGGTTACGGGTAAGATCGGTGAAAAAAAGAAGAGGGCAGACGAAAAAAACCAGGGAGAGCAGCAACGGCACGGGGGTTTCAGCCGCCGGGGCCGTGGTCTTTTCGCTGTTCACGCGTCAGGGACTCCTGCGCCCGGTAAGCGCCTGGTAGTTCCTCAACGCCGGCTCGAAAGAGGGGTTGATCTTAAGCGCGCCGGCGAAAGCTTCCGCGGCGTCACGGGGGCGCCCCATCAGGTAATAGAGGTTCCCGAGGTTGGTGTAGGCCTCAGGCGACTCATGCCTGTGCCCTCCCACATGGCATTTCCAGGCGTTGAGGTTGTTCAGGTATTCCCGCTCCGCCGCTTCGTACTGCCGCCGCGACATGTATATCTGGGCCTTCCGGTAATAGTTGAAAGGGAAGACCGGGTCCAGGTGCTCGTAAAGATTGAAGCGGGCCAGGGCTTTATCCAGGAACTCCTGCGCCTCCTTTTCGCGCCCCTGCGCCCGCAGGTGGTCGTGCATCTTCATGTAAAGAAGGCCGACCTGGTGATGCATCTGCACGTAGTTCGGCGCCATGGCCCTGACATGCTCGTAGGAATCCATGGCCCGCTCATAATCGTCCCTGGGCTCCCCCCCCTGTCCCCCCACTCGGGCCTGTACTGCTTGCTCATGTTGAAGCGGTCGTTGAAGACGTTGCCGGTGAAGTAATACGGCATTATGAAGTACGGGTTAAGGGCGTGCACGCGCTGGTAATAGGAGAGGGCGTCGTCCCAGCGGCCCTGCTTGGAGAAAAAGATCGCCATGTTATGATAGACATCGGCCCTGAACCAGCCCCAGAAGTACCAGACCGGCCCCAGCGAGACGGCCATGACCAGGACAGCCAGCACGGACCTGCCGGCGAAGGCTATCTTCAGGTAGGACCAGGCGACGAACCCGGCGCAGGCGAGCAGAACGGCCCAGGCGATGACCCACTGCAGCGACTCTCCTCCCCCCGCCTGGTGGTTCCTCAGAGGCCCCTGAAGTTCGGAGAACTGGGAGACGATGACGTAAAAAAGGGCCGCCACGGCCGCGGCCAGCAGGGCCCGCGAGGCCCAGAGGAGCCATGGTGCGGGGGCGGACGGCTTAGCCTCCTCCTGCGGTTCCGGCTCGCCTTTGTAGTGGAGTTCCCAGAGCGCCTGCCCCCTGGCGAGGTTTATGATGACGGCCGGCAGGAGGCCCAGGAAAACGCCGGAGGAGACGAAGCGCATGCTGACATCCACGAAATTATGTGTCAGCATGCCCAGCAGCGCCGTAATATAGCCGAGAAGATCGTAGGCCACCGGCGGCGGCCTCGCCCCCTTCAGGCCCTCGGTGAGCGTAGCGAGCCCGCGCAAGCCGACGGTGACGACGAAAATTATAAGCCAGAGGTAGAGACCGAACCCCAGCAGCCCGTTGTCCATCCACTGCTCCAGGTGCTCGTTCTCGGCGTGGTCTGTCTCGGTATTGTGCTTGCCTTCGATGTGGAATATCACCGGGCGCCGGTACGCGGGGTAGATTACCATGAAGGCGTCCACGCCGAGCCCTATCAGCGGCTTGGTTTCCACTATCTCCCAGGTGGAGAGCCAGGTGGCGATGCGGAAATTATAGGAATGGGGGTTGCCGAAGTGATAGACGACGCCTACGGCCGTCAGGGGAAAAACCGAGGCGAGGGCCAGGAAGAGGGGCTTGCTCATCTTCAGCCGTTCGCGGAGGAAGAAATAGGCGTAGAAGACGGCGAATATGAATGAAGATATCCCGAATCCCAGCCACGCCCCCTTGGTCTGCGTTCCGTAAAGGCAGAGTATATCCAGGAAGATCAGGGGCAGGATATAGGGCGACCTGGTCTTTAGGTACTGCGTGACGGCTATAGGTAGGATGAGCACCAGGAAATTGCCGAAGAAGTTGGGATTGCCGTAGGTGGAGAAGATGCGGGGGCCGAAAGCGCCGCGCCAGACGAAAGGGTCCAGGCCGGGTCCGACTTCCTTAGGAGGGAAGAAGCGAGTGTCTATGAACTGCACCAGGCCGTAGAGGACGGCTATATAGGCGGCGGCCAGCAGGACCCTAGTGAGGCGCTCTATCGCCGCCTGGCCGAACTCGCGTATAACAATCAGGCCGACCGACATGTAAATAGTGTAGCGGACCATGTCGTCCAGGCTGGGGCCGGAATAGGGGAGCCTGACGAAGCCGACCAGCATGTAGACCAGATAAGCGAAGAACGGGGCCAGGACAACGAAATCAGCACGCCTGAAAGCCTTGCGCCCCTCAAGGAGGAGGAGGCCCAGCCACATGCCCAGCAGAGAGAATCCCCCCATCTGGAGCAGGGTTATCTTGACCTGGGCGGAATCGTAAGTGCGCAGGTAGAAGGCGTCTGAAATGAGGAGATACAACAGGGGCAGCCAGGTCCAGACGGCGCGGCGGGCCTGGGGCACGCCCGGCGCGAACTTGAGGTCGGAGTATTCTTCGGAAGTAGCGGGATTGTTTTTTGCCATTAAGGACGGGTAGCGCTTAAAATCCGTTCAGCCGAGGATGGGACTTGAACCCACAACCCTTCGCTTACGAAGCGAATGCTCTACCGATTGAGCTACCTCGGCGCACGGGCTTTAATTATATAGTAATTCATCGGCAAAATCAAAACCCCGCTTCAACGTGTAGCGATTTTTTTAAAATGTCCTGTTTGCGGCAAATAGAAATGTCCGGTTGAA
>CAZVWK010000017.1:0-28762 GCA_964631475.1 uncultured Elusimicrobiaceae bacterium | reverse complement strand
TTACTTCGTTCCTAAAAGAGTCCTAGTTTATGCACAGCAAACCCGGAAGACCCTGAAAAACAGATCCATATCCGGCGAGCTTCGCGCCGCCGGTCCCGCCGCGCTGGGCAAGGTGATAGACCTGGTGGAGGCAAGAACCGCCCAGCGGCGCTCCACGCTGGCCATCTTCGACCTGGACGGCACGCTGTTCGACAACCGTACGCGCACGATGTTCATCCTGCGCGAGATATCGGAGAAGTTCGACGCCCGGCTGCCGCAGCTCTCGCGGGCCTTCTCTTCGTTTCGCGACCTCTCGGAGGTGGACTACAGCCTGGACGTGACGCTGCGCCGGCTTAAAGTGGCCTCGCCCGCCGAGGTCAAGTTCATAAAGCAGGAATGGGCCAGCCGGTTCTTCTCGGACGAGTACCAGAAATACGATATGCCGCTGGCCGGCGCGAAGTCCTACGTGGAGAAAATTCACGCGGCCGGCGCCACCGTGATATATCTCACCGGCCGCGACGTGGGCCGGATGCTGGTGGGCCTGACAGAGGTGCTGCGTCTCTACGGCTTTCCGGTCGGAGTCGCCGGCACGATGACGATAGTGAAGAAAGAGTTCGAACAGGACGACGAGATCTTCAAGAAAGAGGTCAGCGATTACATAGACAGGCTGGGGGAAGTGGTCGGCGTGTTCGAGAATGAGCCCGGCAATTCCAATATACTGCAGGCCCGGTTTCCCGGCGCGGCCTCTTTTTTCTTGGAAACCCAGCACCGGCCCGGGGCCCCCCGGCTGAATCCCGGTATCGCCCGCATAAAGGATTTCCGCCTGCCGGGGAGGGGGAGATGAGGCTTCCTTCCAGGCGAGAGCTCGAAAGACGGGAGAGACTGCTGCTGGAGTTCGCCTCGGCGCCCGTCGCGGCCGGGCACGAAGGCGCCGTGGAAGCCCTCGTTGAAAAATGGGCCGCGCGCCGCCGCGGGCTGGTCCTGGAGCGGGACCGCTGCGGCAACCTTATCGTCCATCGCCGGGATTTCAAAAAGGCCTGCCGCTCCAGGGCGCCTCTCTATATAACGGCGCATATGGACCACCCGGCTTTCGTCGTCCTGTCCTCGGCCGGCACGGAAGTAAAACTGGAGTTCCGCGGCGGCGTCCATGACCAGTATTTCAAAGGCGCGCGCATCGAGATCTTCGACGCCGGCCTGCGCCGCGCGTATCCCGCGCGGATAATCTCTTTTGACGCTTCGGCCAAACCTTTCAAGACCGTCGCGGCGAGGCTGGAGGAGGCGGCCCCGGTCGCGGCCGGCTGCCTGGGCCGCTGGCTTTTCCCGAAGTCCTCGGTAAAGAAAGGGCTGGCCTGGACCAACGGCTGCGACGACGCGGCCTGCGTGGCGGCGGCGCTAATCGCCTATGAAAGCATCTCGAATGAAGAGGGCCTGGGCCATGCCGCCTTGCTCTTCACCCGCGCGGAGGAGACGGGCTTCGTCGGCGCCATCGGAGCGGCCCGCGGCGGCACGCTGCCGAAAAATTCCCGGCTGATCTGTCTGGAGTGCTCGCGCAGTTTTCCGCACGACTCGCCCATCGGCGCGGGGCCGATAGTCCGGGTCGGGGACAGAATGAGCGTCTTCACGCCGGAACTGACCAACGCCATATCCGATATCGCCGCCGCTTATCAGAGGGCGAACCCTGCGTTCCGGTTCCAGCGCAAGCTGATGCCCGGCGGGACCTGCGAGGCTTCCGCCTTCTCGTTCTACGGATTCAGCTCGGCCTGCCTCTGCCTGCCGCTGGGCAATTATCACAATATGGTAGATATCGACGGCGTCCTGGCCGGCAGGAAAGCGCGTGTCGGACAGGAGCATGTCGCCGTCTCGGATTTCCACGGCCTGATAGATCTGCTGGGCGTGGTCGCCGGGCGCCTGGACGCCCCCGGGCGTCCCGCGCCCCGTTCCGGCATGGAGAAGATCTGGGAAGAAAGGAAGTTCGTGCTGGAGGCTAATCCTTGGGCCGGAAGAGGCGCGGAACGGCAAGGCCCGCCCGGGCCAGGAGATACCCCGCCATCACCCAAAGGGTCAGCAGGCCGTAAACCGTGCTGCGCCTGAAGTTTATCGAAGACGCCTCTTTGAAATATTTGGTTTCCACTGGTATGTCGCCCATGCGCAGGCCCAGAAAGGAAGCCTGGGCCAGGAACTGCATGTCGAATACGAAATCTTCGGAATTCTCCTCCCAGGGAATGGCGCGCAGGACTTTCGCGGAATAGGCGCGCAGTCCGCTGTGCCATTCGCCCAGGTTCTCGCCGGTCGCAATATTGCAGAGCAGGGAAAGAAAGCGGTTGGCCGCGTATTTATACAGCGGCATGCCGCCCGCCAGAGCCTCCCGGCGCGTGCGCACCCTGTTGCCCAGCACCACGTCGCAGATCCCTTCCTCTATCAGCCAGGCCATATGGGGGATCGCCTTCGGGTTGTACTGGTAGTCCGGATGCAGCATGACCACTATGTCCGCGCCCGCCTCGAGAGCCAGGCGGTAGCAGATCTTCTGGTTGGCGCCGTAGCCGCCGTTGCGCTCCCGCCTCACGACGCGCAGTCCCAGTTCCTCGGCGATCTTGACGGTGTCGTCGGAGGACGCGTCGTCCGCCAGTATCGCGTCGGCCAGGTACTCGCGCGGCAGGTCCCGCACGGTGTTCCTCAGCGTCGCGGCCGCGTTATAGGCCGGCATGACTATCACGGTCTTAGCCATTTTTTATCCGTTTCGCGGGAGGGCCTCAGATGTTCCCGCCGAAAACCTTCCGGTCCAGGCTGAAACGGCCCGCGCCGGCCATTCCAGGCCCGAGAGAACGAAGAAAAGTTCCGTCGCGTGGGCCGCGCCCTTCAGCCCGCCGCAAGCAACAGCCCTCCGAAGCATTCGGCCGAGGCGGCCATGAAGCCCCAGAAGTCGGGCGCGAACGTTATTCCCACGTTGGACATCGCCACGCCCAGTTTCGTCCAGAGTTCCGGACCCGCCTGCATCTTAGGCAAGCCGTGCACGAAGAAGAACATCAGGCCTACCCCCAGGCGCATCACCAGGTAGTCCCTGCCAGTATCGAACAGTTCATTCCAGTTCCTTACCGGTTTCCATGTCAGTTCCCTTTGAACTCGGGCTTTCTCTTTTCCAGGAACGCCTTTATCCCTTCGGCGTAATCGTGGCTGTTGTAGACCTTGCGGCGCAGCGCCTGTATCCGCTCGAAAGCGTCGGGGGTTATGGAGTGGCCCTCGCTGAGTATGCGGAACTGCTCCTTGATGACGGCTATCGCCATCGGCGAGTTCGCCGCCATCGTTTCCGCCAGCCCCGCCGTGAACGACTCTATCTCTCTGGAACTGACCAGGTGGTTGAGTAGGCCGGAGTGGTAGGCGCGGTCGGCCTTCATCGGCTGGGCGGTGAAGAACATTTCCTTGGCGATATTGAGGCCCAGGCGGTTTATGAAATGCATTATGCCGGCCGCGTTGTAGGGCAGCCCTATCTTCACTGGCGTTATGGCGAAGGTGGAGGTCTCGTCGCCTATGGCCAGGTCGCAGGTGACGGCTAGGTCGCAGGCCCCGCCCCAGACGCCGCCCTGCACCATGGCGATGACGGGCCCCGGATATTCCTGCACGGCCCTCAGCGCCTGCTCCATCGGGCTGTCGAAGGCCAGCGGTTCGTGATGGACTTTCGGCAACTGGGTTATATCGTGGCCGGACGACCAGGTCCGGGCGTCCTTTTCTGCGCGGATGACGACTACAGGGATATGCTGCCGTTTGAATTCCGCGAACGCCCTGACCAGTTCCTTGCAGAGGTCCAGGCTCAGCGCGTTCTTCTTCTCCGGGTTGTTCAACTGAAGCCAGCCGGTCTTTCCCGTAACGGAGCTTATCAAGAAAGGCATGTCGTCGTTCCTTATTTGTTAAAATCCCGGAGGGGATAATTCTACAAAATGACGCGCCAGATGAAATGCCCTAACTGTGGGAAGGAGATACGGGGTTTCGCCGCGAACTGCCCCCGCTGCGGCGGCGTTTTCGCCCGGCTGGGGCCTGACGAGGAACGCCGCGGCGGCCGCGGAGGGGGGAACGGCGGCCTGCCGCCGGGGTTGCTGCCGCTGCTGGCGGCGGCGCTGGCGGCCGCGGCCTGGCTCCTTCTGCGCTGAAACTTAACTTTGTATAATTCCAACGGGCAGTCCCACCCAGATTCCCGGTCCCGGAGCCTTATGACGACTTACAGGAAAGCGGGCGTAGATATCAGGCTGGCCGACAAGTTCACCGAATTCCTCCAGGAAAAGTCTGAAGCCATCGGCGGCTTCGCGGGCGTTTTCCCGCTGCGGGAGACCGGCGGCGAGTTCAGCGTGGTGGCCTCCACCGACGGCGTGGGGACCAAGCTTAAACTGGCTTTCATGCTCGACCGGCACGACACCGTCGGCATAGACCTGGTCGCTATGTGCGTCAACGACCTGCTCTGCTGCGGAGCGAAACCGCTGTTCTTCCTGGATTATTACGCCACCCCTAAACTCGACCTGCGGCGTTCCAAAAAGATTATAGACGGGATTATGGAGGGCTGCCGGCAATCGGGTTGCGCCCTGCTGGGCGGCGAGACCGCCGAACTGCCCGGCTTCTACAAGCCCGGCGAATACGACCTGGCGGGTTTTTCCGTCGGCCTCCTCAAGCGCGGGGAGGAAATAGACGGGAAGAAAGTGCGGCCGGGCGACGCGCTGGTCGGCCTGCCGTCCACCGGCTTCCATTCCAACGGCTATTCGCTCATACGCGCCGTCATGAAAGGCGCGCCGCTCAGAAGGCACGCCCGGGCCCTGCTGACGCCGACCAGAATATACGTCCGCGACATCGCCGCGATGAGGGCGGCCCTGCGCCGCGCCGGCCACGACATACTGGGCCTCTCGCATATCACCGGCGCTGGCATACCAGGCAACCTCCCCCGCTTCTTCCCGAAAGGCGTCGCCGCCGTAATGAACAACTCTTCATGGAAGGTGCCGCCGGTCATGAGGCTGGTGCAGGAGAAGGGGAAGATAAGCGGGAAAGAGATGTACAACACCTTCAACATGGGCCTGGGCATGATTGCCGCCGTAAGGCCCGGAGCCCTCAAGACGGCCCTGCGTTCCGTGCCCGGCGCCCTTCACGTCGGGGAACTGGTGCGCGGCCGCGGCGAAGTTCTGTTCCGCTGAGGAGCTGACATGAGGCTCTTAAAACTGGCATCGATTCTGGCCCTGGCGCTGCCGCTCGCGGCCGCCGACAAGCGCCCGGCTGAAAAGCGGGCGCTCAAAAAAGCCTCGGCCGCTGCCGCCGAGACGGTCGCGCCCGACGTGCGCAAGAAACTGGTCAGGGCCGCTTGGAGCGTGGCCTCCAAGATAGACCCCGCCCCCCGGAAAGTGGAGGCGGTCTTCGCCCCCGCTTTCTTCAAGCTCGTGGAGCAGGATAAGGTCATCGCCATGCTCAAGTCGCTGAACGAGAAGCACGGCGCGGTGAAGCGCGTCAGCCTTTCCGCCACCGAGGGAGCCAATACCGGCCATTTCATTTTTCATACCGACCGCGGGTACATGCTGCCGGCCTCGGTCACGGTGGACCCGGAGCGCGGCCTTATCGCCGGGCTTTTCTTCAGGCCGGCCTATCAGCACGTGGCGGGCATCGCGGACATAAAGGGCCGGTTGGCCGCGCTGCCGGGTATAAAATCCCTGCTGCTGACTAGGCTGGAGGAGGGGGGCGGGACCGTGGAGTCGCTGGCCCCCGACGAGCCGCTCAATATAGGTTCCACTTTCAAGCTCTATGTCCTGGCGCAGTTGCAGGACTCCAAGGCGCAATGGAAGAAGACCGTGGAGATACCGGCGGCGGCGCGGTCGCTGCCTTCGGGCCGCCTGCACGCCTGGCCCGAGGGAGCCCCCTTTACCGTCTACACCCTCGCCGCCCAGATGATCTCGGAGAGCGATAATACCGCCACGGACGCCCTTATAGACCTGGCCGGCAGGCGGAACATAGAGCGCAGCCTCGCCAAGTTCGGCCATTACAGCCCCGACCGGCTGAAGCCTTTCCTGAAGACCGGCGAATATTTCCGGATAAAGGGGTCGACCGCCGCCGCGGCCGGGTGGACCGCCGCCAGGCAGGACGACCGGTACGACCTGCTGGAAAAGAAGATACCTTCCCTGCCTCTTTCGGCCTCCGCGCTGCCCGTCTCTCCTTTCGAGATATCCCGGGTCGGTTGGTTCGCCTCGGCCTCGGACCTCTGCCGGGTAATGGACCGGTTCCGCAAGAGCGGGGACGCCGCCGTGCTGGGCATGCTGGCCATAAACCCCGGCCTGCAGGTGGATAAAAAGGCCGTGCCCTACGCAGGCTACAAGGGCGGGTCTGACATAGGAGCCATCAACATGACCTGGCTGCTCAGAACCAGGGCCTCGGCCTGGTACTGCCTGTCTGCGACCTGGAACGACGAGAAGTCGCCGCTGGACGAGAAGGAATTTTTCGGGATAATGCAGGGCGCGCTCAAGCTGGTGGAGGAGGATAACTTCTAGGCTATGCCTGTGCCGTAACGGACGCTGTGCGTCTCAGACGGCCTGGCTTCGGGCCGCGCCGGGAGGCGTGCTTGAAAGAAGGCAAACCGGTCAGGATAGCGGTTCTGGCTTCCGGCGGCGGAAGCAACCTGCAGGCGCTCATCGACGCCTGCGCCTCGGGCAGGATCAGCGGCGGGGTCTCGCTGGTGGTTTCGAGCCTGGGCAAGGCCGGCGCGCTGGAGCGCGCGGCGAAAGCCGGGATACGCGCAGAGGCGCTGCCGCTTAAAAATTCTCCTTCTCCCGAGGCCCATGACGCGGCGCTGACGGAACTCTGCCGCGGCGCCGACCTAGTCTGCCTGGCCGGCTGGATGCTTAAACTGGGTCCGAAATTCCTCTCGGCCTTCAGGGGACGCATCCTCAATATCCATCCGGCGCTGCTGCCGGCCTTCGGCGGCAAGGGCTTCTACGGGATGAAAGTGCACGAGGCCGCGCTCGCCGCCGGCGTCCGGCTCAGCGGCTGCACCGTCCATTTCGTCACGGAGGACTACGATTCCGGCCCGATAATAATACAGCGCTCGGTACCGGTCTTCCCGGACGATACGCCGTCCTCCCTGGCCGCTAGGGTCAACGCGGCCGAACTGGACGCCTACCCCGCCGCGGTCTCTCTGTTCTGCGACGGCCTGCTGGAGCTCAAAGACGGCCGCGTCCTGGTAAAGCGGGCCCCCGCCCCCGGCCGCGCGCGCCGGGCGCTGGTCTCTCTTTCCGACAAAAGCGGAGCCGTGGATTTTGCCCGGGCCCTGGCGGCGCGCGGAGTGGAAGTGGTCTCCACCTCCGGCACCTACAAACTGCTCAAGGAGGCCGGCCTGCCCGTGAGGCCGCTGGAATCGCTGACGGGCTTCCCCGAGATACTCGACGGCCGCGTGAAGACGCTGCAGCCCGCCGTGCACGGCGGGATACTCTACCGGCGCGACCGGGCCGCCCACGCCGAGCAGCTCTTCCGCCACGGCATAGAGCCGATAGACATAGTGGCGGTCAATCTCTATCCTTTCGAAAAGACCGCCGCCAAGGCCAGGGCCTGGTCCGAAGAACTGATTGAAGACATAGACATAGGGGGGGTGGCTCTGCTGCGCGCCTCGGCCAAGAACTGCGCCTCGGTCACCGTGCTGACCGACCCGGCCGACTACCCGCGCGTACTGGACGCGCTGGACGCCAACGCCGGCCGCGTGCCGGAGGCGCTCAACCGCGAACTGGCCGTTAAGGCCTTCGAGCTGACTTCGTCCTACGACGCCGCCATAGCCGGCAAGCTGGGCGAGGAGCCGCTCTCCTGCGAGTTCTTCCCGTCCCGCATGAAGGCGCCGCTCAACAAGATCTGCGACCTGCGCTACGGCGAGAATCCGCATCAGCGCGCGGCGCTCTATTCCAGGAATCCCGGCCTGCCTTTCGAGAAGCTCGCTGGCAAGGAGCTCTCCTACAACAATATTCTAGACGCCTACGGCACGTGGCAGGCGGTCAATGAGTTCGAGGCCCCGGCCTGCGTCATCTTCAAGCATGTCACGCCCTGCGGCCTGGGCGCCGGCGCCAATATCCGCGAGGCCTTCGAGCGGGCCTGGAACACCGACCCGCTCTCGGCCTTCGGCGGCATCATCGCCGTCAACCGCACTTTCGACCGGGACATGGCCGGGTTCCTCGCCAAGCGCTTCGTGGAGGTCATCTGCGCTCCGGAGTTCGAAGAGGAGGCGGTGAAACTCCTCTCACGGAAGCCCAACCTGCGGCTGCTGAGATGGCAGGCGCTGCCCAAGGGCCGGCTGACGTTCCGCTCGCTGGGCGACGAGGTGCTGGTCAGCGAGGACGACGAGAAATTGCTGGGCGACAAGTGGGAGGTCCCCACCGTCAAAAAGCCGGCGAAGGCCGAGGAAGATGCTCTGCGGCTGGCCTGGGCGGCCTGCAAGTACGTGCGCTCCAACGCGATAGTGCTCTCCGACCGTCATCAGACCGTGGCAATCGGCGCGGGGCAGATGTCGCGGGTGGACTCCGTCTTCATGGCCGGCCGCAAGCTCGGCCTCTACCTCAAGGAAAATCCGAAGCCCGAGGTCATGGTCATGGCCTCGGACGCTTTCTTTCCTTTCCCCGACGCGCTGGAGGAGGGCGTCCGCCTGGGCGCCACCGCCGTCATACAGCCCGGCGGCTCGGTCAAGGACGCGGAAGTCATAGCCGCCGCCGACCGCCTGGGAGTCTCAATGGTGCTGACCGGCATGCGCCACTTCAGGCATTAAGGGCTCGTTACTCGTCGAGCATCTTGTGCTCGCGCAGGTAGTGACGTATCTTGGAACGGGCGCTGGCGGTCTTGACTATCGACAGCCAGTCCCTGCGCGGGAAAGAGTTCTTGCGCGTGATTATCTCGCAGATGTCGCCGCTCTTGAGCGCGTGGTCGAGCTTGACCATCTTGCCGTTGACCTTGGCCCCCACGCAGGTGTCGCCCACGTCGGTGTGGACGTAGTAGGCGAAGTCGAGCGGCGTGCCGTCCACCGGCAGGGTCTTGACCTCGCCCTTTGGGGTGAAGACGAAGATCTGGTCCAGCTCGAGGTCAGTCTTGAAGCTCTCGATGAACTCGCGCGGGCTCGAGAGGTCCTGCAGCCACTCTATCCACTGCCGCAGCCAGTTGAGCTTCTCGTCGAGGTGCCGGTCGGCGCCCTTCTCGCCCAGCTTGTAGCGCCAGTGCGCGGCGATGCCGTACTCCGAGGTGCGGTGCATCTCCTCGGTGCGAATCTGTATCTCGACCTGCTCCCCGGACGAGGCCACCACGGTGGTGTGCAGGCTCTGGTAGAGGTTGCGCTTGGGCACGGCGATATAGTCGGTGAAGGAGTTGGCCACCGGCTTGAAGGCCGCGTGGGCCACGCCCAGCAGCGCGTAGCAGTTGACGACGGAGTCGGTTATGATGCGCACGCCGAGCGCGTCCTGTATCTCCTCGAACGGCTTGTCCTGCTTGAGCATCTTGCGGTAGATGGAATAGAGGTTCTTCGCGCGCGAGACCAGGCGGTAGGGGACCTTGGAGGACAGCAGGTGCTTGTCGAGGGAGTCCTGGAACTCGGCGAGCAGCTTCTCGCGCTTGGCGAACCGAATCTGCACTTTGGCGTGAAGTTCCTGGTACTCGTCGGGGTGCAGGTACCTGAAAGAGAGGTCTTCGAGCTCCGACTTTATCTGGAACATCCCCAGCCGCTGCGCCAGCGGCGCGTAGAGGGAGATGGTCTCGTGGCTGATCTCGAGCTGCTTGGCGGGGCTCAGCCAGCCCAGCGTGCGCATATTGTGCATGCGGTCGGCCAGCTTGATTACTATGACCCGTATATCCTTGGCCGTGGCCAGAATCATCCGGCGCCAGTTCTCGGCCTGGGCCTCGTCGCGCGAAGAGAATTTGAGGGTTTCTATCTTGGTCACGCCGTCGACCAGATTGTTGATCTCGTCGCCGAACTCCTTCTTGAGCGTGTCGGGAGGGATGGCGGTGTCCTCGAGCACGTCGTGCAGCAGGCCGGCGCAGATGGTCTCCTGGTCCATGCGGAAGTCGGCCAGGATGTCGGCCACGGCGCGGCAGTGCACGACGAAGTCCTCGCCCGAGGCGCGCTTCTGGTCGGCGTGGGCTTCCGCGGAGAAGTTCCAGGCCAGTTCCAGCAGCGTGGTGTCCTGGGAGGAATATTCGCGGAATTTCTTCAGAAGGTCCTGCAGTTCCATCTCAATGTCCGGCCAGCAGGTGTATGAGTATCACGGTCGCGTAGCCCAGCGGGAAAAAGACCGCGGTCGGGCGGTCGCAGGCCGTGTGCAGCCGCGGCAGTATGCCGGCCATGGCTATGTAGATGAGCGAACCGCCGCTGGCGCCCAGCGCGAAAGAGAGGCCGGCCGGCGGCATGCCGGACAGAAGGGAGTTCACCGCGAAGGCGCCCAGCGGGGTGGCCGCGGCCAGCAGGGCGCTCATCCCCAGTATTCTGCGGGGCGACGCGCCGGCGTGGGACAGCAGCGCGGCCAGCGCCACGCCGTCGGCCAGCTTATGTAGTATCACGCCCAGCGAGGCGTTGAGGCCGGCCGCGTGGCCGGCGCTGAAGCCGGCGGCCATGTTGAAGCCGTCGAGCAGCGAGTGCAGGCCCATGGCCAACAGCGCCGGGGTCCCCATCGAATGCACGTGGCAGTCGCCGACATACTCGCTGCAGCTGCTGTGGGCGGCGAAATTCTCGAGCAGGAAAAGAGCGAACAGGGCAGCTAGGCAGCCGGCGGCCGCCGGTTCCGGCGCCAGCTCCCAGGCCTCGGGGAAGATTCCCAGGAAGGCCACCGAGATTAGTATGCCCGAGGAATAGGCCAGCAGGCGCGACATGGCGTTCTTTCCGAGCGCGCCCAGCCGGGCCGCCGACCAGGCGCCGGCTACGGTTATCAGGGCCGCGATAAGGGTAAGCGCCGCGAGCTTCAAGATTGCGCCTCCCAGAGTTTCTTATAGACCCCGCCGCGCGCCATCAGTTCTTCATGGCCGCCGCTCTCGGCCAGGGCGCCCTTGTCCAGCACGAAAATCCTGTCGGCGTTGCGCACCGTCGAGAGCCGGTGCGCGACCATCAGCACCGTGCGCCCCTTAAGTATGCGCTCGATGGAGGACTGAACGGCCTGCTCGCTGGCGGTGTCGAGGTTGGAGGTGGCCTCGTCGAGGAGCAGTATCTTTGGCTTCTTTATGACGGCGCGGGCTATGGCCAGCCGCTGGCGCTGCCCGCCCGAAAGCTTCACGCCGCGCTCGCCCAGTTGCGTGGCGTAGCCCTGCGGCATGGCCGTGATGAAGGGATGGGCGTCGGCCGCTTCGGCCGCCTCGCGTATCTCGGCGTCGGTCGCGCCGGGACGGCCTATGGTGAGGTTGCCGGTCACGTCGTTGTCGAAAAGTATGGTCTCCTGCGTCACAAGGCCGATGGCCGCCCGGAGTTCGGCGGGATCCAGTTCGCGCAGGTCCCTGCCGTCTATGAGCACCGAGCCGGAGAGAGGATCGAAGAAGCGCAGCAGCAACTGTATGATGGTGGTCTTGCCGGAGCCCGAGGGCCCGACGAAGGCGGCCACCTCTCCCTCTTTCACGGAGAAGCTCAGGTCGCGCAGGACGACGGTGTCGCGCGAAGGGTACTTATAGGCGACGCCGCGGAACTCCACCGTGCCGCGCACCGAACCCAGGCGCGCCGGGCTGGCGGGGGCCGGCACGTCCGGCCGCTCATCGAGCACCTGCTTGACCCGGTCCCACGAGGCCAGGCCGAGCTGTACGCGGGTGTTGAGTCCGGCTATGTTCTTTAGCGGCATATAGGCCGTGAAGAACGCCGCGATGAAAGAGAAGAAGTCGCCCGGCGTCATCCTGTCAGCCATGATCTCGCGCCCGCCGAGGAAGATCATGCCCACCAGCATGATGTTGCCCAGCAGCTCCATCAGCGGGCTGGAGATGGCCGAGGCGCGCAGGAAGCGCATGGTCTCGGAGAAGAAGTCGTCGTTGGAGCGGCGGAACCGGGAGATGGCCTGCTCCTCGTAGTTGAAGGCCTTCACCACCGTCATGCCCTGCAGGCTCTCCTGGAACTTGTGCGAGATGTCGCCCATCGTCGCCTGCGCCTTGGAGCTGGAGCGGCGCATCTTGCGGCTGAGCGCCTTCAGCATCCAGGCGGCCGTAGGGAGGATGAATAGCGAGACCGCGGCGAAGCGCCAGTTGAGGTAGAAGAGGACGCCGACCAGCGCGGCCACAGTGAACAGGTCGCGTATAAGGTAGAGCGGCACCGACTGCACGGCGGACTGCACGTTGCCCAGGTCGTTGATGACCCGGCTCATCACGTCCGAGGAGCGCTTGCGCCAGTGGAACTCCATCGAGAGCTGGTGCACGCGGGTGAAGAGGTCGTCGCGCATGCGCTGCACGGTCTTCTGGCCGACGTAGTTTATGAGATAGGAGGTGGCGTAGTCCGCGGCCGCCTTTATCACGAAGACGGCCGGCAGCACGATCATGATAAGGCGCAGCATCTCGGTGTTGCGGTCGATGAACACCGTCTGTATGACCGGGCCTATCAGGTAGGCCACGGCCGCGCGCATGGCGGCCAGCACGGTCATGGCCGCGGCGGCCTGCAGCAGGCGGACCTTATGGGGGCGGATATAGGCCAGCAGGGCCTCTACGTCCGGGGTTATCTTCATTTAAGGACGGCGGCTATGCGTTCTGCGGCCCGTGCGGCCACGCCTTTCTCTCCGAGCATGGCGCGCACGGCCTTGTAGTCGCGGCGCATGGCCTCGGCCTTGGACGGGTTGTTGAGCACCGAGAAGGCCTCCTGCGAGAGCAGGTCCACGGTGGCCTTGTCCTGGATGAATTCCTTGACGGCCGGTTTCTTCAGCAGGACGTTGACCAGCGAGATGTAGGGGACGGTGATGACGCGCCTGGCGATTTCGTAGGTGAAGCGTGGCATCTTGTAGGCGACCAGCATCGGCACGCCGAGAAGGGCGTTCTCCAGCGTGGCGGTGCCCGAAGCCGTGAAGGCGAAGTCGAGGGTACCGCGCACGGCGTAGTCGCTCTCGCGCACTATCTCGATCTCCTCCTCGGCGCCCGGCCAGGCGTCGGCCAGCATGGGCAACAGGCGCTCGTCCGGGAATTCGGGCACGGCGAAGACATAGCCCCGGGCTCCGGAGTAGACGGATTTTATCTTGTAGAAAGCCTTGACGAAAAGCGGGAGGTGGCGTTCCAGCTCCGACCGGCGCGAGCCCGGCAGCAGGCCTATGCGCAGCGGGGCTCCGGCCGCCCTAGGCGCCGGCGCTTCGGGCATGAGGTCGAGCAGCGGGTGGCCGAAGAAAGAGGCGTTGCCGCCCGCTTTGGCGTAGAGGGGCTGCTCGAACGGGAAGATCGTGAAGATCTCTTTCGAGAGCCGGGCCACGGTCTTGGCCCGGCCGGGCCGGGACGCCCAGACCTGCGGCGCTATATAGTAGAAGACCGGTATCTTGCGGTGAGCGGCCAGCCCCAGCAGCTGGTGGTTGAAGCCGTAGAAGTCCACGGCTATGACGCAGGCGGGCTTCTTGTCCTCCAGGTAGCGGCGGACCAGGCGTATAAGCTTGAGCCAGAGAAAGAAGTTCTTGAAAGGGTCGGAGAAACCGATGGCGCCCACCGAGACCAGGTTGTAGATGAAATGGGTCGAGACCTCGCGCATCCGCACCCCGCCTATCGAGGTGACCGAGATCTCAGGGTCGCGCGCCTCCAGCTCCTTTATGAGTCTGGCGGCGTGGAGGTCGCCGGAGGGGTCCCCGGCCACTACGAGAACGTTCTTGGTGGTTGAAGCTATCTGTGCCATAAATGGTTCTATTGGGCCCCGGGCGCCCCGTCCTTCCGCCGCCGCGCAGGGCTTCAGGACTTGTCTATGCCGACGTTCCTGAGAGCCTCTTCGGCCAGCACCCTGGTCGCCTTGCCTATGTCGCCTATCGAGCGGGCGAGGGATTCGGCCTGCTCTCCGCCTTCCGGCTCGGAGACCTCGAAGCGGCGCATCTTGTCGGTGATGTCGAGCGCCAGGCGCAGGGCCTTGAGCCCCTTCTCGCCGCTGGGCGCGGGGGTCCTGGAGGTGCGGATGCAGTCTATGAAGTGGGCCAGTTCCTCGCGTATGGGCTGCTTGGACTCCAGTTTGGGATAGGTGATCTCTATGTCCCCGAGGGTCTTTATGGTCGGGACCTTCTTGCGGTAGATCTTGAGCCGGGCGCTGACATAGTCCACGGAGATGTAGGCGTCCTGCTGGTATATCCTCATGCGGCGGCTGGCCTCCATCGTGGCCCGGCTGGCCGTGATGTCGGCCACGCAGCCGTTGCGGAACTTGATGCGGGCGTTGGAGATGTCCTCGTGGGCGGAGAGCATGCTGGCGCCTATGGCCTCGAAGGATTCCACCTCGGAGTCCATCATCGTCAGGAGGATGTCCAGGTCGTGTATCATCAGGTCGAGCGTGACGCCGGTGGCGGCTACGCGCGGGTCGAAAGGCCCGAGGCGCTCTATCGTTATGTAGCGGGGGTTCTTTATGTGCTTGAGGGTCTCTACCACGGCGGGGTTGAAGCGCTCGGAATGGCCAACCTGCAGCACTACCTGCTTCTTCTCCGACATCTCCAGCAGCTTGCGGGCGCCCTCCTCGGAATTGGTAATCGGCTTCTCCATCAGGACGTGGACGCCGGCGCCCAGCGCCTTGACGCCTATTTCGGCGTGGTATTCGGTGGGGGCGGCCACCACCAAGGCGTCCACCTGCGGCAGCAGGTCGGCGTAGTCCTTGTAGGCGATGCAGTTGTACTGCCAGGCCAGGACCTGCGAGCGGCGCAGGTTGGGGTCGGCGACGCCGACCAGCTCGACCTCCGGCATCATGGAGAGGGTGCGGGTGTGAAAGCCCCCCAGTTTGCCGGCGCCTACGACGCCGAACCTGAGTTTCTTTGGTTTGTTTTCCGCCATTTTTAGCTCCTAGGGTCCTGTTTTGCGGGAAAAATAGATGAAAAACTACCCGCCGGGGCCGGGTCAGCCTTTATTTTACAACAATAAGGGGGCCGTCAGCGAGGGGAGTCGGGGTCGATGGCCGCGACCGCGATGCCAAGGCCGGCGGCGCGGGCGAGGAACCTGTCCATCTCGAGTATCAGCGTGGTGCCGGACTCTAGGACCAGGGTGTCGGCGCCGGCCGCCGCCATCGCTTCGAGAGTCGGGACTCCCACTACCGGCAGGTCGAAGCGCATGTCCTGATCCGGGCGCGCCACCTTTACCACGACCATGTCCCCGGGCTGTTTTTCGCCCGGCAGCAGGCGGCGGAATATCTCTCCCGCCCGCTTTATGCATTCGTCGGTCCCTTCCATGCCCTCCGCCGCTACAATGGCTCCGCCCCGGGCCACCACCGTAAGGCCTATGTCGAGGCCGGCGAGCGTACGCGCCGCCTTCCAGCCCGCGGCTATGCTCGCCGAACGGTCCCTGTGGGGCTTCTTCTCCGTCAGCGCGCCGGGCTTGGGCAGGGAGGATTCCAGGAAGGTGGCCGAACTTATCACTTCTATGCCGTCTTTCGCCAGTTCTCCGGCGATGGCGGCGAAGATAGATGTGGGGCGGCGGTCTTTAAGCGTAAGGAGAAGCTTGGCGGCGCGCAGGTCGGGCAGGAAGCCCCCGAAGATGGAGACATGTTCTATCTTGCCTGCCATCAGGACCCGGCTCACGCCGTGCTTCCTGAAGAACTCTATCGGGGCCGAGAGCTGGCCGAGCCTGAAATAGGCTGTCTCCCTGGAGAGTTCCTCGGCCTCGGGAGAGGTCATGCCGGACAGGCCGGCGGTGAATACCTCACAGCCTCGCGCGCGGGCCTCGCGGGCGAAGAGCAGCGGGAAGGCGCCGGCCCCCGCTATGAGGCCTATGCGCTCAGACATCGGCCACGTCGGCCGCGGCTGAACGGCGCGGCCGGGCTATGCCCCGCCTGGAGGATTCGACGAAGTCGAGTATGAGCGCGGCTTCCGGGGGGAGACCTTCGCCGCGGAGTTTGGCCACGGCGTCTTTGAGCAGGAGGCCGCGGAAGAACAGCGTCTTGAAGACGTGCTTGACGGCCTTTATCTGCTCGCGGGTGAAGCCGTTCCTTTTCATCCCGACCAGGTTGAGCGCCACCGGCCGCGCGCGGTCGCCCTGGGCGGTGACATAGGGGATGATATCCTGACTGGCCATGCCGCCGCCGGAGATCATGGCAAACCTGCCGATGCGGGTGAACTGGTGTATGCCGGCCAGGCCGCTGATGAGCGCCCTGTCGCCTATCTCCACGTGGCCGGCGGCCGAGGCGCAATTGACCATGACCACGTTGCTCCCGACGCGGCAATCATGGCCGATGTGCGAGTTGGCCATCAGCATGCAGCCGGACCCCATAGTGGTGACGTCGGTGTGCGCGCCGCGGTGCAGCGTGACGTTCTCTCGGATGACGTTGCCGTCGCCCATGACGAAGCGCTTGCGCTCGTTCTTGTAGGCCCAGTCCTGCGGCGGCATGCCGACGTAGGCCGCCCCGGTGAAAAGGTTGTCCCTGCCTACCGTGCAGAACTCGAAGATGCAGTGAGGGCCTATCCTGGTGCCGTCGCCTATCCGGACGTCCTCGCCTATTACGGTATAGGGGCCTATCTCGACGTTCTCGCCGATCAGCGCTTTGGCGTCTATTACCGCGGTTGGATGTATTTTTGTCGCCATCGGGTCCTCCGGATGTCTTGGAAAGGGGTTCAGTCCACCACGAATATCATTTCGGCTTCGGCCGCCGGTTCGCCTTCGACGAAAGCGCGGCCGCCGACCTTGGCCATATGCCCCTTGAACCTGAGTATCTCTATATGCAGCTTGAGCACGTCGCCGGGCGCCACCTGGCGGCGGAAGCGGGCCTTGTTTATGCCCGCGAAATAAGCGAACTTGCCCTTTATCGCCGGCAGGCCCATCAGCATCGCGGCCGAGGTCTGCGCCATGGCCTCCACTATCAGGACGCCGGGCATGACGGGCTTGGTCGGGAAATGGCCGTGAAAATAGAGCTCGTTGGCCGTGACGCACTTTACGCCGACCGCGCTCTTGTTCTCCTCTATCACCTCCACCCGGTCTATGAGCAGGAAAGGGTAGCGGTGGGGGATGGTGCGGATTATCTCTTCGCAGTCGATCACGCGGCAGGCTTTATAGGGGGGGGCCTTTTTGTCGTCCATTGTCACCTCGGTCCGCTTTTGAGCAGTTTAGCAAAATTGACGTTGTTCCTGTGCCCGGTCCGCTCCGCCCTGACCGACGCCAGCAGGGGGGCGCCCAGCAGGGCCAGGTCCCCCAGCAGGTCGAGCGCCTTGTGGCGCACCGGCTCGTCGGCGAAGCGGAGCCCGCCGGAGCAGAGTATGCGGTCCTTCTCCACCAGCATGGCGTTCTCCAGCGAGCCGCCCCTGGCCAGGCCAGCCGCCTTGAGGCCGTCGAGCTCCTCGCGGAGGCCGAAGGTGCGGGCCGGGGCGAGCTGTTCCAGGAAACTGTCCCGGGCGATCTCCAGCGCGAGCTCCGTCCGGCCCAGCAGCGGGTGCGGGTGGTCGAAGACCACCGACAGGAAAAGACCGCCGGCCGGCTCCGCGCGGTAGAAGGCGTCGCCGTCCTTCAGCTCGACGTTACCGGAAAAGGAGAGGGGGGCGATGTCCTGTCCGGGCTTTTCTCCGATGCCGGCCCGGAACAGGGCCTCCGCGAAAGGCAGGGCCGAGCCGTCGCCTGCCGGGGGCTCGGGACCGTCCATCAGTATGTCGAGGTCGTGTATGCCCAGCCCCGCGCAGCAGGCCAGGATATGTTCCACGGTGTGCACCGTGCGCCCGCCGAGGGCGAGGTTGGTGCCGCGGACGGTGGAGGCGACGTTCTCGAGCGCGGCGGGGATGGGGGAGGATGCGTCGGGCAGCAGGAAGCGCAGGCCGGTGGGACCTCCGGCCGGCCGGAAGACGGCGCGACAGGGCAGTCCGGTATGCAGGCCGACGCCCTGGACGGAGGCTTCCGACTTAATGGTTCTTCTTCTCATCCCCGGCGGCGCCTTTTTTGAGCCGCTTGAATTCCGCGTACATCTCCGGGAGTTTTGAAAGCGTCGCTTCTATCCGCATGAACTCCCGGCGCGGCCGCCCCAGGGGGCCCAGCACTATGGAGCCCTCTTTGAGGTCAGCTATGACGCCAGTGCGGCCCATGACTATGGAATTGGAGCCTATCTTGAGGTGGTCGCTGAGGCCGGACTGGCCGGAAATGATCACATTGTCCCCTATCTCGGTGGAACCGGCCACGCCCACCTGGCCGAGTATGAGGCAGTGCGATCCCGTCTTCACGTTGTGGGCGATGTGCACGAGGTTGTCGATCTTGGTGCCGGGGCCGATGACGGTGCGGTCCAGGGCCGCGCGGTCTATGGCGCAGTTGGCCCCTATCTCCACGTCGTCCCCTATCTCCACCGTGCCCAACTGGGGGATCTTCTCGTGTTTTCCGCCGGAGCGGACGTAGCCGTAGCCGTCGGAGCCGATCACGGTCCCGGCGTGGATCACGCAGCGCTCCCCGACCCTGCAGCGGTCCAGGAGCGAAACACGGGGGTGCAGGCGCGTTCCCGCGCCCACGGACGCGCCGCGGCCGACGTAACAGCCCGCTTCCAGAGCGGCGCCTTCACCTACGGACGCGCCGTCCTCCACCACGCAGCAGGGGCCTATCCACGCGTCCGGGGAGATCTTCGCGGAGTCCGCCACCACGGCGGAAGGGTGCCGCCCGGAACGGCGCGGCCCGGAAAGTTCTTTCTCCGCCTCCCGGAGGATGAGGGCGAAGGCGTAGCGGGGATTCTTTACGTATACCAGGGACTGCCCGGCGGAGGGCTTCGTTTTCCCCTCGGCCTCGGCCGGGAGCAGCACGGCCGCGGCGCGGCAGGAGGAGAGCAGGGGAAGCTTATCCGCGGAATCCAGGAACGAGAGGTCGCCGGGTCCGGCCAGCTCCGCCGGGCTTACGCCGGTGACCGGGCGCGCTTCCGCGGCGGCTTCGAGCCGGCCGCCCGTGAGCCCGGCTATTTCCTGCGGCGAGAGGTTCATTTATCCTCCCCGTTCCCGCCCCGCTCGAGCATCTCTATCAGTTTGCCGGTAAGGTCCACCGCGGCATGGCCGAAGAGTATGGACCGCTTGTCTATGACGACGCTGACGCCTTCGCTCACGGCCAGCTCCCTGAGCAGAAAATATATCCGCCCGAGTATCTCCTCGGTCTTCTTCGACTCCCGCGCGAGCAGGTCTTTCTCCGCCTTGCGCTGTTCGGCCCTGAGCTCGCTTTCGGATTTTTCCAGGGACTTTTCCCTGTCAGCGATGGCGGCCTCGATGTCGGCCGCCGAGGTCGAGACCGACATCCTGAACTTCTCCAGCGACACCGCCCCGACGCCGGGCATATATATCATCGGCTGCTGTCCGGCCGGCCTCTGGGCTTCGGCCGCGGGGAGGGCGGTTTCCGCCGCCAGAGAGGCCGGCGCGCCGGCGGGCGACATGCCCGGCAGCGCCGCGGCCGCCGTCGACAGCGCGGGTTCCTCCCCGGTCGAGGGACCGGCGCCCCGCGCGGTCGCCGAAGAGCTTTCCTGCGCGGCGTCTTCCCCGAAGAACAGCGGCAGCGCCGCAGCGAACTCGCGCTCCTGGCGCAGCCGGGCGATTTCGGCCTTCAGGGCGAAAATACGTTTCTTGGCGGCGTCCAGCTCCCCCTCCCGCTTCCTGACCTCGGAGAGGAATTCCTCGCGGGCGCCGGTGGTGCCGGAGTACTCCCGGAAGACCCGGTCCATGTCCACGTAGCCGACGGTGCCCGATTCGCCGCGGTTCTCTTCCAGGAAGAGTTCCAGGGCGCCCGCGTTGAGCGGCAGCAGCGCCAGGCAGATAAAAAGTGTTTTTTTCATTTCGTACCACCGTCCCTTCCGGCCATTATCCTTTGGCTTAGAACAGGTTGCCCAGCGTGAAGTAGATGTCGGAGCGCTGCGCGCCGTCCCTGTGGTTGAACCCGTAGCCCCAGTCGAGCCGTATGGGGAAAGCGGGCGTGGTGAAGCGGATGCCGAACCCAGCCCCGGTCTTGAGCTGCTTCTCGCCCTCGCCCGAACGCAGGCTCACGTCGTCGAAGCGGTCCCAGGAGTTCCCTATGTCGAAAAAGAAGGCCCACTGGACTATGGTGCGGCGGCGTTCCCTGGCCAGCGGGAACTTGAACTCGACGTTGGTGACGCCGAAGAGCCGGCCTCCCTCGGGCGGGCCGATCTGGCCGTTCGAGTTGTAGCCGCGCACGGTCTCCGAGCCGCCCAGGAAGTACTTTTCGTAGAAGGGCACCCGGTCGGTGTCGCCGAACCTGGCCACGTAGCCGGCCCGGCTGGCTATGGAAAGGACGAACGGGTAATCGTCTATGCTGAAGAGCTTGAAATTGTGGCTGTAGGAGAGGCTGGGTTTGTAGAAGTTGACGTCCCCCAGCAGCGGGCCCCCGGTCAATTCCAGCCCTATGGCCCCGCGGCCGCCGCGGGTGGGGTCCCAGACGCTGTCGCGGGTGTCGCGGGCGAACTCGACGAAGACCGAGGACGTGACGCTCGTCCCCGTCTGCAGCTCGTTGCGGTAGATCTCGCTGACGTCCATGATTTGGACCCGCTCGTAGGTGTAGGACATCGTCAGCGTGTATTTGTCGTCCGTAAAACGGGGGGCCAGCGTGACCTTGCCGCCTGTGCGGCGCTCCGTGTAGGCGGAGAGGGAGGTCTGGTAAGGGCGGTAGCGCCGCGTGTTGAAGAGGTTGAGGCCCAGGGAAGTGGGGCTGTCTCCTATCCACGGCATGGTCCAGCTCAGGTTGTAGTCCTGCACGCGTTTGCCGAAGTTCCACGCCAGCGACATTCTGTGGGCCAGGCCGAGCATGTTGAGGTGGGACACCGACAGGGTGCCCACCACGCCCTCGCGGGAGGAGATGCCGGCGCCGGCGGTCAGCATGCCGGGCTTGCCCTCGGTGACGTCGAAGACTAGGTCGACGGTGTCCGGGTCGGCGGTCGGGTTTATCACCGGGTTCACGTCGTCGATGAAGCCGAGGTTGAAGATCTTTTCCTGGCTGCGCCTCACCTTGGCCGCGCTGAAAACCTCTCCCTCCTTCTGGACCACTTCGCGGCGCAGGACGTGCGGCTTGGTGGCCTTGTTGCCTTCAACGTCGATGTGGCCGACGAAGATCGGGGAGTTTTCGACCACGGCAAATTCCACGTCCAGTTCGCCGGTCGCGGCGTTGGGGGACTTCAGCGGCCTGACCTGCGCCCGCAGGTAGCCCTTGTCCGCGTACCGCTCCTGTATGGCCCTGACGGTGTCCTCGAAGCGGTCGTTGTTGTATATCTTGCCGCGGCGGTAGGCCAGGGCGCCGGCCAGCTCGGAGGAGGAGTAGACCGAGTTGCCGCTGAACGAGGTCTCCCCGAATTTCTGCAGGGACCCTTCCCGGACCGAGACGGAGATCGTTACGCTGCTGCGGTCTGCGTTGAAGGCGGCGGAGGAGTCCAGTATCTCGAAATCTCCGTAACCCCGGTTGCGGTAGTGCTCCTCGAGCGTACGCAGGTCGTTCGGGAGTTCGGCGGGCTGGTAGATGCGCTTCGGCCGGTTCTTTAAGAGGTTCACGAGCTTCTTCTTCTTGAAGCCCTCCGCCCCGCGGAGCTCGACCGCGGCCACCCGCACCTTGCTGCCCTCCTGCACCTTGACGGCCAGCGCGCAGGTCAGGGCGGCGGTGTCGTGGACCACTTCATAGTCTACTGAGACGTCGAGGAAACCTTTCTCGCGGTAGTTGTCGGCTATCTTTATCAGGTCCTCCCGGACCCTGAGTTCATCGAAGAAATCGCGCTCGCGCAGGGACATCCCGTCCTTTACGGACGAGCGGGAAAGCTGCCTGGCGCCGACGACCTCCACCTTCTTTATCATCGGCTTTTCGGAGACGACGTAGGTCACCCGGGCCTGAAGGGGCGCCGGCAGGAAGGGACGCAGTTTCCCGGAGGACGGCCTGCCCGGCAACTCCTCTATGCTTACCGAGACCTTCTCGATGCTGCCCAGGCCGAGTATGGCCTCGACGTCGCGGGACACCGAGTCGCGGTAGTAGAGCCGGCCTTTGCGGGCCTGCGCGGTCCGGGTAATCACCCGGGGCTTTACGTTCACGGCGCCGCTGACCGCGACTTCGCCTATCTCCCAGGGGCCGGGGAACTCGGCCGCCGCGGCTTCCGCCGGGGTCTGAACTGCCGGGGCGGGGGCCGGTCTGTCGTCGCCGCCTGGGACGTTTCCGGCGGCCGCCGCGGGCCCGTCCGCCGCGGGCGGTTCTTCCCCGCTGGCGCAGCGGGGCGGGGGCAGTATGGCCGAAAGCAGGAATATGAGGATGAGGGGGATTGTTTTTTTCATGTTTTGTCGCGAATCCGTAATGATACTATTTTTGCCGCTTGCCGGAACACGCACGCGCGGGGCTCTTTGACAGGTTGGGAAATAAAGTATCATAATTCCAAGCGATATGAAAAAAATCTACATACTCGACACGAACGTACTGATACACGACCCGCTTTCCTTCACCAAGTTCGACGACAATACCGTTATAATCCCGATTTCGGTCATAGAGGAGCTCGACGCTTTCAAGAGCTCCGGCGACGAGAGGGGCAAGAGCGCGCGCATAGTCTCGCGCAAGCTCGACGCCCTCCGGTCGGCGGGCAAGCTCAACGAGGGCGTCAGGATGGAGAACGGCGGGATCCTGAAGGTCGAGCTGGACCATCCGCAGGTGCTGCCGCCGGAATTCGTCCTGCAGCGGATGGACAACCGCATCCTCAACACCGCCTTCTCCTTCATCAGCAGGAAGAACAACGCCATACTGGTCACCAAGGACACCAATCTCCGCCTCAAGGCCGAAGCCGTCGGGCTTATAGCCCAGGACTACGAGTCAGGCAAGGTGAAGATGGACGAGCTCTATCCCGGGCTGGTCACGCTGGAGAAGGACTCCGCCTTCATCGACAAGTTCTACAAGGACAAGTCCGCCAGGCACGGCGAGGAGGGGCTGGTCGCCAACGAGTTCGTCGTCTTCCGGGCCAAGGAGGACCCCAAGAAAAGCGCGCTCGGCCGGGTAGACCCGCTGGATACCTCCGTCGTGAGGGCGCTCTCCCCCGAGACGGCGCCGTGGGGCGTCAAGCCGCTCAACAAGGAGCAGCGCTGCGCCATGGAGCTGCTGCTCGACGAGAAGATCGCGCTGGTTACGATGATCGGCACGGCCGGCACCGGCAAGACGCTGATGTCCCTGGCCTGCGGCCTGCAGAAGGCCGTCGAGGAGAGCGTTTACCGCCGGCTCATCATCTGCCGCCCCATCATCCCCGTCGGCAAGGACATCGGCTACCTGCCCGGGACCAAGGAGGAGAAGCTCTCCACCTGGATGGGCGCCATCTACGATAATCTCGAGTTTATCATGGACCGCCGCCACCAGGACGACGCGCTGCAGAAGTTCGAATACCTGCTGCAGAACGAGAAGATAGAGATAGCTTCCGTGACGCATATCCGCGGCCGTTCGCTGCCCAAGCAGTACATGATAGTGGACGACGCGCAGAACCTGACCCCTCACGAGGTCAAGACGATACTGTCGCGCGCCGGCGACGGCACCAAGGTCGTAGTGACCGGGGACCCGTACCAGATAGACAACCCCTATCTGGATATGGCCTCCAACGGCCTTACCTACATAGTCGACAGGTTTAAGGGCCAGAAGATGTACGGACACCTGACGTTCACCAAGACCGAGCGCAGCCAGCTGGCCGCTCTGGTGGCGGAACTGCTGTAACCCGGCGGCCGGCCCTTTCTTTTTTCAGGGCGTCTGGGGCTAAAGGTCTATGCCGGACCGGGCCCTTTGGCGCTTGGCGGCGTCCTGCGGCCCCTGTATGATATACGGGAATTGAAACGGAAAGTCGAAGGAAAATCATGCCCCTCAACAATAAGCGCGTAAGTCCGCTCCTCTCCCTGCTCCTCATCCCGTTCTTCTTCGTCCCGGCCATGGCGGCCCCGTCGGCGGTGGACCAACTGGCGCTACAGCCGGCCGCCGCCGCGGCGCTCGGTTCTTTCGCCGCCCCAGCGCCGGCGCTTATCCCGCTGCTGCCAGAAGCGAAGGCCGTCCAGCCCGGCACCTCCATCCTCCCGGTAATAGAGGACCAGGGCCGCGTCGACTCCATACTCAGGCTAGTCGCCCTCATCTCCCGCGGCGGGCCCTATCCGTTCAGGGAGGACGGTACGACCTTCAAGAACAGGGAGGGCCTGCTGCCGGCCCAACCTCCGGGTTTCTACAAGGAATATACGCTGATCGTCCCCAAAAACAGCTCGCGCGAACTGGTGATAGGGGGAGTCCTTTACCACCTTCCGCCCTCCTACGGCGTGCGCGGCTGCGAGCGCCTGGTCGTAGGCGGCGGCGAGATAGTCTATTATAGCCCCACCCATTACGCGGACTTCATAAGGCTGACCATACTGCCCTGATGGACGTGCTGAAGCTGGCAGCCGGAGAAGCCCCCGTCGCGGACGCGCGGGGGCTTTCTCTTTCCCCGGCCGGCGCAGCGGCCGCGCTGCTGGCCGCGGGCTGGCTGGTCCTGAAGGTCGATTGCGCCGGCATGGAAGGCCGGGAGGCTCTTTTTTCGGCCTTCGCGGTGGCGCTGGGGCGCGGGTACTTCGCTTCCAACTGGGACGCCTTCGACGACGCGCTCGGATCGCTGGCTTGCGACGAGCCCTCAGCTTCCGGCTACGCCCTGCTCATGGAAAATTACGCTTCCCTCCCCGCCGGCGTAAAGGATATGTTCGAGGACTCGGTGAAAGACGCCTCCGCCGCGGTCCTCTCCCGCCACGGGCGCCCTTTAAAAGCCCTGCTTTTCTGACTTTTCAGCTTCACGGCTTTCCCCGCGGGATTTGATATAATCACCGGCGGACCCCTGCGTCGGGCTCCGGTTTTTCGGGGGGCCGGCCATGAAAGAAATCGAAAAAAAACTGCCCAAGACTTATACGCTCCCCTATCAGCTGGGCGTCTATCTCGCGGTGAACGCGGTGAGCGATGTCTGCCTGGTGGTGGACGGCCTCAACTGTGTTCTACCCAAGGCTGACCTGCTGGCCGGCAACCACGACCTCAATTCCACTCTCCTCTCGCCGCTCGGCCGTCACCGGCTGGTCTGCACTATGACCGGGCCCCTGCCGCAGCAGGCCGACCCCGAGCGGAAACTGTCCCGGCTGCTGGAAAGCGCCGCCGGCTCCGGCGAGTACGGAGCGGTGCTTGTTACGGGACTGCCCTTCATGAACCTGGCCGGCATGGATTACGAAGGCGTCGCCGCGGGCGTGAAGGCCGGGGCCCCTGTGGCGGCGGTGCCGGCGCTTTCGCTCGAGGGCGACTGGCTGGACGGCTATGACCGCGCCCTAGAGGCGCTGGTCGGCGCCCTGCCGGCCGTCCGCGTAGCGCCAGGCCCCGGCCGCGTACGCCGCCATGCCCAGGCCCGCCGGGCCGGCCTGAACAGGCGCTCCGTGGCCGTGGTCGGCTATATGCACGACCGCGGCGAGGCGGATCACCGCGCCAATCTCGCGGAACTGCGCCGCGTGCTGGGGCTGGCAGGACTTGAGACGGCCTGCGTCATCCCCGACGGGGGGGCGCTCGCGGACTGGCGGCGCGCCCTCTCCGCCGGACTGATCGTGTCCCTGCCCTACGGCCGGCGGGCGGCGGCCCGCCTGGCGGCCCTCACCGGGGCCAGGCTGGTGGAGACAGGGCTTCCGGCGGGTCTCGGCGGCACCACGGCCTGGCTGGCAGCGCTGCGACGGGCGGCGGGTCTCGGCGGCCTGCCGCCGGAGGTCGGGGCGGCCGAGCGGGAAGCCGCGCTGTCCCTTTCCCGCGCCGCGGGCGCGCTGGTCCATTCGAATCTCGTCTACGCCGGCGATCCCTACCTTTTAAAGGCCGTGGGAGGGTTCGCCGGAGAGCTCGGGATACGGGTGCAGGCCGCTTTCCTGAACTGCCGCAGCCGGAGGCTTCCGGACGGCGCGGCTCCGCCCGTGACGCTTTTTTCTCCAGCGATATCTTCGGCCCGCGCCGCCGTCGCCGCGCTCAGGGGTTACGACCGGCCTTCCCTGGCGGTCTGCGATTCCTTCGCCCTGTCGGAAGGCTTCGCGGCCGGCGCCGCCGAAGTGGAGTTCGGTTTTCCCTCCTACACAAGGCATTGCCTCTACGACGAGCCTTTCCTCGGTTACGCCGGGGCCGTCGCCCTCGGAGGCAGGCTCCTTAACGCCTCGCTGCGCCGGCACGACGGGGAAGAGGGGGGACCGGAGTGAAAAGGCTTGAAAGCGTGGTCTTTTTCGGCAAGGGCGGCATAGGGAAGAGCACCCTGGCCTCCAATGTTTCCGTGGTCCTGGCCGCCGGCGGCGGCAAAGTGCTGCATGTGGGCTGCGATCCCAAGATGGATTCCACTCTATCGCTGGCCGGCAGCCATATCCCTCCTTTCAACGGCGGGGGCGGCCCGCATCCGGAAGCCCGTCTGCGCGGGTTCATACGCCCAGCGGCCGTCAAGGGCGTCCACTGCCTGGAAGCGGGCGGGCCGCAGGCCGGCCTTGGCTGCGCCGGGGTCGGCATAGGAGACCTGCTGGAGGCCGTAAAGGACTCCGGGATACTTGAAAAGGACGGCTACACGGCCGCCGTCTTCGACGTGCTGGGCGACGTGGTCTGCGGCGGTTTCGCCGCGCCGCTGCGGCGGGGTTTTGCCAGGAAGGTGGTCATCGTCACCTCCGAGGAGCCGCTGTCCCTTTATTCCGCGAACCGCCTCATCGCGATGGTGCGCAACTACTCGCGAAACGGCGTCTACCTGGCGGGGCTGGCGGTGAACTGCAAGGACCCGGGGGGCGCCGCGGCGGCCGAAGCCTTCGCGGCGGCCGTGAACGCCAGAGTCCTGGGCGTGATACACCGGGACCCGGCCGTGCAGGCGGCTGAGCGCAGGCGCGTTCCCGCCGCCCTAGCCTCGCCCAAGAGCGATTTCGCGAGGGAGGTGGTCGGGCTGGCCAGGGCCATAGCCGCGGCTGGCCCGCAGGCGGAGCCGCCCCGCCCGCTCAGCGAAGCGGAGTTCGGTATTTTCGCGGCCGGCCGGGCGGTCTCCAGGCCTCCTGTCGCCAGGCCCGCGGCCGCTCCCGTGCGCAGGCCGAAACTTTCCGTGGAGGAGGCTTTCAGGGCCGCGGGCCTGGCCCCCGCCGGCCTGGAAGGCGGCCAGATCCTCTGCGACTGGGCGGCTCCGCCCGGCCGCGTCAAACTTGTCATCGCCAGAGCCGGCCCCGCCACTCTCGGCCGGCTTCACTTCTCCGACTGGGCCGTCTGCCTTCATCCCTCCTCCGGCCCCTCGGCCGCTGGCAAGGACGAGATAGCCGGGGCCGTTTCCGGCCTGACCGGCTTCCGTTTCGACCAGCTGCTCGGGTATTTCGGGGTGGAGAGCGGCTTCCACGGCGCCATAGGCGCGCTCGGGTCCGTTGCCGGTCTTGCCGGCGGCGAGGGCGGCGGCAATGAGCCGCTGCGTCCCCATCTGGGTTCCGGACAGTGGTACCGTTTCTTTTTCCATTCCGGCTACTCCAGCCTTGCGCTGCCGCCCGATATGATCGTGTTGGAACACGGCGACGCCGAATGCCGTTTCTGCGACTCGTCTGGAGGCCCGCTCGGGCTTTTCGGGAACCGGGGCGAATCGGCGCCGAACCTGCCAAAGCCAAGGCCGAACATCTTCTCCACGGACCTGGGACGGCGGGAGGTTCTGCTGGGCGACGAAAAGCTGGTCAGGGAGTCGCTGGCGGGCGCTGCCGAGGCCGCCGGCCGGGGCGGTCTGGTGGAGTTCTATTCCACCTGCGCCCCCATACTGCTGGCCGGAGACACCGACGCCGCGGTCAGCGCCGCCGCCGGGCGCACCGGGGCGGTAATCAGCCGGCACAATTACAACAGTTACTCGGAATACTCGGAGTCCAGGGCGCGCGCCCGTTCCGCGCTGATACTGCGCGGACTGGGCCGGCGCCGGGGCGCGAAGCCGCGTTTCGACGTGTCTCTTTACGGTTACGACGGTCAGGCCGGTCCGCTGCAAGCCCTGTTGGGGGCGGCCGGTCTGCGCGCGGCGCCGGAAACTGACGATTTTTACCGTCCGCTGCTGGCCGCGCGGCTGCAGGTGCTGCGGGCCCGCGACGAGGCCCTCTGTCCCGCCCTGGACAAGGCCGGTATCGCGTGGATAATTCCGCCCGCGCCCTACGGTTTCGCGGGCACAAGGGCGTGGCTGAAGGCCGTTTTCGGAGCCTTGGGGCGGCCGCTGCCCAAAAACGCGCTGCCTTCGCCGGAGCAGCGTGCGCGGTTCGAATCGCTCCGCCGCCGCGCCGCCGCTTACAGCGTCGGGCTGGTGGTGCCGGCCGCGGAGATAACGGGGATAACCGGGGGACGGCTGGGCGAGGGTCTGCCGCTGGCGGCTGAGGCCGGTTTCGGGTTCAAGCTGTTCGTTTACCTGGAAGATGACGCTGCCCGCGCCGCCGCTCTTAAAGCCGCGTCCGCACTGAAGGCCGGGCTCGGCCCGCGCGCGCTGGAAACACGCTTCTTCTCTTCGCCGCTGGAACTGGAGCGCCTGCTGGCCGGAAGGAACGGCCCGGACCTAGTCTACTCGGACCTGCGCCGCGACTCCCGCGTACTTGGCGCCGGCAGGAACCACTTCTCCTCCGCGATTTTCGAGCCCGCCTACGACGGTGCCATGGAATCGGTCCGCCGCCTGCTGGAATTGTGCGAGTGGAAGTTCAGCGCCAGATACCGCACCTGAAAACCCTGCACAAGCCAGCCCGGCAGCCAGCCCGTGCCAACC
>CAZVWK010000016.1:0-29413 GCA_964631475.1 uncultured Elusimicrobiaceae bacterium | reverse complement strand
CCTTATTGCCTGCCGTTTATTAATAAGATAAAATAGACTCCCGCGTATGTCCGACTGTATTTTTTGCAAGATAGCCTCAGGAGAGGCGAAGGCCAGGATGGTCCTGGAAGACGGGGACATGGTGGCGTTCCTGGACCTCAATCCCCAGGCCCCCACCCACGTGCTGATAGTGCCGAAAAAGCACATCCCGAAGCTTTCCGACGCGGATTCCGAGGACGCGGCCATGCTGGGCCGGCTGCAACTGACAGCGGGCAAAATAGCGGCGCAACTCGGAGTAGGGGACGGTTTCAGGCTGGTGGTCAACAACGGCCGCAAGGCCGGCCAGGTTGTGGACCATCTGCACTACCACCTGCTCGGCGGCAGGCGGCTCCAGTGGCCCCCGGGTTAAGCGGCGAAAAAGATTTGACAACGACGGTTCACGCGACAAGGTGGTGATAACGTGGTATTCGTAAAAGTACGCGACGAAGAATCCGTAGAGGAAGCCCTGAGGCGCTTCAAGCACGAGTGCGAGCGCAACGGTATCCTCAAGGAGATAAAGCGCAGGGAGCATTATATGTCCCCCGGCGCCAAGCGCAAGCTCAAGTCCCAGGAAGCCCGGCGCAAGATGCGCAAGGGCCGGCGCTATTGAGCGCCCCCGGCCCGCGGCTACTGCGGCGCGGGCCCAGCTAAAAAAAGCGGTTGCGCAGCGCCTTCCCCCCGCCGGGGGGAAGGCGTTGCGCCTTATCCTTCAGGAAGAACGGATGCGCCCCGAGGACCCCATAAACGAGATCCGCACCAGGGTCGACATAGTCGACCTCGTGCGCGACTATGTCCCCTCCCTGAAACAGGCGGGCCGGAACTTCAAGGCCTGCTGCCCGTTCCACAGCGAGCGCACGCCCTCTTTCACCGTCAGCCAGGACAAGCAGATCTTCTACTGCTTCGGCTGCAACAAGGGCGGGGACGTGTTCACTTTCCTGCGCGAGATAGAAGGCCTCAGCTTTCCCGAGGCCGCCGAGCGGCTGGCCCAGCGGGCCGGCGTGGAATGGAAGCGCGATAAGGATGGTTCCCTCTCCGCCCGCGAGAAGGAGCGCACGGAGCTCAAGAAGCTAATGGCCGCCGCCGCGGCGCTCTACTCCAAGTTCCTGTTCTCCTCGTCTGGAAAGACCGCGCTGGCCTACCTGCGCGACCGCCAGCTCTCGGACAAAACGATAGAGCGGTTCATGCTGGGCTGGGCGCCCGGCGGCGACGCGCCGGTGGCTAGGGAGCTCAAGGCGCGCGGCTTCTCCGCCGACCTCCTCTTCATGGCCGGCCTGGCCTCCACCCGCGACGGCGGCAGGGTCGGGGACTATTTCCGCGAGCGGGTCATGTTCCCCATACGCAACCCGGCGGGCGAAGTCATCGCCTTCGGCGGCCGCGTACTGGACTCCTCTGAGCCCAAGTATCTCAACTCGCCGGAAACCGTCCTCTTTCCCAAGCGGCGCACCCTTTACGGCCTCTACGAGGCCCTCCCCGAAATTCGCAAGAAGGCCCGTGTGGCCGTGGTGGAAGGATACATGGACGTCATCGCCTGCCACCAGGCCGGGGCCGCCTTCGCCGTGGCCCCGCTGGGCACGGCGCTGACCTCCGACCACGCCCACCAGCTCTCCCGCTACTCGGCGGAGATAACGGTGGCTTTCGATTCCGACACCGCCGGCAGGAACGCGGCCGTGCGCGCCGCCGAGATCTTCATGGACGCCGGCCTCTACGTCAAAGCCGCGGATTTTTCCCCCGCCAAGGACCCGGACGAGCTGGCGGTGAAGTCCGGCGCGGCCGAACTGGAGAAGCGCCTCGTTTCCGGGATGGACCCGGTCGAGTTCAAGCTGCGCCTCCTGGCCCCCGGCGGCGCCGACAAGCTTTCCTCGCAGGACAAAGCGCGGCTGGCCGCCAAGCTCCTGGACACGGTGGGCCGCCAGCGCGACGAGATAGTCAAGAGCGAATGGCTCAGGATAATTGCGGCTAAACTCGCCGTGCCGGAGGAGGCCCTGGCCCGCCAGCTCTCCAAGTCGGACCCGGGCGGACACGTCAGGCCCGAGCGGCCGGCCGAAGCGCCCGCCGACCTGCCGCCGGCCATAGAGCTGGGCTTCCTGCAGCTCCTGCTCAGGAATCCCGGCCTCTTCGGCCATATCGGGGAACTCCCGGACGAGCACCTTTCCCACCGCGACTCCCGGGCCGTACTGGCGGCCATGCGCGCCGCGCCGTCGGCCTCTCCCGCCGAACTTTCGGCGTCGCTGGCCGGGGACAACCCGGAGGCCGCGGCGCTGGTGATGAAGCTTTCGGTGCAGGAGCTGGAGTCGGAATCCGACCCGGCCGCGGACGTGCGCAAGACAGCGGAAATGATAACCCGGTTCGCCCGGGAACGGCGCTGGAAGGAGCTCAAATCTTCCATGGCCTCCCTCGGCCCGGACCAGCTCAGAGAATTCCAGGAACTCACGGCGGAGATAAAGTCCTCCCCCGGAAAGAAAAAGTAAGGAGAAAGAAATGGCCCAGCCCAAAAAAGCTTTAAGGGACCTCGTCGAGCTCGGCAAGGAGCACGGCTACATCACCCTCGAGGAGATGAACCGCTCGCTGACCAACGCCTCGATGTCCAGCGAGGAGATAGACAGCCTGATGACCACGCTGGAGGACCTCGGCATCGACGTCGTCGACCGCAAGAAGTTCAAGCTGGTCGCCGCCGCCGAGCGCGAGGCCTACACGGTCGAATGGGACGCGGCCCCCGACGTCTCCAACTCCATCCGCATGTACCTCAGCGAGATGGGCAAGGTGCCGCTGCTGACCCGCGACGAGGAAGTAACCCTGGCCCGCAACATCCGCGAGCGCGAGAAGGAACTGCGCATGCTGGTGCTGGAATCCCCCATCACCATGCGCGAGATCCGCAGCTGGGAGATGCTCATCGAGCAGGACGAGATGACGACCAAGGAGCTCATGCCACGCGGCCGCAAGTCCAACCAGGAGCTCTCGGCGATGAAGCGCAAGATGAAGAACATCGCGCACCTCATCACCCGCACCGAGAAGGAGCTGGCCGCTCTCGACGCCCGCGCCCGGAAGCCCGACCTGCCCAACGAGCAGAAGAAAAAACTCTCGCACGAGATGGACAAGAAGCGCAAGGAGATAGTGCGCAACATCATCAACCTGAACCTCAACCAGGAGAAGATCAAGCGCCTGACCAACAAGATCAAGAACCTCGCCCACAAGGTGAAGGAGTTCCGGATAGAGCTGGAGCGCTACCAGAAGCATTACGGCGACCTCGACAAGATAGCCGCCGACCACGTCATGGTGGCCAAGGGCCGCCTGAAGCCGGCCGTCTTCCGCTCCAAGTGGGGCTATACCCCCGGGGAGTTGGACGCCGCGCTGGAGAACATCAGCGCGATAAAGGACCGCGAGTACCACCTGCTGCGCACGCTCCCGCTGGGCGCCGACGAGTTCCTCTCGCTCAACGACAAGATAACCTTCCTCGAGGACCAGATCCTGCAGGACAAGCTCAAGCTCATCAAGGCCAACCTGCGTCTGGTGGTCTCGATAGCCAAGAAGCACGTCAACTCCAACCTGGAGCTCTCGGACCTCATACAGGAAGGCGGCCTCGGCCTGATGAAGGCCGTCGAAAAGTTCGAGTACAAGCGCGGGTTCAAGTTCTCCACCTACGCCACCTGGTGGATACGCCAGTCAATCAACCGCGCCATCGCCGACCAGGCCCGCACCATCCGCATACCGGTGCACATGAAGGAGCTGGTCTCCAAGCTCATGAAGGTCACGCGCCGGTACCGCCAGGAGTTCGGCCGCGATCCCAACATCGAGGAATACAGCAAGCATATGCACATCTCGATGGACAAGGTAAAGAACGCGCTGAAGATCATGCAGGATCCTATCTCCCTCTCCACTCCGATAGGCGAGGACGAGGACTCCCACCTGGAGGACTTCATCGAGGACAAGGGCGGCATCCCGCCGTCCAATTCGGCGGTGGAGCTGCTCCGGCGCCGCGAGGTCACCAAGATCCTCTCGACGCTTACCGAGAGGGAGGCCAAGATCATCAAGCTGCGCTTCGGGATAGAGACGGGCTACCCGCGCACACTCGAAGAGGTTGGCAAGATCTTCCGCGTCACGCGCGAGCGGGTGCGGCAGATAGAGGCTAAGGCGATCCGCAAACTGCGCCATCCCAGCCGCAGCAAGATGCTCAGGGACTACATCGACTGAGCGCCGGCAGCCGTCGGACTAAAAAAAAGGCCCCGGGCAGCGCCCGGGGCCTTTTTTCCCTGGCGGAGCGGGGCCGCTACTTCTTATCGTCCTGGAAGGCGGTCTTTATCAGCGAGGCGGCCGCGTCCTTGGCGCCCAGCCCGAAGGCGATGGCGAAGGCCAGGCCCAGCGAACCGAGTATGATGTTGAGGCTGGAACGGATGACCTTCATCTCTATGCCCATCTGCTCGAGCGCCACTATCGCGGCGAAGACGATGACGGTGAAATAGACTATCTGGGAGAGCAGGCGCCCTCCCCGGAGGTTGTTGGCGGTGGCAGAGTTGAGGACCACCTCGCCCAGGAACTTGGCGAACAGCAGACCGCCGAAGCCTATGAAGATGGCGGCGATTATCCTGGGCATGAAGTCCATGACGAAGCGCTCGAGTATGGCGGAGATGACGGTGAGATTGAGGACGTTCGCGGCCGAGACAAAGAACACCAGTATCAGCGACCAGTAGATGACCAGGCCGATCACGGTGACCAGAGACTTGCCGAGGCCGAAGCGGGCCAGGACCTCGTTGACGCCGACCCGGCTGGTGTAGGAATCGAGCTTTATGCGGCACAGGAAGTTCTCGGCCACGGAGCTCAGGACCCTGGCCATGAAAAGCCCGAAAAGTATGAAGATCAGGGCCGCGATGATATTGGGCAGATAGGTGGCGAAAATATGCCAGACGTTGAGCACCGGCTGCACGAAAAGGTCGGAAATGTCTTTTAGCATGGCTTGGGCTGTCCTCCTTGGATCCGTGAGGCCTTATTCTATTACTTTATGCGGCGGGGGTTCAAAGCGGCCGTAAGAAGCCCCGCCCGCTCATGCGGACGGGGCGGGAACCCGGAGCGGGGTCAGGAAGTTTTCCTGGGAGCTAAGGGATCGGCGGGCAGGGGCCTGGGGTCCGGCGGCTTGCTCCTCGGGGCCGGCAGTCCCCGGCGTACCCCGGAAGGAGCGTCGCGCAGGTCGGCGGGACGTACATTCGCGGGGCGGATATTCGCGGGGCGGACGTCTTTATCCGAGGCCGGCGCGGCTTTTTCCCTGACGCCGGCGGGCGCCGCGGGGGATTTATCAGGGGACTCGCTCTTTTTCCCCGCCTTCTCCCCTTCCGCCGCTTTTTTCAGGAACTCAATGGAACCCTGCCGGTAAAGGGGGTCGTTGATCACGTTGAATTCGTCGAAGGCGGTGCGGGCGGGTGGTATCGGGACACCATGCCGCATGGTGTCCCCCGCTGACGCGGCGGGCTTCAGTTCCTCAACGCTGCCGGCGGCTGAGGCGGCGGAACAGGAAAAAGCCGTCGCGAGAACGGCGGCGGCGAAGATCTTCACGTGGAAAGCGGAACTTTTTTCCATTTTTGTCTCCAATATTGACTGCGAGCTCCGGGCTGTGCTTAAATTATACAGTCTTGGGGGGCCGGCCGTAAGTGGCTAATGTCCTACCCGGGCGGGCCAAGAGGCCCACTGCCGGACGCGCGGATGGGGGCCGTGACAGGCCGTGAGAGCGCCTTTGCGTCCCTCCGCGTTTTTTGGTATCATATCTCCACTATGTACGCTATTATACAGACAGGCGGGAAACAGTACTGGGTAGTACCCGGTGAGATTTTACAGGTTGAGAAGCTCTCGGCCAAGGAAGGCGAGGAGATAAGCATAAAGGCCCTCTGGTCAGCGGCCTCCGGCACGGAGGAAAAAGCCGGCGCCAATCCCCTCTCCGCCAAGGTTACGGCCAAGGTGCTTCGCCATCTGCGCGGTCCCAGGGTGATAGTCTTCAAGCGCCGGCCCAAGAAGGCCTACGAGAAGACCGCCGGGCACCGCCAGGGGCTCACCGAGCTCCAGATCAAGGATATACAGCTGTCCTGAGGACGGCTTTTAAAGAGGTAAAGAAATGGCCGGAACAAAATCACAGGGTTCATCGACAAACGGGCGCGACAGTCACGGCCAAAGGCTGGGCGTCAAGCGCTACGGCGACCAGTTAGTCAAGGCCGGCGAGGTCATAGTGCGCCAGCGCGGCACCAAGTTCCACCCCGGCCTAAACGTGGGCAAGGGCTCGGACGACACGCTGTTCGCCAAGGCCGCCGGCGTCGTCAAGTTCGAGTGGCACAGCAAGGGCAAGAAGCAAATCAGCGTCTACCCGGCCGCCTCCAAGTAAGGAGCGCGTCCAGGACGAAAACCTCCCGACTTCCGGTTGGGAGGTTTTTTTTTGAAAGGGAAGAACGGCGGCAATCCATATGGCTGAAAGAGAACGCGGCGGATTCGTGGACCAGGTCAGGATATTCCTCAAGGCCGGCAAGGGCGGCGACGGCTGCGCCTCCATGCGGCGCGAAAAATACATCCCCTACGGCGGCCCCAATGGCGGCAACGGCGGCAACGGCGGGGACATAATCCTCCGTGCCTCGATCGGCTGCAACACCCTCACCGAGCTCTCCTTCCATCCGCACGTGGCGGCCGCGGACGGCGGCAACGGCAAGGGCAAGAACCTTTACGGCCGCAACGGCGAGGGCACCGTGGTCCCGGTCCCCCCCGGCACGCTGGTCCTGAAGGGCGGCCAGGTGGTGGCCGACCTTAAAAAAGAAGGGGATTCTTTCCTGGCCGCCAAGGGCGGCCGCGGCGGGCGCGGCAACGCCATGTTCAAGACCCATTTCAACACCGCGCCCATGATCTCCGAAAAGGGAGAGCCCGGAGAGGAGGCCACGCTGGACCTGGAACTGAGCCTGCTGGCCGACGTCGGCCTGGCGGGTTTTCCCAACGCCGGCAAGTCCACGCTGATCTCGCGGGTCAGCGCGGCCCGGCCCAAGATAGCGGCCTACCCCTTCACCACGCTAAACCCCAACCTCGGCGTGGTCACGCACAAGTACGCGGGCTTCGTCGTGGCCGACATACCGGGCCTGATCGAAGGCGCCCACGAGGGCAAGGGCCTCGGCGACGATTTCCTCCGCCACATACTGCGCACCCGCCTCATCATACAGCTGGTGGACCCGCAGGGGTTCGGCGGGGTGACCCCGGAGAAAAGCGTGAAGGTCATAGCCTCCGAGCTCTCCGAATTCAACCCTGAACTGGGAGCGAGGAAGCGGCTGCTGGCCGTAACCAAGGCCGACCTGCCGGAGGCCGCCAAGGCTTACGCGGCCATAAAGAAGAAGTATAAAAAGGACGAGGTGTTCCTTATCTCCGGCGTCACCGGGGAGGGAGTCTCCAAGCTCCTGGACCGCGTCATCGAGCTGCTGCCCTCGCTGCCCGTGCCGGAGCTCTACAAACCCGAGGAGAAGGGCCCGGTGCTGGAGCTTAAGATGGACAGGGGCTTCCGGGTGGAGGGCTCAGGGGCCAACCGCTGGAACGTGCGCGGGCCGCGGCTGAAGACCCTGCTGGCCATGACCAATTTCGGCCAGCCGGACTCGCTCGAACGCCTGCGCCGCATCTTCAAGGGCATAGGCCTGGACAAGGCTCTCAAAAAAGCCGGCGCGGCCGAAGGCGATATCGTCTCGGTGGAGGGCTGGGAGTTCGAATGGCAGGAACCGCCGCCGCCGCAGGGCCGGCCCGGGAAGTTCGACTACAAGTACAAGCATAATGTCAGGCTGGAGGCCAGGCGCAAAAAGAAGTTCCGCAAACTCTAGAGCCTCCGGTCGAAGGATAAAAAAACCCCGCCTCTCGGCGGGGTTTTCTTTTTGATATGCGGCAGGCCTCAAAAAACGGTCCCCCAGTCGCGGGTGGTTATCCTGAACTCGACGCGGCGATTCAGCGCGCGGTCCTTTTCCGTTTTTCCGGGGCTGACCGGCCTGGTCTCGCCGTAGCCGATGGCGCGTACGGTCTCGGGGTGTATGCCCTTCCCTACCAGATAGTTCTTGACCGAGTCGGCCCGGTAGCGGGAAAGTTCCATGTTGTACCCGTCGTCGCCGACGTCGTCCGTATGGCCTTCGACTATCAGCTTGAGCCGGGGGCGGTTCCTGAGCACTTCGGCGACGCGGTCGAGCAGGTCCCGGGAACTGGGCCGCAGCACGTCCGAGTTGAACTCGAACTCTATCGGCTTTACCTGCTTGGTCGCGACCATGTCCATCACGGACTGCAGTTCCAGTTCCCCCCGGCGACGCTCCTCGGCTTCGGCGTCCGTCAGGCCTCGCCCGCCGCAAGCGGCGAGGGCAAGCATCAGCATGGCTGCCAGCAGGTTCTTCATAGGGGAGCCTCCGTTCCGGATATAGCCACCAGAAGCGTCTCGCGCCTGAACCTGTAGCCGCGCGTGAAAGCGGTGTTGCTCAAGAGCAGGGGCGGCGTGGCGGCTATGGTGGTATAGACGCGCTTCTTGCTTATCTTGGGCCTCGCCCTGGGATCGAGAATATTGGCTTTGGCCACCTCCAGCAGCGTATCCATGGCCCAGTAGACGGGCCAGATAACCGCCGCCCGCATTCCCAGCTCGGATTTAGGCATGGAGGAGACGAATTTCTCGCAGATGTCCAGTTGGTCCACCGCCCAGGATATCCATTTGTGTACTGTAGGCCTGAACTTGCGCATAGAGCCGGGGTCGCGCAGATCGGCCGGCGCCAGGCCGCGGGCGGCCAGGTCGGCGGCCGGGAAATAACAACGCCCCATGGCGAGGTCCGCGGCCGCGTCCTTCAGTATATTGGTCACCTGCAGGGCGGAACCTATGACCCCGCCGTCCGTATCCAGCGGAAGGCCGGAGGCTTCCGGAAAGGCCTCCCGCAGCCGCCGCGCGTACAGGCCCGCCCAGAAAAGGCCAGGCTTGCCGCCGATCAGGTCGCAATAGCGCAGCAGGGCGTCGTCGTCCGGCAGCGCGCGCGGGGCCGCCGGCGAAGCCCCGTCGAAAAATGAAAGGTCCATCTCCATCCCGGCGGCCACTCCGGCCGTCACGCCGCGCAGGGCCTCCAGGTCCGGGTCGCCCAGGCGCATGGCCTCCTCGAAGACCGGGGACATCGAGCCCAGCAGGTCGCGCTCGCCCTTATGCCTGACTCCAGGCAGGAAGGCCGCTGCGGCGGCCGCCGCGGCGGAGACGTCGAAACCGGGGCCGATGCCGGCGAGCAGGTCCAGGAAGCGCTTCTTTTCGGCCCGGGCGGCCGAAGAAGCGTCCACCGCCGTATCCATGGCGCGGCAGATGAGGTAGGCGACAGCCATCGGCGGCCGGACCGCCGGCGGCAGTACTTTGAAGCTGAAATAGATGGTCCGTGAGACCGACTTAAGGACGGCGTTAAGGTTGCCGGGCAGGGGGTCCTGTCGCTTTTGCGGCATGATCAAATTTTACTAAATACGCCGCCCGGGCAGAGGGGACGAAATCCGGCCCAGCACCCTGGCGGAACGCGCGCCTGTCGCCGAAGGGCAGTGATTTTCGCGCCCGGCCAGGGCCAGGGCGGCCAGCAGGGCGAAGCAGGCGGGCTCCTTGGCCAGCGGGTGCAGGCCCAGTTCCGCGCAGGAACGGACCCGGGCGCCAAGCGGCAGCAGGAGGGCTGCGATATTGTCCATCAGCACCGGGTTAAGCGCCCCGCCGCCGGCGACTACCAGTTCGCGGGTCCCCGGGGGAGCGTGGTCCCTGAAAGCCAGAGCTATAGACGCGGCGGTGAAGGCGTTGAGCGTGGCCAGCAGGTCGCGCGAGCGGCGGAGGCCGAACGTCGCGCCGAAGTTCTTCTTTATGAAAGCCAGCGTATATTCGCTGCGGTCCAGCGATTTGGGAGGCCTGCGCAGGAAGAAAGGGGCCCTCAGCAGGGAGCGGATCTTCTCCAGGTCAGGCTCGCCGGCCGCGGCCCACTTGCCGCCCCTGTCGCAGGAGAGTTTGCCGCCGGACAGTTCGCTGACGGCCGTATCCATGAGCGAATTGCCGGGGCCGGTATCGAAACCGAAAGTCCTTACGCCACGGCCTGCGAAGGAGATGTTGCCCACGCCGCCTATGTTCTGCAGGGCGACGGGCGCGCCGCCGCCGTATAGGTATTCGTCCATGAAGGGGACCAGCGGGGCGCCCTCGCCGCCGGCGGCCATGTCGGCCGGGCGGAAGTCGGAAACTACCGGTACTCCGGCCGCCTCGGCCAGGAAAGCCGGGTCGCCTATCTGCAGGGTATGGCCCTTCCGGCCCGGGGCGTGCCAGACCGTCTGGCCGTGCGAGCCGATGACGTCCAGCGACTTAAGCGATACATTTTTGGCGCGGCAGAACTTCACGACCATGCCGGCCCAGAGGCGTCCCAGCTCGAAGTTGAGCGCGGAAAGCTCGGGGGCCCGCATATCTTTGGCAGCTATTATACGGGCCTGGAGGGCGGCCGGATAGGCGTAATTGGCGGACTTGAGCACCTTCAGGGAGCGGCCCTTTATAGCGCAGTAAGCTATGGAGAGCCCGTCGGCCGAAGTCCCGCTCATCAGTCCCAGCGCTTTAACAGTCTTTTCCATTTTCAGTACTTCTCCACTTTGTATTTGAGCAGGCGGCCGGCGCGGTAATGGAACTTGCCGGAGAAATGGCCGCGGCGGCGCAGCAGGGGCAGGAAGACCCGGTCTCCTTCCCAGAGATTGAGTTTGAGCAGGTCGCGGTCCGGGATCCAGCGCAGTTCCCCCTCCGGAGAATCGATGAGCTTTCCCGTAAAAGAGGAAGCGGTGAATACGAAGACATACCAGTCCTCGCCTTTGGCGAAATCGGGGAAGGTCAGGACGCCTTTGAGCAAGGGGCTCTTTATCCGGAGCCCCGCCTCCTCGCGTATCTCGCGGATGACGCAGTCCTCGGGGCTCTCGCCGGGCTCCAGCTTTCCCCCCAGCCCGTTCCACTTGCCCTCGTGTACGTCGTCCTTCTTCTTGACGCGGTGCAGCATCAGCGTGCGGCCGCCGCGCCTGACATAGCAGAGCGTGGCCAGTTTCATGAGCCGGCCGCCAGCGCGAGGCGGTCGACGCCCGGGGATTTCATCCGACCTTCTTCCTGAGGGCTTCAACTTCCGCCCGCAGGGCCTCGAGCTCGTCCCAGCATACGTCCGAAACCTTGTCGTGGTCGAGCTGGGTGCCCTTTTCGGCCGGGGCGGCCCGGGCGTGGGCGGGAACCCCGAAAACAGTGCTATCGGGCGGCACGGCATGCAGCACCACCGAACCCGCGCCGACCCTGGAGCGCGCGCCGATCTTTATGGCGCCGAGTATTATCGCTCCGGCGCCCACAACGACACCGTCGCCCAGCGTAGGGTGCCGCTTCTTATGCTCCAGCGAGGTGCCGCCCAGGACCACGCCCTGGTAGAGCAGGACGTCGTCGCCTATCTCCGCAGTCTCGCCTATGACGACACCCATGCCGTGGTCTATGAAGAAGCGGCGGCCGATAGTCGCGCCGGGATGTATCTCCACGCCGGTGAAGAAGCGCGCTATATGCGATACCAGCCGGGCTGTCGTGCGCCAGCCGGCCACCCAGAGCCGGTGAGCCGGGCGGTGCAGCCAGACCGCGTGCAGGCCGGGATAGCAGGTCAGGACCTCCAGCAGGCCGCGGGCGGCCGGGTCCTTGCGGAAAACGGTGTTTATATCCTCGGAGAAGTTGAACATCGAGTACATTATAGTATTTACCCCAAAAAAAAGCCCCGGGCGGGGCCCGGGGCCTTCGTAGAAGCCGCGCGGCTCAGTTGAGCCTGAAGATCTCCAGCGTGCCGCCGTTTATGCGGAAGCCGTGGCCGCGGTCCAGTTCGGGGAACATGACGCCGGCGGGCTTGATGTCGGCGGCCTGCAGTATGAAGTAGCTGGACGCGTCCTGCACGGGGAAGGGTATCATCAGGACCAGCATCTTCTGCGTGAACCTGGCGCCCTGCGGGCCCTGGACTATCTCGTTGCCGTAGGCCAGCTTGTAGATCCTGGAGAGGCGCACGTCCACGCCTTTGGCGGCCACGGCGTCGCCCAGGTCCTTGAGGCTGGCGGTCAGCACCACGCCGCGGGGGCCTTTGACCTCTAGCGTGCTGTTCTCCGGGGTAGAGGCGTTGGCCTTGACCTTGACCGTATAGTTCTCGCCGTCTATATTGAAGGTCTTGGAGCCGCTCATGAAGATGCCCCAGTTGACTATATCCATCGCCCGGGCGAAGAAAGACTCTCCCTTGTCGGTGGTCAGCACCAGGAAGAACTTTTCCTTGTCCTTGCAGCCGTTGCCGCCGTCGGGGCAGTTGGAGGCCTTGGAGCCGCTGACATGCACCGTGGTGCCCCTGGAGGTCCTGAATGTTTTGGCCGTGCGCAGGTAGGCGTTCTTCACCCGGGCCAGGTCCACGGTGTAGACCACCTCGCCGGCCGGGCGGTTGAGCGCCGTGGCGGACTTGTCGAAGCCGGCCAGCTCGCGGGCGGCCGGCTCGGAGGCCTTGAGCGCCTCGAAATAGCCGAAGATGTCGGGCGCGCCGTCCAGTCCCTCGGGCATGGAAGCGGAGGGGACAGGCACCGGTAACTGCAGCCCTTCGCCCAGTTTCACTTCCGCTAAATTATCCTCGGCCTGCCTGAGTTCCGCCTCGAAGCCCGAGGCGCCCGCGGCCCCGCAGAATACGCCGGCTGAAAGTACCGATGCCAGAAAGAGTTTCATATGTTCCCCTGTTACCGCGTTACCATCATACATATTAATACCATCAAGGGCTTCACCTGTCAAGACTTGTAAGTCCCCCTTTTTTCTGGGTCCTTTGGCCGGGCCTCCGCCCCGGCAAGCGGCCTCTCCCGGGGACTTTGACCTGCCTCAAACACCCTCCGGCCCATGACTAATAAAACGGACAAGCCCCGGCCGTTCCGGTGTGAACGAGGCTGAACGCGGCCGGCGCGGCGCCAGGAGCAAGGAAAAAAACGACAATGAAAAAACCCGCGATACTGATAGTGGCGGCCATGGCCGCCAATGCCGGCGCCGCCGGCTTCAGGCAGACAACCCAGGGCGCGGCCGCCAACGGCATGGGCAACGCCTTCACGGCTGTGGCCGACGACGCCTCTGCGGTCTGGTACAGCCCGGCCGCCATGACTGACCTGGAAGGGGCCAACATGTCCCTGGGCGGCGTCTTCGTCGCCCCCCCAGACGGAACACAAGCAGGGCACCACCTTCGACAAGCCCGAGAGCAAGGCACACGCCCTCCCGCATTTCTACGCCACCCGCAGGCTGAACCAGAAATGGGCCTTCCGCGTAGGCGGCGAAGATAAGTTCAATGAGTACTGGAAACTGCGCGCCGGCGCCTATTATGACCTGAGCCACGTTTCGAACTCCTATTTCGAGACCCGCAATCCCGACGCCAACCGGCTGGCCGTCTCCGTGGGCGCCGGCTGGACCAAAGGAAACTGGACCGTGGACGCGTCATACCTCTACCTGAAGTTCATGGAGCGGACCATAGACGATCGCATACAGGCAACAAAGCCCCTGTAACCACTGGGACCGAGCTCAACGGCACCTACAGTTCCATCGTCCGCCTCCCGGCCATCTCGGTCGGTTGTAAGTTCTAATACAGGCGAAGGACAAAAAAAGAACCCCGAGCGCAGGCCCTGGGTTTTATTTTGTGGGCACAACACTTATCTACTATTCGTCCTTGCCCACCACCCGCCAGAAACGGTCCGGGTGCGGGTTCTGCTCCTCTTTCTCGGCCAGGGCCGCGAACACGACACGCTTTATATCCCCGGGGCTGAAAGGCTTGGTTATATATCCGCAGGCCCCCAGGTCCAGGGCTTTAACCGCGGTCTCCACGTCGTCGGTTCCGGTCAGGACGAAAATAAGCGGCCTATGGGAGAAATCCTTTATTTTTTTGAGGGCTTCGATCCCGTTCATGACGGGCATCTTGAGGTCCAGCAGGACCACGGAAGGCCGGGCGGACTGTATCGCGGCCAGGCCGGCCTTGCCGTCCTGCGCCTCGCTGATCTCGCAGCCCGTGAAGATCCCCTTCAGGACCAGCCTGATATTGGGATCGTCGTCCACTATCAGAACTTTGTGCTTCATAAGAATCCCTCTCAATAGTCTAGCAGATGGACGTTTTTTTCGCCCCGGGCAAAAAAAAGCCTCCCCCGACGTTAAGCCGGGGAGGCTGGCCTCGAAGGCGGCTCAGTCGGGGAAATAAGGCTGGTTAAGGCGGTATATATTCCAGCCGTCCGGGATCAGATCGTATACCGACTTGCCGTCCATGCGTATAATGTCGTGTATCGGCTTGTAGACCGAGGCGTCCACCGGCCCGAACCCGGTTATGTCGGCCATCGCTCCGAGGGTCTTCCTGCCCTCTGGATCCCCGGCTAGTGAAACGAAAGCGGTCAGCAACTTTTCCCTTTTGGCCGCGTCGAGGCCGCGCCTGACCACCAGAGGCTCGTTGGGGATACGGCCGGTAACGGCCAGCACTTTCAGTCCTTTGCGCTTGGAGGCGTAGCGGGCGTAGGTGGCGGCGGCGTCCAGTTCGCCATTCAGCAGGCGCTCCACGTTCTCGTCGTGGCCCGCCGAGAACACCGGGATAAAACTCTCTCCCGCTTTCTTCAGATAGATGGAAGGCAGCGTAAAGCCGCTCACCGAGTAGGGACCCACAAAACCTATTTTCCCGCCAGTCAGGCTGTCCAGGCTGGTCTTGTTGTCCTGCCTGGCCAGGAGCACGGCTTCATAGTCGGAAGCCCCGGCCTCGCGCAGCGCCTGCAGCCCCGGGCTGACCCCGTACTCCTGCCTGGCAACCAGGTATTCCTCGAGCCGCAGCAGCGCGGCGTCGGTCTTGCCCGCGGCGAAAGAGTTTACCGCTTCGGACTGGGAAGCCGCAACGCGCAGGTTGAGGGTGAGGCCGGAGGCCTTTTCCAACCGCTCACGCAAGGTCTTCTCCGCGCCCGGCAGGGATGCCGGAGAATAGGCCGGGGAGAGGACCACCACCAGGGGATTCGAAGGAGTTCCCACGGTCGCCTCGTTCCGGCCCGAGCAGCCGGACATGAAGAGTATGGCGGCGAGGCCCGCCGCGCAACTTGCGCTGATTAATTTTATGTTCATAGATTCTCCCTGCCGCCGGTTTACCCTAATTGTCACAAAATACGGGCAGGGTTTTCAAGGGGTTTCCGCCGTCTTCGCCGCGGCGGGGCCGTCCGCGCCGGGCCGGCCGAACCAGCGGCGCCCTATCCACAGCGAGACATGGACCAGCCCGATGAGAACCGGCACCTCGACCAGCGGCCCGATGACGGCGGCGAAAGCCGCGCCGTGGCTTATGCCGAAGGTGGCAATGGCCACAGCTATGGCCAGTTCGAAGTTATTGGACGCGGCCGTAAAAGACAGCGTGGCCGATTCAGGGTAATCCGCGCCCGCCTTTCGGCTCATCCAGAAGGAAACGAGGAACATCAGCACGAAGTAGACAAGCAGCGGCACAGCTATCCGGACCACGTCGAAAGGCACCTGCACGATGTTCTCGCCCTTTATGGAGAACATTACGACGATGGTGAAGAGCAACGCCAGCAGCGTCAGCGGGCTTATGACAGGGATGAACTTCTGCGCGTACCACTCCCTCCCCTTCGCCTTTATAAGCGAGAAACGGGTGAGTATGCCGGCGATGAACGGGATCCCCAGATAGATGAAGACGCTTTTGGCGATCTCGCCCATAGTGATATTGACGGCGGCGCCTTCCAGGCCGAACCAGCCGGGCACCAGCGTGATGAAGAACCAGGCGTAAACGGGAAAGAAGAGCACCTGGAACACCGAGTTGAAGGCCACCAGCCCAGCGCAGTACTCGCGGTCGCCGCGGGCCAGGTCGTTCCAGACTATGACCATGGCTATGCAGCGCGCTAGGCCTATCATGATAAGGCCGACCATGTACTCGGGCTTGTCTCGCAGGAATATCATCGCCAGCGCCGTCATCAGTACCGGGCCTACCAGCCAGTTCTGCGCCAGCGACAGGGCCAGCACCTTCTTATTGGAGAAGACGCGGTGCATCTCTTCGTATTTCACCTTGGCCAGCGGCGGGTACATCATGAGGATGAGGCCGATGGCTATCGGGATGGAGGTGGTGCCCACGCTGGAAGCCTCGTTAAAGTCGGCCACGGCCTGCGGCCACATCCAGCCGCCTGCCACGCCGACGGCCATGGCGGCGAAAATCCACAGAGTCAGATAGCGGTCAAGGAACGAGAGTTTCTTCGTTATGGCTTCCATTATTTATCTCCTTATCATCAGGCCGGCCACGAAATCGCGGATCTCGTCGCGCACGCGGCGGTAATGCGCCAGCGCCTCTTCCTCGGTCTTCGCCTCCCGGGCCAGGTGCGGCGGGTCCTCGAAGCTCTTATGCAACTTCTCCGCCTTGCCGAACCAGACGGGGCAACTCTCGCGCGCGTTGTCGCAGACTGTCACCAGCAGGTCGAAGGACTCGCTCTTAAACTCGTCGGCGCGCTTGGAGCGGTGGCCCGAGATGTCCACGCCGGCCTCGGCCATGACTTTTATGGCGCGCGGGTCCACCGCGCCGGGCCTGGTGCCGGCGGAGAAGACCTCCGCCCTGGCGGCCAGCAGTTTCTTCCCCCACCCTTCGGCCATCTGGCTGCGGCAGGAATTGCCCGTGCAGAGAAACAGTATTTTTTTCATTTCTTCCTCCTGGCGCAGACCGTTATGCTGGAAGCCGAACCTTCCAGGGCCTTGCCGGCTTTATCCGTTATGGGGTCCGGGCAGGTCCCGGAAGCGGAGTAGAGGCGGTCGGAGAGCAGTTTCAACCCGGTAAAGCCGGCGGCCTTTATAGCCCCGAGATAATCCTCGCGCAGCAGCGCCCCGGCCACGCAGGCGGCGTAGAGACCGGCGTGCTTCTTCAGGGCGGGCGGCAGTTCCCGGTTTAGAACGATATCGCTGACCACGATGGCTCCGCCGGGTTTGAGCGCCCGGAAGGCCTCGCGGAACACCGCCGGCTTGTCGGGCGAGAGGTTAATGACGCAGTTGGAGATGATAAGGTCAGCCTCGCCGTCCCGAACGGGCAGGTTCTCGATGACGCCCTTGCGGAACTCGACATTATCGAGGCCGGTGCGCGCCGAGAACTTCGCGGCGTTCTTTTTGGCCAGCGCCAGCATGGCCGGCGTCATGTCCACGCCTATGACCTTGCCCTTGGCCCCCGCCAACGGCGCGGCGATGAAGACGTCCTTCCCGGCCCCCGAGCCAAGGTCCACCACGGTCATCCCTTTCTTTATCCCGGAGAAAGAGACCGGGTCGCCGCAGGAGAGACCCAGTTCACCTTCGCTCTTGGCGGGCGCCGGCGCTCCGCAGCAGTCGGACCCGGGACAACAGGAGCGGGGCTTTCTGGCAACCGTGCCGTAAGCCCGGCGCACCAGCGACCGGGTCTTAGAGTGTGAAATGCTCATTATCCCTCCTAAATAACGGCAAAAACATACTTAAGGCCGAGATAGACGCCGGCGGCGACGAAGACCCAGCCCGTGGCGGGCCTGGCCCAATGCTCGAAGCGGCCGGCCAGGCCGGTTATGGCGGAGACCTTCTTGAGACCGAAGTCCAGCGCCACGGCTAGGCCTATTACCGGCAGGGCGGTGCCCAGGCCGTAGAGCAGCGGCAGCGAGAAAGGCGCGGAACTGCCGGCGGCCAGCGGTATGATAACCCCGAAGTACAGCGCTGCCGAGATGGGACAGAACGCCAGCGCGAAGATGAAACCCATGAAAAAGGAGGAGAAGCCCCCCGCCCTGGCCTTGAACCTAGACAGATCGAAGATAGTGAAGCCCTCGAACCCGCGACCGAACATATCCAGCATGTACATGCCGGCCAGCACCAGTATGGGAGAGAGGGCCTGGTTGCCGTATTTCTGCATGAAGAAGGAAAAAGCCGGCGCGGAGAGAAGACTCTTGACGATTAGGAAGCCGATGACGATATAGGCCAGCGCCCGGCCCAGGGCGTAGAGCAGGCCCTGGGCCAGCACCGCCATTTTGTGAGACCCGGAGTGTTTGGAGATATAAGTGAGCGCCGCTATATTGGTGGCCAGCGGGCAGGGGCTCACCGAGGTGATGATCCCCGTCCACAGGGCCGTCGCCGCGGCCGCCCAGAATTCGGCGCTCATTTGGCGTCCAGAAGGCCCTGTATCTCGCCGACGACGTAGCCGGTGAACAACTCCTTGTTCCCCAGCAGCCGCCAGACATCCGGCAGTTCCTTCCAGGCCAGGGGCTTGTCCCCTTCGAATTTCTGCGCCACCACGCCTTTCGAGGTCAGTTTGTAGTTCTCCATGAAATGACGGTTGGCAGGCTCCTCCACGTTAACGCCCCGGAACTCCACCCGCCAGCCCTTATACGGCTCCTTAAAATCGCCGGCCACGGCTTCCCGGGCATAGCGCTCCAGCGTATTGCAGGAATAGCAGCGCGCGCTGGTGTAGAAATAATAGACCAGCGCGGTCTTAGCGGCCTCGGCAGGTTTGGCCGCGGGAGCTGAAACGGACCCGGCGGGCGCCGCGGTCCTTTTCACCGGCGCGGCCGGGCTCACGGCCGATGTCGCCGCGGCGGCGGGGGCCGCTTCCGAGACCGCGGAAGGAGGCGCTTCCTTATCGTAGCATGGGGAGGTGGCCGCCCTGTAGATTATAGTACCGGCCGCGGCCGCCGCGAAAACAAAGAGGGCCGTCTTCAGTACCGGGGACGGGGCGCTCATGCCCCCCCCGCAATGAACTTCTTAAGCTCTTCCGGGGAAGGGATCCTGCCGGAGCTCTTAACTTCGCCGTCCACGGCTAGGGCGGGGGTCAGCATGACGCCCATGTCCGTTATCTTATCTATATCGGAAATCTTCTCCATCTCGTACTCCACGCCCAGCTCTTTGGCGGCTTTCTCCGCCGCCGCGTAGAGGTTATTACACTTGGCGCAGCCCATGCCCAGCACCTGGATCGTCTTTTTCATAAGGCCCTCCTAAAAATACTTACCGTAGAACATGCCGCTGAGCGTGGCCATGCCCACCACCAGGACGACATAGACGGCCGTCTTCCTGGCCCCCATCACGGTCCTGAGGACCAGCATATTGGGCAGCGAGAGAGCGGGGCCCGCCAGCAGCAGGGCCAGCGCGGGCCCCTTGCCCATGCCGGCGCCCAGCAGGCCCTGCAGTATCGGCACCTCGGTCAGCGTGGCGAAGTACATGAAGGCCCCTACTACGGAAGAGAAGAAGTTGGCGGCGAAGGAATTGCCCCCCACGGCCCAGACCACCCAGTGCGAGGGGATTATCCCTTCGTGGCCGGGCCTGCCCAGGAGGAAGCCCGACACCAGTATGCCGCCGATGAGCAGCGGGAAGATCTGCTTGGACAGGTCCCAGGCGGAGGAGAACCAGTCCCGGAGTTCCCCCTCTCCGGAGGAGTTGAGCGCCCAGGAAAGCCCGATGAAGCCGGCCGAGAAGGAAAGTATGGGCAGGTCGCCGAAGAGAAAAGCCAGGGCTACCGCCGGGAGAGCGGCCAGGAAAAGTTTTCCGCCGCCGGCCCCGAACCAGACCTTCAGCATGAAGCCCAGCGCCACCGCGGATAAAGCGGTCAGCGGCCATTTGACGCCGTGTATGGCGTGGAAGACGCGGTCGGCAGGATCGGATTCGCCCCAGTTGGCGAAGATGAGTATGGCGGCCATGGAAGCGAAGTAGAGGGATGTCTGCCAGAGAGGCCGCTTCACTTCCGGTTCCGGCAAGTCCGACTGGGTTTTAGCCTTGGCATGTTCCTCACGCCGGAACATGAAGTGCATGGACAGGCCGATGAACAGGCTGAAGACCACCGCGCCTATGGCGCGGGCGGCGCCCAGTTCGAAGCCGAGCACGCGGGCCGTAAGCACTATGGCCAGCACATTGATGGCCGGGCCGGAATAAAGGAATGCTATGGCCGGGCCCAGTCCCGCACCGCGCTTATAGATGCCGGCGAACAGCGGCAGCACGGTGCAGGAACAAACGGCGAGTATTGTGCCGGAAACCGAGGCCACGCCGTATGAGAGAAACTTATTGGCGCGAGCGCCGAAGTATTTCATCACCGCGGCCTAGCTGACGAAGGCCGAGATGCCCCCGGCTATGAAGAGGGCGGGGATGAGGCAGAGCACCACGTGCTCGCGGGTGTACCACTTGGTGAGTTCCAGCGCCTCGGTCAGGGCCCCGTCGAAGCGAGGCGATCCGACCGGCAGGAAATAGAGCAGGAAGAAAACGGCGGCGAAGCCGGCCAGCGTCCGCCGCTCCTCCCTAAAGTTCATCGCGCCAGCCCGGCTATGCAGCCGGTAAACTCAAGGACGCAGGGACAGGTGAGGCGGTAGTAGAGCCAGTTCCCCTCGCGGCGCGCGGCGACAAGCCCGGCGTTCTTAAGTACGAGGAGGTGCCTTGAAACGGTGGAGAGGTCGTCGCCCACCAGGTCGCGCAGTTCGCAGACGCAGAGCTCACTCTTCTTGAGCGAGTTAAGTATGAGGAGGCGGGTGGGATGAGCCATGGCCTTGATCACTGCGGCCTGCGCGGCGTAGCTTTTTTTCAGGTCTTGTTTCATTTGGCTATTATGCCAAATAACCAAACTTTTGTCAAACAAAAAGCGGGGGGTCAGGATCCGCCGGAGCCTTCCTCCTCCGCGCCGCCGTCCTCTCCCCCGCGCGCGGCCACGGCGGCGGGGCCGAAGCCGTGCGCCGCCGAGAGCTCCTCGTAGACCATGCCGGAGACCGCCCGGATGACGTTGCCCCGGGAGCGCATCCAGCCGGCGTAGCCGCTGGCCGGCCGGGATTTCTCGATAATGCCCACTATAATATAAGGATAGGCGTTGCCGTCGGCGTCCCTGGCCACCATTATACCCATGTCGCCGCAGAGACGGGCCGTACTTCCGGTCTTGTCCATCACCTCGGTGTCCTCAGGGACCTCCGGCACCGAGGTATAGAGGCGGTTGGGCTTGGAGAGGCCCATCAGGCGCTTTATCTCGGCGGAGCCCTTCACCTCGTCCTTCCAGACGGCGTAGAGGAAGCGGCTGTAATCGCGGGCCGAAGCCCGGTTGCGATAGGTCCTGCCGTTGGCCGGTATGTACTCGACCATGCTGGTCTGCTGGAAGATCCCGGGATAATTGGACTTGAGCAGGCGTTGCACGGCGCCAGGACCGCCCAGGTCGCGCATGAAGCGGCTGGTGGAGATATTGCCGGAATCGCGGATCATGTTCTCCATGCGCCGCTTTTCCTCGGCGCCGTACGCCTTCCTGCCGGCCTCGGCCTCGTGGAGCCAGGCCAGCGCCACGAAGGGTTTTATCATGCTGGCGGCGGACATGGGGACTTCTTCGTTTATCGAAACCAGTTTTTCGCCGGAGGTAAAATCGTAGACGGACCAGGCCGTGCGCTCGTCTGACTGGATTATCCGCTTCCGCCGGAGGCCTTTTATATACGACTCCACCTTTTCGCCGAGGGCGGACAACGCCGCGTTCCCGGACGGCTTCAAGTCGGCCGCGGCCGGGGCGGGCGGCTGCTCCGCGGCCGAGGCGGGCGGGGCGGAGGACGGAGCGGAAGCCGCGGCCAGCGCGTCGCGCCAGTCTGCGGCCGGTATAGCCGAGGCGGGCTCCAGCTTTTTCACGCCCAGCAGGCGGGTATGGCGGGCCGCGACCGTGTTGGCGGACTCGAGGCCACCCCTGCGGGGATAGACCAGGCCGTAATTATCCTGGCCCCTGACCACGCGGAGCCGCTTGGCCATGTCGCGGCCGAGCAGGCCGGCGACTTTTCTCTTATAGGCCTCCACGGTAGCCAGGTCCGGATGCCAGAGATAGGAAATATGATAATCGGAAGCCGACGCCGGGAGACTGGCCGGGAGAAGGACGCAGAGGGCCAGAGCGGCCCTTGTCATAAGGCACGGGAAAAACCCCCGACCTTTTCGCCGGGCGCGAGGGTTATTCTGATGCCTGACAATGGCTGAACGGACTTCCATCGGCCTTATATTCTAACAGAGTCCTGTCTTATGTCAAGGGGCGGCGCGGGAGAGGAGGGCATGAGAACGAGGGGCACCCGCAGGCCGAGATTGACCAGTGTGAAGTGGTCGGCGAAGCCGATGTAATGATTTGCGGCCAGCGCGACGCCGAGTAGGGCTACTATCGAGAAAGCCTGCCGGCCGCAGAGCTGGCAGCCGTCGTCGTAGCGGCCGGTCATCAGGTCCGTCCATTCCTTCCAGCGCCTGCGGGCCTCGGCCTCGCTCTCGCGCTTGCGCCTGAAAGGCAGTATCTGGTAGAGATAGGTCCCGTTGATCACCATGCAGCAGAAAGCCATCCCCCCAGGAAAGCCCCCGGGCCGGACCCGTCGGCCGGGGCGGCGGAAGAGAAGAAAGGCAGGAGATAGCCGTAGGTAAACTGGAAAAGGACCATGAAAATGATCAGGACTGGGTACCAGACGTAGAAGCCCGGCTTAAGCCCGAAGCCCATCGTAGAGCGTCCTGTCGAGGTCTATGACTTTTGTTTCCATATCAGGCCAGCATCTTTTCGCCCTTTATCTTCTGCATGTCCGTGATGTCCTGGGTGACTTCCAGCGCCCCCAGGGACTCCTTCGCGGGGCCGCGCAGGGCGAAATAGCGTATGTGTATGACACGGCCCCTCATGTTTATCCAGAACTCTTCCGTATCCCTGGAGCCGTCCTTTAAGGCATCGACTATCTTCTCCACGGCGGCCAGGCTGGCCGGCGGGTGGCAGTTCTGCACCTTGCGGCCGATGATAGACCGCGCGCGCAGGAAGACGCGGTCCTTCCCCTCGGAGAAGTAGCGGACGGTATCGTCGGCGTCGACGAAGGTCAGGTCTACCGGCAGCGTGTCGAGCAGGGCGACGAACTGTTCCAACTTCATATTGCCGCTGGGCAGGCTCACTACTCCGCCGGCCACGCCGGTATTGGCGGCGATGTCGAGAGCCTCGGCCAGGGCGACCGGCGGGTCGATGAAGATGTAGCCGGCCTGCGCGCTCTCGCGGAAGATCTCGGCCCAGTCCGCGGCCTTGAGCTTCTCCAGGTAAGGAAAGAGCAACTGCTCCTTGCGTTCGTAATGCTTTATCACGGCGCGCAGTTCCTCCCAGGATGTTCTTCACCCAGTCGGCGCCCTTGCCGTCCTGAAGGCCCGGCAGCAGGGCTTTTGCGGAATCGACGCGGCGCTTTATCTGGGCGTTCTCGGCTTTGAACAGCGCGACGGGATGGTTCTGATTCTCCGGGTCGGACATGGTCTTCTCCAGGTCTTTCTGGAAAAGCAGCGCGTGCATGTTGCAGAAGCGTTTTATCTCTTCCGGCGGAACCCCGTCGTCTATCAGCGACTACTCCAGCTCGAAGATCTCCGTCGAGGTGACATTGCCTATCTCCGCCTCGAAACGCTTTTTGGCCTCCGCCAGCGGCAGCCCGGTGTGGAGCTGGCCGATTATTTCTTTGAGTATCCGTTTCCTGTCCGGCGTTCCCCCCATGTCCCCCCCCTTTTTACGCTTTTATCATTATCAGCGCCATCTTGTACCGCTTGACGGCTTTAAGCGCGTGCGGCTTGTGCGCCGGCATGATTATGAGCTCGCCGGCCTTCACGCGGCGCGGCTTGCCGGAGATGGTTATCTCGGCCTCGCCGTCGAGTATCTGCACCATCGCGTCGAAGGGGGCGGTGTGCTCACTGAGCCCCTGGCCCTTGTCGAAAGAGAATATGGTGACGGTGCCCGTCTTCTTGTCTATTATGGTACGGCTGACCACCGCCCCCTTGTCGTAACCTACCAGGTCCTTGGCTTTGAGGGCTTTGCCCTTGAGGTCTTCCTTGCTGTTTGCCGATTTGAACATATACCCTCGGGGCTTCGGTATAAAAGAAGGAGGAGGGAGGTAGTCTTCCTTGCTGTTTGCCGATTTGAACATATAGCCTCCCTCGGATTCCAGGAAAAGTATATTTTTTTCGGCCTGCCGCCGGTAAAGCGAGCGCAGCTCAGACCAGCCCATTGCTACAACGCCATACCCGGCGAACTCACTAAAAATTTGATTTCAGCCTGTATAAGAGCCATTCGAGGGCGAAACCGGGCCCGGCGCAGGACTTGACGACTAGGCGGCGTATCGCCGCCATAATCGCGAGTGTTTCATGAATTCGGCCCAAACAAAAACCCCCGTCCGCTTGCGCGAACGGGGGTCGAAACTTTTCAGTTTCAGTCTATGGGGTCAGTTCACCACTTGGAGAAGCCGCCGCCGCCGCGACCGCCGCGGTCACCGCCGCGACCGCCGCCGCCGCCGAACTTGCCGCCGCCGGAGCGGGGCTCCATGGGCCGGGCCTCATTGACGGTCAGCTTGCGGCCGCCGAACTCGGAGCCGTTAAGCTTGTCCATGGCCGCGGTGGCCTCGCCGTCATCTTCCATCTTCACGAAGCCGAAGCCGCGGGACTGCCCGCTGAACTTATCCGTGATGATCTTGGCGCTGGAGACCTTGCCGTAGCTGCCGAACAGACCGTTCAGTTCGTCCTCGGTGGTCGAGAAGGGGAGTCCCCCTACGTATATCTTTTTCATTGTGCTATCCTCCTGACAATACTCTCTCTGTCCGCAAACTCACTCTCTGCTATCTTCTACACCGCAGTATTGCCGGGTCGGACCGCAATAGACTGAGTTCTGGGTACGCAGATATCATAGCATATTGTCGCGCGTTCTGAACATGATTTATTTTCCGATATCCTCATACCACAGTTCCGGACGGGCCTTTATGAACCCCGCCATCAGTTCCCGACATTCCGCCAGGTCCAGGTTTGTGAGCTTCAGCCGGCGGCGGGAATAAGTTTCCGGCCCCTTGAAGGTCCGGTTCTCTCCTATTACCACCCTGGGGATGCCGTAGAGCAGTATAGCCCCGGTGCACATGTGGCAGGGGGACAGGGTTGAATAAATGGTGCATCGGCGGTAATCCGCCGCCTTGAGACGCCCGGCGTTCTCCAGGCAGTCCATTTCGGCGTGCAGTATGGCCGATTTTTTCTGCACCCGGCGATTATGACCCCTTCCTATTATACTCCCCCCACTGACCAGGACCGCGCCTATCGGGATTCCGCCCTCTGCCAGGCCTCTTCGTGCCTCTATTATAGCTTCGCGCATAAACTTGATATGATCGTCCATTGGTTAAAATATACCAAAAATATACCAAAGTTGAGGACCGGAGCCCCCTCGTTTGATAACATCCATCTGGCATGAGCGACAATCCCGGCTCCAGGTACAACCTGTTCTTCGTCTTCCTGCCCTGGGCGGTCGTCTTCGCGGGCCCGGCCCTTTTCTACAAGTTCGCGCCGGCCGCAGCGTCTACGGAGCGCTGGGCGGCATAATGGCGCGGCTGCTGTGGGTGTATATCTCTGCCTGCGTCGTGACTTACTGCGCCTGCCCGTGTCCGGCCGGGCCTGCGGAAAGACCCGCGGGCGGGGTCAGTCGGGCCTGAGGGGCGCTACTTCAATTTTAACCGGGCCGGGGGCCGAAGGTAAAGGCGGAGAAAAAACCTCTTCCTTCTTCCTGGCCGCGCCCGGTTTCTTGGGGACTTTTTTGGTCAGCGCCCCTTTGCCGGAACCCATGCGGGATTCGTACATGAAGCGGATCTCGTCTTTCCCGGGGTTGAGGCTGCCGGAACCTCTGAACATTACCGACTCTATGGTCAGTTTCCCATCCTCTTCTACGCGGGCCGTGGCGGGCATGTTAAAATTCCTGAAAGCGTCCAGCCTCAGCCTGATCCTGTAAGAACCCTCCGGTTTTTTGGCCGCCTCTGCCGTGCCGCGCACCCACCCGCCGTCACCGCCGTCCTTTGGCGTGGCGTGATAGGAAGCGGAGAAGCCGTGGGAAGCCTTCGTGATGGATATCGAAACTTCGTATTTCTGGCCGGAATCCAGACGGGCCTCGCCGGCCCAGCGGCCGATATAGCCGTCGGCGGGATCGGCGGCGGGCCTCGGGGCGGCCGCGGCCAGGAAGAGCAGGATGGCGGAGAGAGCGGGCCTCACTCGTCCTTCTCGCTCCTTTTTCGCATGGAATGGTCGAGTATCTTCTTGCGCAGGCGCAGGCTCTTCGGCGTGACCTCCACGAACTCGTCCTCTTCGACATACTCGATGGCCTGCTCCAGGCTCATCCGGAGCGGAGGCGTGAGCATGATGGAGGCGTCGGCGGTGGAGGAGCGCATGTTGGTCTGCTTCTTCTCCTTGCAGGGATTGGTCACGAGGTCGTTGCCCCGGCAATGCTCGCCGACCACCTGCCCGGCATAGACCTCCTCGCCTGGCCCTACGAACATGATGCCGTGGTCCTGCAGGCTGTTCAGGGCGTAACCGGCGGACTGGCCAGACTCCTTGGCGACGAAGACGCCGTTGCGCGGGGGCCGGCTGAAATTACCCTCCGGCAGGAAGCCGTGGAAACTGTGATGCATCAGGCCGGAACCCCTGGTGAAAGTCATGAACTCGGACTTGAAACCGATAAGCGCGCGGGAGGAGATGACGTACTCGAAGCGCACCCGGCCGTCGTCGCCCGCGACCATGTTCTTCATCTGCGCGCCGCGGGCGCCCAGGCCGGTCATGACGGCGCCCTGGAACTCGGCGGGGGCGTCGAGTATCAGGTATTCCACAGGCTCCAGCGTGACGCCGTTCTCCTCCCTAGTGATGACGGCCATCTTGGAGACGCAGAGCTCGTACCCTTCGCGGCGCATCGTCTCTATCAGGATGGAGAGGTGCAGTTCGCCGCGGCCCGAGACCTTGAAACCGGCCTGGCCGGGGATCTCCTCGACCTTGAGGCCGACATTGGTCTGCTGTTCTCGGTAAAGGCGGTCGCGTATCTGCGTTATAGTGACGAACTTGCCCTCGCGGCCCGAGAAGGGGCCGTCGTTGGCGAAGAATTCCATCGACAGCGTGGGCTGCTCTATCTCGAGTCCCGGCAGGACGCCGGGGGAATCTACGGAAGAGACCGTGTCGCCAACCTCGACGCCCTCGAGGCCGGCTATGGCCACGATGTCGCCCGAGCGCGCGGTCTTTATGGTGACGCGGTCCAGGCCGCGGTAGCCCATGAGCTGCATGACCTTCCGGGTCGCGGTCTGGGAGGAGGGAGAGCCGAGCGAAACCTGCTGCCCGGAGGCGATGACGCCCTGGACGATGCGCCCTACGCCGATGCGGCCGGTATAGGAACTGTAGTCCAGCATAGTAATCAGCACCCGCAGCGGCTCCTTGTCCAGGTCCAGGGGCCCGGGCACATGCTTCATTATCGTCTCGAATAGGAAGGAGAGGTCCCTAGCCGGCTTATGGTAGTCCGGCGAGGCCCAGCCGTCCCTACCCACCGCGTAGACCACGGGAAAATCCAGTTGGGAGTCGGTCGCGCCCAGTTCCATGAACAGCGCGAACACCTTGTCGAGGGCGGCGTGCGGGTCGCAGTTGGGCCGGTCCACCTTGTTTATGACCACGATGGGCCGCAAGCCGAGCGCCAGCGACTTCTTGAGCACGAAACGGGTCTGCGGCATGGGGCCGTCGAGTGCGTCGACCAGGAGCAGGACCCCGTCCACCATGCGCAGCACGCGCTCGACCTCGCTGCCGAAGTCGGCGTGTCCGGGCGTGTCGACTATGTGTATGGTCGTGTCGCCGCGGCGGACGGAGGTATTCTTGGAAAGTATGGTTATGCCCCGCTCCCGCTCAAGGTCGCTGGAGTCCATTATGCAGATAGCTTCTTCGCCGCTTTTGTCGGTGAAGGCGCCGGTCTGCTTGAGCATGGCGTCCACCAGGGTCGTTTTGCCGTGGTCAACGTGAGCTATGATGGCTATGTTCCGCAGGTCCGCCCTGCGCGCTGTGGTTTCCTGTTGCATTCGTTCCTTGTCCCCTCGCGGGGCGGACGCGGCCTCGGCGGCCGGCGTCACCGTCCTGCTTCCGGGCCGGCGGAGAGCTCTCTCTCTTTATCGGCGGCCTCGGCTTCCAGAATTTTTATCTCGTCGCCGATGGACTTCACCAGCTCGTAATCCGCGTGCACGGCCGGTTCGGAAAGCCGCGCGGCCAGAGCTTCTACTTTCTTCCTGGCCGCGGCGATCTCTTCCGCCAGCCTGGCGCGCCGCCGCTCGGACTGTTCGCGTTCGCGCTTCTGCCGCCGCTCCTCGTCACGGGGATCGGCCTGCGGCTCCGGGTCAGGGGCCTTCCTCTGCTTCGCGGCGGCCTCGGCCTCCGCCTCGGCCCGCATCTGCTCCTGGCGCCGGTGGAAATAATCGTAGTTGCCGGGGTACACGGTGGCCTTGCCGTTCTCCACATGCACCACGGCGTCGGCCAGCTGGTTGACGAAATAGAGGTCGTGACTGATGAAGCAGACCGTGCCCTCGTATTCCTTCAGCGCGGCGACAAGCGCCTCCACGCTGGGGATGTCGAGGTGGGTGGTGGGCTCGTCTAGCAGCAGCACGTTGGGCGGGTCCAGCAGGAGCTTTACCAGCATGAGGCGGCTCTTCTCTCCGCCGCTGAGCACCGACACTTTCTTGAAAACACTGTCGCCGGGAAAGAGGAAGGTCCCCAGCACCGTGCGCACCATCAGCTCCGGGTTCATCCTGTCGTTGTCCAGCGCCTCCTGCAGCACGGTGCGGCGCGGCTCGAGGATGCCGGTGCGGTGCTGGGAGAAATAGCCGGTCTTGGCGTTGAGGCCCAGGACCCGCTCGCCGGAATCCGGCTCTATCACTCCGGCCAGCATCTTGAGCAGCGTGCTCTTGCCGGCGCCGTTGTGCCCCACGAAGGCCAGCTTCTGGCCGCGCATCAGCTCGAAGTTGAAATGCTCGTAGACCTTTATGGGGTCGTGGCCGGGGACCTGGTAGGTTTTGGAGATGTCCTTAAGCTCCAGCACCTTGGTGCCGGTGCGCGACGGCTGCGGGAAGCGTATCTTCACCGTCTTGGTCTCCGGCGGCAGCTCTATGCGCTCGAGCTTCTCCAGGCGCTTTATCATGCTCTGCACGCGGGAGGCCGTGGAGACGCGGGCGCGGTTGCGCGCGATGAAGTCCTCCATATCGGCGATCTCCAGTTGCTGCTGCTTCCACTGCGAGAGGAGCTTCTCCTTCTCGGCCTCGCGCTGGGCGAGGAAATTGGCGTAGTCGCCGTGGTAGACGCGCAGTTTCTTGTCCTGCAGGGAGACGATGGCGGTGCAGAGGAAATCGATGAAGGCCCGGTCGTGGGAGATTATGAAGACGGCGCCGGGGTACCAGGCCAGGTAGTCCTGCAGCCAGATGAGTGAGTCGAGGTCCAGGTGGTTGGTGGGCTCGTCGAGGAGCAGCAGGTCGGGCTTCTTGACCAGCAGCCGGGCCATGGCCACGCGCATCGCCCAGCCGCCGCTGAGGGTGTTGACCTTGCGCGTGAAGTCGGAGACCTTGAAACCCAGGCCCATCAGCACCGCCTTGGCCTCTGCCTCCTTGCGGCCGTCGAAATCGTCGAGCT